>CAZMVY010000033.1:0-27498 GCA_964569765.1 uncultured Planctomycetales bacterium
CGATGTTCCTGAGGTAGATATCGTTGGAGAGCGCGACGACCTGCATGCCCTTCTATACGCCGCCCTTGCCCGACCCGTCAATCCGCGAACCGGCACGCCACCCGCAGGGCGGCCCGCAGCCGCCGCAGGTAATCCGACCGGCGGATCTCCACCGCGCCGAACCGCTCCAGGTGCGGCGTAAGGAACTGCACATCGAGCAGACGGTAGCCGCGATCCCGCATCCGCTCGACCAGATGCACGAGCGCCACTTTGGATGCGTCTCGCCGGCGATGGAACATCGACTCGCCGAAAAACGCTCCGCCCAGCGCCACCCCGTAGAGCCCGCCGGCCAACTCGCCCTCGCAGTACGCCTCCACACTGTGGGCCAGTCCGCGCTCGTGCAGGGCGGTGTAAGCCTCGATGATCTCCTGCGAAATCCAGGTGCCCTCCGGTCGCTCCGCGCAGCAACGCATCACGTCGCGAAACCGACCGTTCACGCGGACCTCGAACTTCCCCTGCCGGCAGAGCTGGCGGAGCGTGTGCGAGACGTGGAAGCGGTCCAGCGGGATGATCGCCCGGGGGGCCGGGCTGAACCAGCGGATCCGCCCCTGCACATCCATGGGGAAGATCCCCCGGCAATAAGCCGAAACGAGGACCTCCGGCGTCAGCGGTATCGACTCCATGATCGTCGTTGCGGGGCGGGTACACCGGGCCCGGCCCCGGCCCGCCCACGGGGCATTATAGTGTTTGCCCCGCCAGTCCCCAGCGGTGCTATAGTCCGATAATCTGCAACTTATCCGGTGCCTCCGCCCAGCACCCGGTACCCCGGCGACCCAGCTAAGGATTCGTTCTGACCCCGCCGATAAGTCCACTCGACGCCCGAAATGGGTGAGAGCGAGGAGGACCGATTCATGAACGGGATTCTGCGAAAGCGTTCATGGCTGAGATGGGCCATGCTGTGGCCCCTGGCCACCCTGTGTGCGGAGAGCAGTTGCTCGCTTACCGAGGCGATGCGCGAGGCCGCCGACGGCCTTACGAATACCGCCAACAGCCTCGACGGGAAGAAGACGAACGACGTCAACCAGTTGATCGACGACATTCAAAAACTCTTCGATTAACAGGTATACACGATTCTGTCATGGGCCGCCGCTGAAGCGAGCGCGTTTTCTCGCGGCTTCGGCCGGTTCGTGCCCGTGACAGAATCAGGGAAATCCCTTGCCGCATTCGCTGCGCGAGTCTCGGCCGGTCGGGGCCTCGTCGCCGTGACGGAGATGCAACGCCGAGCCGCGTCGCGCACGAAAGCGATCTCAGCGAAAACGGTCGGCGTTGTTCGCAGTGCGAGGGGGGCCGCCCCCGACCTTTGCCAAGGCCCGTCCGTGCAGTACGGACGGGCCTTGCTTTGCGCGGAACGGGGGCCGGGGCATCCCCGCCGTGCCGATGTGCCTCGGTGCCTGGGCGGTAGAAGCTTGGCGGCGGGCCGAGGGCCCCGTAGGCTCTCCGTATGCGCGTGGGATGGATCTACGACCAGTTCTTTTTGCGGCACGACACGGGGCCGACGCATCCCGAGCGGCCCGAGCGGCTGGTGGCGGTGGCGGACGCGCTGGAGGCGTCAGGCCTGCTCGGCCGGATGGTACCGCTTTCGTTCGGGCCGGCTGCGATCGAGGTGCTGGGCTGGGTGCATGAGCCGGCGTACGTCGAAGTCGTACGGCTGGCGTGCGAGGGCGGGATGACGTTCCTGGGCGACAGCGAGACGCATATCGGTTCGGAAAGCTACGAAGTGGCGCAGCTGGCGGCCGGTGGTGTCCTGGCGGCGTGCGACGCGGTCGTGGGTGGGGCCGTCGAACGGGCGTTCTGCGCGGTCCGGCCGCCGGGGCATCACGCCGGACGCGACCGGGCGATGGGCTACTGCCTTTTCAATCACGTGGCGGTGGCGGCGGAGTACCTGATCCGGCGGCACGGCCTTGCCCGCGTGGCGATCGTGGATTGGGATGTCCACCACGGCAACGGCACGCAGGCCATCTTCGAGGACCGCGACGACGTGTTCTTCATCAGCCTGCATGAGTCGCCGCCTCAGTACCCCGGTACGGGGTATGAGAGCGAAACCGGGCGCGGGCGCGGCGCCGGGTTCACGCTGAATATCCCGATGCGACCCGGCAGCGGCGATGTGGAGTATCGCCGGGCGTTCTCGGAAAAGGTTGTGCCGAGGCTCGACGCGTTCGCGCCCGAGTTCGTACTGATCAGCGCCGGGTTCGACGCCGCCGCCGAGGAGCGAATCGCGACCATCAACCTGGAGCCGGCGTCCTTTGCGTGGATGACGCGGGAACTTCTGGCCGTTGCGAAACGGCACGCGAAGGGGCGCGTTGTCAGCATTCTGGAAGGCGGCTATGACCTGCCGTCGCTGAAGCGGTGCGCCCCGGCGCATGTGCGGGCCTTCCTGGAAGCGGACTGAGTCGGTTGTCTGGCGCATCCGGCACGCCCCGCCGGCACGCATTCCCGAACGGCACCGGGGGGCGGTCGCGCCGGTTATGTGTGTTCTTTCCCTGCGTACGTCCGGGTGCGCGTATCAATGCGGATCGTGTCGCCCGTCTTGATGAACAGGGGCACGCGGACCTGAAGGCCGTTTTCCAGCGTTGCCTCTTTGGTGACATTCGAAGCGACGCCGACGGAGTGTTCCGGCGCGGCGGTCACGGCGACCTTCAGGGAAACGATCTCCGGCATCTCGAGAGAGGCCGGCCGACCCTCGATGAAGGCCACGCGGTATTCCTGCCCGTCCACCAGAAACGGCGTGCTGCCGTGCAGGTGCGTCTCGTTCAGTTCGTACTCCTCGAACGTCTCGCAATCCATGAAGACGCGGACCTGATCCTTGGCGTACAGGTACTGCATCCGGCGCCAGGCGTGATCCACCTCGACGACCGGCAGAAGGTCGTCCAGCGTGCGGTCGACCGGCCGCCCGTCGCGGATGTCGCGAAGGGATACGTGGACGGTCGGCTTCTGTTTGCCCGTGTGGCGTTCCTGAAAGTCGGCCACCTGGTAGACGTGATTCTGGTGGCGGATCAACATGCCTCGGCGGAGCGGGATGTTGGCCATGGCACAACCTCCTGTAATCCGACGAATCTGCATTATACCGGATCCGCGGCATCGCTACAGCCCCGGCGGGCGCGGGCCTGCCGGCCGTCCGGCGGGCTGCCACGTTGCGGTTTGCCGTGCCACCGTCATTGCAGGACGGGTTCCTCGAGCGGGACCGGGCAGACGTCGCGCCGGCGGCAGGAGACGCAGCGGCGACCCTCCCAGATCGCGTTGAACTCATCGAGGACCGCGTCGATCAGTGCCGGCGAGCGTGTCCAGACGCCCAGCTCGAAGTTGCGCTTTCCGACGGCCTTTGCCCCGAGGCCGGCGCCGGTGAGGTTGGCGCTGCCGACGTACATCGAGCCGCAGTCCACGATGACTGCCTTGGCGTGCAGCCGCGGACACCGGCGGATGGCGATGCCGGCAGGCAGCTTCCGCCGGAGCTCCCGCAGGGCCGCGCCGCTCGGGACGCCCCCGTGCAGGAGGCGAATCTCGACGCCGCCGTCCGCCAGGCGGCAAAGCATCTCCACGATGGATCGCGCGCGTCGCCGCCCCTCTACGGGGACAAGCATCGCCTTGCCGGCGCCCGGGGCGATATCGCGGCTGACCCCGGCCTGCAGCATCCCGGCGCGCACCACCCGAGCCACGTGTTGCTCGCCACCCACCCGCGGGGCCGCGCCCCGCGGCCGCCGGCCGTCGGCGCGGGCCGTTCGTGGTGTCCGATTCGGGCGCGGCATATTCGTACATCGGCGGTTCGCCCGCGGAACCTGCAGAGCGGCCGTCCGCGCTTCGCCGCGGCGGCACGGGGAAGCTACAATCACACGGGTGACTTGGGTACAGGGACAGGTATGACGCAGTTCGGCAAGCTGATTATTCTGCTGGGTGGGATTCTGGTGCTTCTCGGCGCCGCGGTCTGGGCGCTGGGACGGATCGGCTTTCGCGGGTTGCCGGGCGATATCCGCTACGAATCGGATCGCGTCCGCTTCTATTTTCCCGTGGTCACGTGCCTGGTGCTCTCCGCCGTGCTGACGCTGGTCGGCTGGCTCTGGCGATGGATCAGTCACCGGTAGGCGCCCCGCCGCCGAACCGGCGAGAAGTGCGGCTTCCGAGGCATTTCGGGAACGTTGCCCCGGCCCGGAGCGCGGACCCGCGAACCGGAGGTGGTCATTCAATGCTCCGCAACTCCCGCTCGGCCGGGTCTGGGGTGTGTGTCCTGCTCACTGTGGTGCTGCTGCCGGCGGCCGGAACGCGGGTGGAGGCAGACTCGCCGCCGGCGCCGGTCCTCGGTTACATCAACCACATTCCGCCGGAACCCGACAGGGACCGCGAGGTCCGGCACGTGCGAGTGGCCGAGCGGCGCCGGGGAACGCCCGTCATCGTGCACCGGGGCGCCAACGAGATTGCGCCGGAGAACACGCTGGAGGCGTACGCGGCGGCCATGGATTGCGGCGCTGACGGCATCGAGATCGACATTCGCCGCAGTGCGGACGGCGTGCTGTACCTCTTCCACGACGAGACGCTGGACCGCATGACCGATGGAACGGGCAGGGTAAAGGGCCTGACGTACTACGAGCTGCTCGGGCACCGGTTCAAGCGGGTCTTCGGCCCGGCCGACGAGGACACGCGCATCCCGACGCTGGCGGCGGTGCTCGTGCTGGTGCGCCAGCGGGCGGCTCTTCTACACCTGGATGTGAAGGAGCCGGGCCTCGAGAACGACATCCGGAGGATGTTCGACGCCGCCGACGTGTGAGATCATGTGGTGGAGGTCAACACCTACAACACCGAGAGACTCCGCCGCAACCCGCAGCTCCGCTTGATGCCGTACAAGGGCTGGTTCCCGCAGGGACCGCAGGCGGAGGACCCGGAAGCGATCCGGACCTTCCTCGCCCGACCAGGGAGGATGATCATCTGTGAGGATCCTCGCGCGGCGGTCCGCGCGTTGAACCGCAGGCCCGGTCAGCGGGTTCCGGTTCCTTGCGGCCTGCGGGCCGAATGGTCGCCGGCGGGCGTTCTCACGACCCGGCCGTCGACACCCCCGACGTCTGCGGAAGCGAAGAAAGCCGGAGGCACGGCACCGGCAGGCAGCCGGGATTGAGCCGGTCTCAGATGTATCCCAGATCGCGCAGGCGCTGCCGGATGAGTTCCTCTTCCTTCGGTGTGTAGCGAGAGGGTTCGACGGGGGCGAGGTAGCCCAGGATCTCAGCCGTGCGGAGGATCGTTTCGACGCAGGCCTCCGGGCTCTGGCGGTCCGTCTCGACGGCGACCTCGGGCTTGAGCGGTTCCTCATAGGGGGCATCGAAGCCGGCGACATTCCGGATCTCGCCCCGCTGCGCCCGCTCATAGAGCCTGTGTTCGTCGCGCCGCGCCAGGACCTCCAGCGGGCAGCGGCAGTAGACCTCCATGAACCGACCAAGGTCCGCGCGGATGGCGTCACGGACATCGCGGTACGGCGAGATCGCCGAGACGATCGCAATGACGCCGTTGCGGTTGAGCAGCTTGCATTCGTAGGCGAGCCGGCGGAGGTTCTGCTCGATATCGGCCCGCGTGAAGCCCAGGTCGCGGTTGAGTTCGCGCCGGATCTTCTCCGAGTCGAGCCATTCGACGTGCAACCCGCGCGCCACGAGCGCATCGCGGAGGCGTTCCGCCAGCGTGCTCTTGCCGGAACCGCTCAGACCGGTGAACCAGATGGTGAAGCCGACGTCCGCCATGAGGACCGTTCCTACAGTCTCAATCCGATCAGGGGCCAGTATAGCCAGGCGCACAACAGGAGCACCAGGACCGCGAGGAGGTTCATCAGCATGCCCCGCGCGACCACCTGCCCCACGCCGTAGTACCCCGAGGAAAACGCAATCGCAATCGCCGGCGCGCCCATCGGCAGGCAGAAGCCCAGCCCCGCGGGCAGCGTCACCATATACATCATCGCCATCGGGGAAATGTGCAGCGTGCCGCACAGCCCAAGCCCCAGCGGCAGCAGCATCGCCACCACCGCCGCGTTGCTCATGCCTTCGGTGAAGATCACCGCGACGATCGCCACGGCCGTCAACAGCGCCAGCTTGTTTGCCGCGACGTGCGGCACGAGTTTCGCGGCCAGCCAGTCCATCGCGTGCGTGTCCGCCAGCGCGGCACCCAGCGCTACCGCGCCGCCGTACATCACCAGTACGCCCCAGTTCACGTAGTCCTGAATGCTGTTCCATTTCACGATCCGCAGGACAAACACCATCACGGCGGAGACCACCGCGATGACGCCCAGCTCCACCCGGTAGCCGAGCAGCGGCTCGGAGATCTGCGGAACGACGATCCAGGCCAGGACCGTCAGGACCGCGAGGATCGCCAGGCGCCGCTCGCGCCCGCTCAGCGGGCCCAGCAGACGGACCCGGTCCGCGAGCATCCGGGTGGCCGGCGCGATCGAATCGATCTCGCGTACCGTCCCGACGGTAATGATGTAGAACGCGGCGGCCGTGAGGATGATGACCAGCGGCATTGCCGTGGCCGCGTACGCGAGGAAGCTCGGTGCAGCGGCATCGGGCCGGAACTTGCGAAGAATCTCGACCGCAAGGACCGCCCGGGCGCCGCCGAGGTATGTTCCGACGCCGCCAATCACCGGTCCCCACGCCAGGGCGAGGAAGAGCGACCGGGCATACGGGCTGCCCGGGCGGCGGAGGTTCAGGGCCTCGGCGATCTCCAGCACGATCGGGAACATCATCGCGGCCACCGCGTGCTCGGGCATCCAGAGGGAGAAGAACGAGCCGCACACGAGCACGCCGCCGACGAGCCGGCCGGGCGACCGGTCGAATCCGTGCAGGAACTTCAGGGTGAGGCGCTTCGACAGGCCGGTGTCGATCATCGCGGCGGCGAGGATAAAGACGCCGAGGATGAAGAAGACGGCGGAGTTGCCGAAGTACGCAAAGGCTCGATTGTGCGACATGACCCCGAGCAGCGGGAGCAGGGCGATCGCGAGCAGGCTCGTGGCCGCCAGCGGGATCAGGTCGGTTACCCACAATCCGAGGCAGAGGACAAAGATGCCCAGTGCCCGCTGCGGCCCGCCGGGCGCGACATGATCCGGGTGCGTGGCGGGCAGTTGCGTATAGGGGATTCCCTCCTTCGGGTGCGTGGGCTCCACGAACCACGGGCCGAAGAGCAGGGCGAGCGCCGCGAGTGCGATTAGCCCGGCGACGATGAGCTTCAGCATGTTCTTCCGGGAATCACTCATATCAGACCGCGCCGGCCGGCCTGATGATAACAGGAAGCGGATGGGTGTCACCAGGTCGGGTGTCGGCGGATGCGGGTGCCTCGGCCTTCCGGGCCCGGGGGACAGCGGCTGGACGGATCCGTCCCCCGCCCGAGAGATCTGGGGCATCCGCGCGTTGCCTGCTTCGGCGACGGAGTGATACGTTATTCATCATGTCCGATACGAACGCGGTGAAGTGGCTGCGGGCGCAGGGTGCGGCCTTCGAGGTGCTCGAATACGAGTTCACCGAGGTCGGGGCCGACCACGCGGCGGAGGCGGTCGGCAAGCCGCTGGAGGCATGCTGCAAGACCCTGATCGTCAAGGCGCCCGGTAATGGGTTCTGGGTGGCGATCGTGCCGGGGGCCCAGCAGTTCGACACGCGGAGGATGGCGGCGGCCATCGGGGCGAGGCAGGCCGACCTCGCCGATCGCGACGAGGCGGAGAAGATCAGCGGCTACCGCATCGGCGGGATCTCGCCGTTCGCCATGCGACGCAGGCTGCCCGTGATTATCGAGGAATCGCTGCTTGCGCTCGATCGGATTCTCGTCAACGGCGGGCGGCGCGGGGTACTCGTCGAGATGGCTACGGAGGATGTGGTACGGTTGCTCGACGCGAAGCCGGCGGCGATCTGCGCATAGGGGCGTTTTCGGCCAGTGATTCATCAGTCACCGGCAGATCGGTGGAGCTGCGGCCACGGCCGGCCGCTGCTCCGGAGCAGGGGCGCGCGGCGAGGTGTGCCGCCGAAACGGGCGTGTCATCCGCCGACGGCTTTTCTGGCGCGAGAAGTGCGTGTAGAAAGGGGGGCCGCCGCGGGGCAGGGAGTTGGTGAGACGACATGCGAATCGCACAAGCTCATCCGGGTCGAGTCTTCCTGGCCGCGTTGGCGGCGTTGGGGGCCGCCGGCGGCTGTCTCGCCCCGCCCAGGCCGATGATCGCCCCGACGATCGATCGCGGCGGCGGGCAGCTCATCCCGCCGGATGCGCGCGAGCCGGCCTACGCACCGGCGGGCACGTGGAACCCGCGTTTCGGCCGCATGGGAACATACCTCCGAAGCCGCCACACGGAGATGAGCGAAGTCCTCGCCGT
This sequence comes from uncultured Planctomycetales bacterium, assembly GCA_964569765.1. Lineage (GTDB taxonomy): Bacteria > Planctomycetota > Phycisphaerae > UBA1845 > PWPN01 > CAZMVY01. Next base: position 8,360 of record CAZMVY010000033.1, read on the forward strand.
CGAGGCCCCGCGCTTGCTGCTCGCGGAAGATTTCGAGACGTTTCGGCCCGAGGCCCCCGGCCCCTGGCAGGTGCTGGGCAAGCCGATCCTCCGCGTGCCCACCGAGCCCGGGCGCGGCGGATACCTTGAATTCGAAGCGCCGCCGGGGGAGACCCTCGCCGGCCTGCAACGCGAGATGCCCGTCGAGAAGCTGCGCGGGCAGGTCGTGCAGCTCCGCGTGCTGACCCGCCTGACGAGTGCCGCGCGCGCCCGCCACTTCGGCGCGCCGCAGATGCGGTGGATCGTACGCACGCGCGACGGGAGCCGTCACACGTTCCCGCTGCCGCTGGTTGGACGGGCCTCGCCCGGCTGGGAGTTGCAGGAGGCGTTGACGTACTTCGATGTCGCCGTCGAGGACGTGTGGCTGCAACTGGTGCACATCAACAGCAGCGCCGCATGCGGGTTTGACGACATCACGGTCGGCGTGGTCTCGCCGGAGGAGTTCGTGTGGACCGGGAGCGTCAATGCCGGCGGGAGGGATCGACGGTCGGGGGTTGCAGGTTCGCCGGCCGAGCCCGCGCACGACGGCGTCGGCGGCGAGGCGGTGAACGCGAACCTCGTGCTCAACGGCGATTTCGAGGTGGGCCCGAAGGGCTTCTGCGTTTGGGCGCTGCGCGAGTGGCCGGGACGCGGGCCGTACCCGGCGGCGCAGTACTGGTACTTCGACAGCGACGCGGCCATCGGGCGGGTTTCACTGGCGGTTCCCATGACCGGCGCGACGGCGAACGTGGCGCTCGGCCCGTTCGATCTCGCTCGCCGGGGCGGTGGCCGCCGGCCAGCGCAACGGTACCACTTGAGCTTCTACGCAAAGGCGTCCACCTCCGCCGACCTGGAGGTCGATTGGCACATCGCAGGGATGCCGGCGCGGACGCAATCATTTCACATCGGAACGGAGTGGCAGCGGCATCGGCACGTATTTCTTACGCCCGCGGCGATCGTGGACGACGCCCCGGGACGCCCGGCGACGGCCGAACTGGTCTTCCGCATGACGGGGCCGGGGCGGCAGGACTCGGTAACGTGCTGGCTGGACGGCGTGAGCTTCGGCGCAACACAGATCTCCGAACCGTTCGCCGGGCCTGCGCCGATCGAGGTGGGGATCTTCGGGCCTGCCCCAGATCCGACCGATCAGGGCGAATTGCTGCAACTGGGCGAACCGGCGGCCTTCGCTGTGCGGCTGACAAACTACGGGCGCAGCGCCTACAGCGGCACGGTGGCGGCCGACCTGCTCGACGCCTTCGATCGGCCCGTGTGGACCAAGACGATGCGCCCCCTCGTGGAGGCCGCTGCGGTGTGGAATGATCAGGTCGTGCTTACCCTGCCGCGAGGGTACTACCGGGTAAAGGTGACGGCCTGGTCCGAGTCGATCGGCTCTTCGTCGATCCTGTCGCAGGATGAACGGGCGCTGGCCGTCATCGACCTGCAGGATCCGGTGCCGCGCGCCGGCTACTTCGGATTGACGGCGGACGCCGGGACGGTCTCGGCGCGCACGACGCAGATCGGCTCCGGCTGGGTGAGTATGCCCTTCGACGCAAGCTGGACGTCTTCCGCGGCGGGCCTCGCGGGGTCTGGCGCATTTGCCGGCTGGCGGGCGGCGACGGAACACTGCGGCGCGCAGGATCTCAACGTAGTGGCGCGGCTGAGCGGTCTGCCCCGCGAGGCGGACCGGCGGCAGGAGTGGTACCGCCGGTGGCGGCAGGCCGGCGGCGCGCCCGTGGCGGCGGTGTATCTGGACCGGGCCGAGCTGGCCGCGGTGAGGGCGCGCGAGGCGCCGGCCTCTCCCGAGGAGGTCCGGCGGTGGCTCGGCGCACCGGGGGCGGACCCGCCGGCAGTTATCGTTGGCGTCTCCGGCGCGGAGGTGCCGGCCGCGATGACGAGCACGCCAACGAGCGCACGGGCCGAGGTATCGTCCCCGCGCGGCGGCAGACCCACGACAAATCCGACGTCCAGCTTGTCGGACGGGTACGCTTTCCGTTGTTTCGCCAACGCCCGGATGCCGGAGACGGCCGAGGGGCAACTGGAGCAGTTTGGCAAACGGCGGCTCTCGATGGGGACGGCCGGTTGGTGGGACCTGAGCGTGGCCGCCGAGGCGGGCTCGGCGTATGCCCATCGCACGCGTGTCGTGACGGATCCGGCCGCGCCCGCCGTCGTCCAGGTGCCGGAGAGCGATCCGGTGCGCAGTGCGTCGTGTCTGGTGCGGGCGATGCTGATCCGTTATCTCGCGAACGCGGAGTACGCGTGCGCGTCGGTCAGCGCGTTTCGCGCGTGCGACTCCCGCATCGAGCTCCCGACGGACTGCTTCAACGAATACGATCACGCTCCGCGGCCGGCGCTGGCTGCGTGGGACTGGATGACCGTCTTGCTCAACGATGCGACGCCGGTCCGGTGGTTTGACAAACCGGCCGACGCACGGGTCCTGGCCTTTGAGCGGCCCAACGGGCAGGGTGTCGCGGTCCTGTGGCGGCCGTTCGGCCGGACGCCGCAGCGCCTGACGCTCAAGGGCCTGGCGAGGTACGCGAACGTATACGACCTGTTCGGCCGCACGGAGACGGACGCGAAGGCGGGCGAGGACATCATCGTGGTCGTGAACGAGGTGGTTCGGTACGTCGTGGCGACAGCAGAGGCGCGGGACGCGCTGCTGGCGGCGCTGGAGACGGCCGAGCCGGACTCACCGTGATACTGTGATGTCGGGGTCGCCCGCCTGCCGGGCACAAGCCCGCCACGAGAAGCGCAAAAAAGCGAAGCAGGTCGGACAATTGAAGTTGGCGCTCCGGCAAACCGGATTAAAAGTCGCCTGTGGCGAATGCCCTGACGCCCCGGGTTTTTCCACTTCGTTACCCGGTACTTGGGCCGGTCCTGGCCTGCTTCTGCAACTACTATAATCCGCCTTTGCCGGCGGGGCAAGAAGAAAACGTCGCCAAAATCATTTTTCGATGTGTTTGCAGCTCCGCGACACGGGGCGCCACGAGGACGAATCTCCTCCAGAGCGCGAGGGAAACGGGCCCGCCTGATCCGCGAGCGATCCCTGAACATCGGGCATCTCCGCTTCCCGTCGCGTTTTCCATGAGTTGATCGGAAAGGTTCGTCCCCAGCCCACGCGATTGGCACGCGGGTTGCAGCAGACAGGTTGTCGCTTATTATTCGCGTCATGAAGATCCAAACAGTCTCCCTGCTGGCGTCAGTATTGCTTCCCCTCGGTCTCTCCGCCGCCCTCGGCGAAGTACCGCACCCCGAGCACCCGCGGCCGGACTTCCGGCGCGAGCCGTGGGTCAATCTCAACGGCACATGGCGATTCGACTTCGATCCAAAGGACGAGGGCGAATCGCAGCAATGGTTCGAGCCCGGCCGGCACGAGTTTGCCCGCACGATCACGGTGCCCTTCCCCTGGGAAAGCAAGCTCAGCGGCATCGGCGATGTGAAGTATCAGGGCGTTGCGTGGTATGCCCGCGAGGTCACGCTGCCGGGCGGCGAGGGCTGGGACGGCAAGGCTGCGTGGCTCGTTGTCGGCGCGTGCGACTGGGCCGCGGCCGTCTGGGTGAACGGCAAGCCGGCGGGCAAGCATGTCGGCGGCTACATGCCGTTCGAGGTGAACCTGTCGCCGTTCGCCAAGCCGGGCGAGAAGGCCCTCGTCGTCATCCGAGTGAAAGACGAAACCGGCCCCGAGCAGCCGACCGGCAAGCAGACGGGCTGGTACACGCGGACGAGCGGGATCTGGCAGACGGTGTACCTGGAGCCGCGGAGTGCGTCGTACGTCCGGAGTTTCCGGTTTACGTGCGAACCGAATGTCGAACAACTCGAGTCGGACTGCCCGATTCGTTACGACTTCGAGATTGCCGCAGCCGGACCCAACCAGGCCGTCGAGCTGCAGATTGATGGCAAGACCGTCGGCACAGGTGCGGCATTCATAGCCGCAACGATCACCAAACCGGAGTTGTGGAGCCCCGACCACCCGAAGCTATACGAGGCCAAATTGGTGCTCCGCGAGGGCCTCCGCGTGATCGACGAGGTGCACACGTACTTCGGCCTCCGCCGCATCAGCGTCGCCAGGGCCCCCGGGCGCGACTACAAGTACATCTGTCTCAACGGCAAGCCGATCTACCTCACCGGGGCGCTGCACCAGTCGTTCCACCCGGACGGCATCTACCAGTACCCGGACGATGCGGCGATCCGCGGCGACTACGAGTACTGCAAGAAGATCGGGCTCAATTTCCTGCGCATCCACATCAAGAACGCGATCCCGCGCGAACTCTACTGGGCCGACAAGCTCGGCGTGCTCATCATGCAGGACATGCCGAACTACACGCACAACACGGAGAAGTCGCACCGGTTCTGGGAGGAGAACCTCCGCGCCGCCGTCGCTCGCGATTTCAACCACCCGGCGATCTTCGCCTGGTGCGACTTCAACGAGACGTGGGGCATCGGCCACGGCGGCTACAAGGCCGAGACGCAGAAGTGGGTCGCGTCGATGTGGGAGTTGACCAAGAAGCTTGACCCCACGCGGCTCGTTGAGGACAACTCGCCGTGCAACTACGATCACGTGATCACCGACATCAACTCGTGGCACTTCTACATCAACGACTACGCCGCCGCGAAGAAGCACATCCAGGAGGTCGTGGACAAGACATTCCCCGGCTCCGAGTTCAACTACGCCAAGGGCTACAAGCAGGCCGACGCTCCCCTGATCAACAGCGAGTACGGCGGGATCGGCGCCGGCTCGGGCGACCAGGACGTAAGCTGGTGCTTCAAGTTCCTGACCAACGAGCTGCGCAAGCACGACAAGATCTGCGGCTACGTCTACACGGAACTCTCCGACATCGAGTGGGAGCACAACGGCTTCCTCAACTACGACCGCAGTGAAAAGCAATTCGGCTACGACTACTGGTTCCCGGGCTTTACATTGAAAGACCTGAACAATCCCGACTTCGTCGTCCTCGACGCCGAGCCGTGCATCGTGCTCAAGCCGGGCGAGAAGCGGGACGTGCCCGTAGCCATCAGTCACTGGTCCGATCGCGAGGCGAAGGACCTGACGCTCCGATGGCGAACCGACTGGATCGACCGCTTCGGCTCGCGCCACAATGGCGAGTGGCAGACGCGCCCGGCCACTTGGAAGCCCTTTGCCGTGACACCACAGGAGGCCATCGCCATCGCGGCACCCGAGGATCCGAAGGCTCCGACGGCGGGTCTCCTCGGGGCGCTGCTGGTGGAGCTGACGGATGCGCAGGCAAGCGTCGCCAGGAACTACCTGAACCTATCCGTCGATGCCCCCTCGCCGCGTCTGGAAGCGCCGGACGAGCGGCGCCTCTTTGTGCGGTTCAAGCCGGGCGATTACGCGGCGTGGGACTGGCCCGGCTGGCCCATGCCCGTCGTGAACGGACCGGCTGCCGACGAGGTCTGCGGCACGGGCGCTGGCGGGGTCGAATACGAGCTTCAGTTGCCCGGGGGATTCCCGGCGGCGGACCTGAGCATGATACGCGTTACTGCGGAACTCTCGGCCCGGGCCGGGGCCGAAAGGCTCGATTGGCCCGCGCGGAGGACACCAATGGATCGCCCGCAGACCGACGGCCGCAAGTGGCCGACGGAGGTGCGGATCACGATCAATGGCGTCGAGATCGTTCGGCAGGTTCTGCCGGACGACCCGGCGGACGCCCGCGGTGTGCTGTCGCACCTGTGCGGCCATCATCCCGGTTCGTACGGGTGGCTTGTTCGAGGCGATCTGACGGGGGAAGACCTGAAACGGGTCGCAGCGGTGATTCGGGGCGGCACGCCGATGCGTATTCGTTTCGAGGTGCCCGCGGACGCGAAACATCCGGGCGGGCTGGCGATCTTCGGTGAGCGACTCGGCGGCTGGCCGGTGGATCCGACGTTGATGCTGATCCTGAAGCGGCCGCATAGACTGGGCGGCGGCTTCACCTCCGACCTGCCGATCGTCGTGAATCGGGCCGTCGCCCGGGAACAAACGGTCATCCCGACCGCGGAGCAGGGCGGGCACGAGTGGCGGTACACGATCGAGCGTCCCGCCGGCGACTGGGCTTCGCCCGAGTTCGACGCCGCCGGATGGAAGACCGGAAAGGGCGGCTTCGGCACGCGCGAGACGCCGAATGCGATCATCGGCCGGAAGTGGACGACGCCCGACATCTGGCTCCGCACCGAAGTCGAGGTGAAGGACGCCGCCGGAATCATCGGCGGACGATGGCGGCTGTACCATGACGAAGACGTGGAGGTCTATATCAACGGCACGAAGGTGCTGGAGCGCCCCGGCTTCGTCACCGAGTACTTCGACGTGCCGCTTGATGCCGCAACTCTGAAGTTGCTGCGCGATGGCCGGAACGTCATCGCCGTCCACTGCCACCAGACCGGCGGAGGGCAGAACATCGACGTGGGCCTGACGCTGGCACGAAGACCGGCCCCGGCGTCTCGGCGCTCCGAATGAACGCAGAACACGAACAGCGAACCATGGACCAGGACGAGGCGTTGAGACTCCTGCGCGGAGGACGGGAGGGCATCCGGGAGTGGAATCGTCGGAGGAAGGACGGCGAGGAGGTCCCCGATCTGTCCGGCGTCGATCTGAACGGTGCCGCGCTGGCCGGCGCGATGCTTGCCGGCGTCCAACTGAGCAATGCCGACCTCCACGGCGCCGATCTGAACAACGCCGACCTTCGGGGGGCCGTCCTCATCGGGTCGAATCTGAGTTCCAGCGATCTGCACGACGCCCGGCTCAGCCATGCGAGCTTGGTGGCGGCGGATCTGCGGGGCGCGAACCTCAGCGGCGCCGACCTCGATTCGGCCCACCTGATCAGGTCCTGCCTCGACGGCGCCCGGTGCGCGCAGGCCCGATTCCCTGCCGCCGATCTCAGTCACGCCGACCTGCGCGGGGCCGACCTGACCGGCGCGGACCTGAGCCAGGCGCTCATGGTCGAGGTCGATCTGACCGGCGTTTCGCTGAGGTCGGCGAACCTCGACCATGCGTGCGTCATGGGCGTCAAGTACGACCGCCGCCGGCTGAGTTGCCGCGGCGTCCGCGCGGACGGCTGCTATGGTAACGCTGTCTTCCGGCGGGACCTGCAGGATGAGGACTGGATCGAGACGTTTCGTGCGCAGTCCCGGCGGCATTATGTCCTGTGGTTCTTCTGGTGGCTGTTTACGGATTGCGGGCGAAGCATCCTCCGCGCGTGGCTGGCAGCGCTTGTGCTGGTCATGTGCTTCGGGGCCGCGTACGACCGGTTCCCGGAATTGCTGAATACCTCACGCAGCGCCCAGACCGTCTGGACGCCGTATTACTTCTCTTTCGTCACGTTCTCCACCCTCGGCTTCGGCGACGTATCCCCCGGGTCGCTGGTCGGCGAAGTGCTTGTGACGGCCGAGGTGATCCTCGGGTACGTCACCTTGGGCGTGCTTGTCTCGATCCTCGCCAACAAGGTGGCCCGACGAAGCTGATCCCCTCGTCGGATAGAGGGGATCGAGGGGATGCCGATGGTAATGGCGGCCTGTCGCGGCTCTGCACCGCGCCACAGTCGTTGGCAAACTCGCCGTTGACAAGGCCTCAGCAAAAAGGCTATCCTCTACACGCTGTGCCGCGGTAGCGCCGTTACCCGTGGCGGTGGCAGTGTCCCTGGGCTGGCTGTGAGGCCGCGAGACAGGTTCCCGATGATTCGTAAGTGTCTGTTAATCTGGATGTTAGGAACGCTGCTCGTCGCAGGCTCGGGTCAGGCTGTGCCCGAGCCTTCGCTCGTGCCCAAGAGCTGGGAGTTGAAGTTCCGCTACCGGGACCCAGAGCGTATCGCCGTGATGCTGCCCGGGCGGAGCGAGCCGGTGGTGTACTGGTACATGCTCTATACCGTGGAGAACGACACGGACGAGGCCCGCGATTTCTATCCCACGTTCACGATCGTGACGGACACGCTCAACGTGGTCGAGAGCGAGATCGGGGTCAGCCCCGAGGCGTTCCGGGCGATCAAGCGTCGGTGGGAGGACCCGTTGCTCCTGCCGCCTTCGCAGATCAACGGCAAGCTGCTGATCGGCGAGGATCGGGCCAAGCGGGGCGTGGCCATCTGGCCGGACTTCGATCCGCAGGCGCGGGAGTTCACGATCTATGTCGCGGGGCTTTCGGGGGAGACGACGCGGATCGCGAACCCGGCGTTCGATGCGGGCAAGCCCGTCGGGCCGCGAAACCCGCGGGTGTTTATCCTTCGCAAGACGTTGGAGCTTCCGTATCGCCTGCCCGGGGGTGCCGAGGAACGGGCACGGGCCGTGCCCGAGCGCCTCAGCCGCGAGCCGCGGTGGGTGATGAGATAACCTTGGCAGAAACTGCGGCGCGCCCCGGGATGGCGCGCCGTCCGGAAAAGGAGCGGCGTGTGGTCTGGTCCGGGCGGTTTCCGCCCGCGGGAGTAAGGTGTAATGGCTCACAAAAAAGGACAGGGCTCGACCCGTAACGGTCGGGACAGCAATCCGCAGTTTCTCGGCGTGAAGGCGTTCGGGGGGCAGCGCGTCAAGACCGGCACTATCATCGTGCGGCAGCGCGGAACGCCCTTCCGGCCCGGCCTGAACGTCGGGCGCGGCAGCGACGACACGCTCTTCGCCCTGGAGGACGGGATCGTCGAGTTTCGCGGGCGGCGCGTGGATGTTCTGACATCCTGATGGTGCGGACTCCAATCGTGGAACGACCCCGGGATGGTCGCGCGCGGCCATCCCTTTTTTGTCGCCGGCCGGATGCGCAGGGGCCCTCGGCGGGACCAAGTCGGGGCGCGCAACGGTTGCCCGGGGCGGCGGCCGGGCTGACGGAACAGCGAATCGCGAAGCGGCATGTTTGTCGATCAGGCCGAGATCTATGTCCGGGCCGGTAACGGCGGAAACGGTTGCGTGAGTTTCCGGCGGGAGAAGTACGTCCCAAAAGGCGGCCCCGACGGGGGAAACGGCGGCGACGGGGGCAGCGTGTACATGGTGGCGGACGAATCCGTTTCCACGCTGCTGGACCTTACCGGGCGGCATCATTGGATCGCCGAGCACGGTTCCCCCGGCATGGGACAGAGGATGCACGGCCGGAACGGCCGCGATTGCATCATCCGCGTTCCGCCCGGCACGCTGATCTACGATCGCGATACCGGCGTGCTGTTGAAGGATCTGAATCAGCCGAACCTTCGGGTTTGCGTGGCGATGGGCGGGCGGGGCGGCCGGGGAAACGAGTGCTTCAAGTCGCCGACGAACCAGGCCCCGCGGCGGGCCGACCCGGGCGAGGACGGCCAGGAGCGGTGGCTGCGGCTGGAGCTGAAGCTGATCGCGGATGTCGGCATCGTCGGGCTGCCGAACGCCGGCAAGAGCACGTTGCTGAGGCGTTTAAGCCGCGCGCGGCCCAAGATCGCCGATTATCCGTTCACGACGCTTGAGCCGCAGCTTGGGATCGTCGAGCTGAGCGGCTACCGCCGGTTTGTCATGGCGGATATTCCCGGTCTGATTGAGGGTGCTCACGAAGGCGTCGGGTTGGGCGACGCCTTCCTGCGGCACATCGAGCGGACGCGCGTCCTGCTGCACCTGATCGACGTCTGTCCGCTCGACGGTGCGCCCCGGCCGCAGGAGGCCTACCGGGTGATCCGTGAGGAGTTGAGGAAGTACTCGCCGCACCTGGCGGCCAAACCGGAGCTGATTGTGGCGAACAAGATGGACCTGACGGATGCGTCGAAGCGCCTCGACGAGCTTCGCAGCGCGATCGACGCCGAGGTGCTCAGCATCAGTGCGGTCACAGGACGCGGCCTCGAGCCGATGGTCGAGCGGTTGTGGCAGGTACTGTCGCAGGCGAAAGCGGCGCCCGACCCGGCCGGCGGCGGGCCGAACTCGCGGCGGGAGCAAGTGGAGCATCCGGCCCCGGCCCCGAAACCTTCATCGGATACGAAGGGGGCCTCGCTGTGAGCGTGATCGTACAACGTCCCGGTCCCCCGCCCAGTGCCCTGCTGATCGACATCGGCAACACGCGCGTGGGCATGGCCGCATGGTATGACGGGCGGGTTCGGCCGTCGCGGCGCCTCACGCTCGAGGAGATCGAGGCGGCGCCGGCCTGGCTTTCGCAGGGGTGGAAGGACCTGCCCGAACCGAGCCGGCGGCACGTGGTCATCAGTTCCGTTTCGCCCCCGCGGCTGGAGGCCCTCGCGCGGTTGATCGCCGAACACTGTGAGGAGGCTGAGCCCGTCCTGATCGGGCGGGACATTCCCCCGCCGATCGAGGCGAACGTCCCCGAGCCGGAGAAGGTTGGCATGGATCGGCTCTGCTCGGCGGCGGCCGCGTACCGCCAGGCCAACCGCGCGTGCGTCGTGGCGTCGTTCGGGACGGCGCTCACGGTGGACATGGTCTCCGACGACGGCATCTTCATGGGCGGCGCGATCCTGCCGGGGATGGAGCTTTCCGCACGCGCCCTGCACGAGCACACGGCCCTGCTGCCGCATGTGGAGCTCACAAGCCCGCAGGAAACCTGGGGCACCGGCACCATCGAGGCCATCAAGGTCGGGATCGTCTGCGGGTTGCGGGGGGCGCTTCGGGAGATCGTCGAACGCTACGCCGCACACATCGGCAAGTGGCCGGTCGTGGTGCTGACCGGCGGCGATGCCGAGCTGGCCTCCGAGACCGTGGATTTTGCCGACGCCGTCATTCCCGATCTCTGCATCCGCGGCATTGCCCTGGCGTTCGAGAAGGCCATCGCTCGCGCGGATTCGTCCGCGTGAAGACAGTTGCGAAACGGCACGGGCCGTTGCCACGAGTCTTTGTGCCCTTGACTTCCGCCGCCGCTCTCGGCAGGATTCGGATGCATGGTGCGGGATCGCTTGCCCCGTTTCGTTCGTGAGAACTATGAGATCCACGAGTGGCGACACGCGCTCGCGATCCTCAGAAGCGACCTTCCGAGTACGATGAGATCGTCGACGTATTCACGCGGTTTCGGCTCTGCAAGAGCTGGCTTATCACAGGTGGCGGGCAGGGATCCAGGGTCTCGGAGCGGATCGACAGCGAGCTTCTGAAGCACGGTTGGCAATTTGAGAACTCCGTCACGCGACGCGACGAGCTTCAGGAGATCTTCGACGAGCTGGGTCGCGAGGCCTCGTACGGAGCGTCTACCACGCATATGTCCAAGCTGCTGCCCGTATCCGGGGCGGTGGCGGCGCGGTTTGCCCGTTGTTGGTGCTTGGCATCAGGAAATCACTCTATGACAAAGGTAGTTAGCCTCGCCGAAAGGAGTGCCGCCGCAGACCTGCGGTCGAAGGTGCGAGGGCACTTTGCCACGATCCTGGCCGATCCGCCATGGCAATTCCAGAACCGGACCGGCAAGATGGCCCCGGAGCACAAACGATTGCTGCGGTACCCCACGATGGAGTTGGAAGAGATTTGCGAACTGCCCGTGCGCGAACTTGCAGCGGCTCGAAGTCACTTGTATCTGTGGGTACCGAACGCCCTTCTTTCGGAAGGGCTCGAAGTTATGCGTCGGTGGGGATTCACTTACAAGACCAATCTCGTCTGGTATAAGGTGCGCAAGGATGGCGGTCCGGATGGGCGGGGCGTCGGGTTCTATTTCCGGAATGTCACCGAACTCATCCTTTTCGGTGTGCGCGGCAACGTGAGAACGCTCGCACCCGGACGAACGCAGGTGAATCTGCTGGCGGCGCGGAAACGCGAGCACTCGCGCAAACCGGACGAAATCTACGGGATTATCGAGGCATGTTCGCCCGGCCCGTACCTGGAACTCTTCGCCCGTTTTCACCGACGCGGCTGGTGTCAGTGGGGCAACGAGGATGTAGAGGTCAACACCGAATGCGGCGTCGCGATGCGCAACGCCCATGTCGATCCCCAATTGCGTTTGTTCCGTCCGCCGGGCGCGTATTCGGCAGGTTGATCGAGAGGGTTCCGTCCTCGCGTGCCAGGGATTGCCGAAGTCACCCGGCGGCGCCCGGCCAGGGGGTGCAAGCGCGGTGCGTCGTCCTGTGCCGTGTAAGCGACCGCGTGTCGCGTTTACGGCGACGGCTTCAGATAGGTCCTCCGGCAAAGGCAAGCGACCGCGGGCGGCATTGCCGGGATTCACGGAGTGTTTCACATTCGGATGCTTTCCCTGTCCGGTGGAGCGGTTCGATGGCCGCGGCTGAGCTTCGCGGATTACGAGATACCAACAGGCATGCGATAACAGCATGTGCGCCGATTCGACACGCGCCGCTGCTTTGACGCCGCTCTCGCCCGCGGGCGTGGCCGTCGTGGGTCTCATCGGACCGGACGCGATTCCGTTGCTGGAACGTGTGTTCCGCCCGCGAAGGTCTCTATCGCAAACACTTCCGGGGGCTTCAGCGTCACATACGGCGCCGGAATCCGTGCCGTCTGCGGTGCCTGCGGCTCGCCCCGGCGCGAGATCCTGGCTGCCGGACCGGCTGCGGCTTGGGCAGCTTCTTGACGGCGAGGAAGTGATCGACGACGCGATCGTGGCCGCGCGCGTGGACGAGCACGGCGTTGGTCATGTCGAGTTCACGACCCACGGCGGGCCGCGGATTGTTCAGCGGCTGCTGCTGACGCTCGCGCGGTACGGCGCGACGATCGTCTCCGCCACTGATATCGCCGCGGAGACCTGGCCGGCGGATTGCACCCTCGATCGCGAGGTGTACCAACTTCTGCCGCTGGCCCAGACGCGGCGGGCGGCGGCGTGGCTGCTCCGGCAACGGGAGATGCTCCGCGCGGCCATTGAGGAGATTCCGCGGCGCCTGGCGGGTTGTCCCGCGACGGCGGCGGAGCGGATCGGCGAACTCGTGGATGCCTATCCGGCCGCGTGCCGACTGCTGTACGGTTTCACCCTGGCGATCGTCGGGCCGCCGAACGCCGGCAAATCGACGCTCGCCAATGCGTTCTGCGGCCGTCCGCGCGTGCGGGTAAGTGCGGAGCCGGGAACGACGCGAGACTATGTGAGCGAACCGGTGGCGATCGAGGGCGTGCCCGTAACGCTCGTGGACACGGCCGGCCTGCGCAGCGCCGGCGATGCGATCGAGGCCGAGGCGATTCGGCGGGCGCGGCAGCAGGCCAGCGCGGCGGACCTGCGGCTCGTGGTGGTGGATGCGGCGGCCCCGGCGACGGGGGAGGTGCGCGGCGTGCTGGAGGAGTTCAACCCCGACGACCCCTCGCTGCTTGTTCTGAACAAGGCGGATCTTCCCGCGGTCATCTCGACAGACGAGCCGGTCGCGCGCTGGGCCGGGCGAAGCTACCGCGTGTCCGCAGCCGCCGGCACCGGGCTGGAGGTGCTGGCTCGTGGAATCGTCGAGGCCGTCGGGCTCGCCGAGGCCTTTGACCGACAACCGGCTGCCTTTACGGAACGCCAGGTGAGCCTGCTCCGGCAGTTGTTATCGGGCGGGCATCCGGAGCCGGGGTGCGTCAGCGGGGTTCTCAGGGAAATCGTCGGTCCCCGGAAAAACGCGGCGGCAGGTGTCTAGAATCCGATGGAGGCGGTGTTCGGCGGTCCGAAGCTCGTGCGTTGATTCGGGCATGCCGACGATATAGAGTATCCGGGCCATTCGTCATATCCCGGCTGGAATGGTCCAGGCGGTTAGGCGCCGGAGTCAGTGACATGGCCGACATCACCGACGAAACAGCGTTCGGGCGGCTCGTCGTCGATCGCAAGTTGTGCACCCCCGACGAGCTGAAGGCCGCCACCCAGCAACAGAAGGAGCTGGAGCTGGAGGGCAAGCGGATCTCCCTGGCGGAGATCATGGTGAAGACCGGGTACCTGACGCGCTCGCAGTTGCAGCGGCTCGGGCAGGACATGGAAGACTCCATGTACAAGCCCATCCAGCAGATCCCGGGCTTCCAGATCCTCGGCAAGCTCGGTTCGGGCGCAATGGCGAAGGTGTTCAAGGCTCGCCAGCTCAGCTTGGACCGGATCGTCGCAATCAAGGTCCTGCCGCGCAAGCTGAAGGAGAATCCCGAGTTCGTCGACCGGTTCTACAAGGAAGGGAAGGCCGCCGCCAAGCTCAATCACAATAACATTGTGCAGGCGATCGACGTCGGCGAGGCCGGCGGCTACCACTACTTCGTCATGGAGTACGTGGACGGCAAGACGGTGTACGATGACCTGGCCACCGGGCACGTCTATTCCGAGAAGGAGGCGCTCGACATCATCATCCAGGTGGCCCGGGCCCTTGACCACGCGCACGACCGCGGCCTGATTCACCGCGACGTCAAGCCCAAGAACATCATGCTCACCAAGACCGGTGTGGCCAAACTGGCCGACATGGGTCTGGCCCGCGAGACGCAGGATATCGAGGCGGCGATGGCCGAGCAGGGCCGCGCCTACGGCACGCCGTACTACATCAGCCCCGAGCAGATCCGCGGCGAAGTAAACATCGACGCCCGCGCGGACATCTACTCCCTCGGGGCGACGTTCTATCACATGGTCACCGGCAAGGTTCCCTTCGAGGGCTCCTCGCCCGCCTCCGTCATGCAGAAGCACCTGAAGGAGCCGCTCATCCCGCCGGACCACATCAACCCGAATCTATCCGCCGGTGTCGGCGAGGTCATCGAGGTCATGATGGCCAAGAAGCGGGAGGACCGCTACGCGAACGTCAAGGATCTCCTCGTGGACCTGGAGGCGATCGCCCGGGGCGAGCCGCCGCTCCAGGCCCGCGCCCAGTACGATGCGCAGGTCCTCCAGGGGCTCGCGCAGCGCGGCGAGGCCGTCCGCACGGAGCCCGTCGAGCCGGTTTCCCGTGCGCCGTCGCGGCCCGACTGGCTCTGGGTGATCATCCTCGGCGCAGTGCTCGCCCTGTCGGTCATCATCAACATCGTCCTGCTGGCGACGCGGCAGTAGGATAGGACATCGTGTCCTCGCAACCGTCATCCGGTACGCCCGCGCCCGACGAGGGCGGCCTGAACGAAGACGTGCCCTGCCCCCAATGCGGGTACAACCTCCGCGGCCTGACGATTCCGCGCTGCCCGGAATGCGGGTTCGTGTTCACCTGGGCCGATGTGCCGCAGTGGCGGCAGGACGAAGCGCGGCGACGGGAGCGGCGCTCTGCTCGTGCAGGGGTCGTCGCCGTTGTCGCCATGTTTCTGGGATTCCTGATTGTCTGCGCGTCCGGGGCTCCAGAGTTGGGCGTCCTCCTGGTGCCCGTCACCGCCGTCATCATCGTGTTCGCGGTCTCGGGCGCCCAGGCGGGCGCGGAGATTCTGATTGCTTCTGTTCTGATGGAGGCTCCGCTGAATTGGCCGCGATTCCGCGCGTGGTGGGAGGGTGTGATCGTGGGCTACGGCCTGGTCGTGCTGAGCCTTCTTCTCAGCTCGACTTTTGCCATTTTTCGGGGCGATCATGACGCCTCTTCACTCAACAAAGAAGGGCCGCCTTGCCGTTGAGATGGGTAGCGAAACAATCCCATCGCGCGAGCAAGGAGGCCCGCCATGCATCTTCCATCGTCGGTGGAACCGACTTTTCTGAAGCTCTCTTCCGCGTTCACCCCGCGGACCGCTTTTCGGATGGCCGTGTTGATGGTCGGGATGATCCTCAGCCGGGGACGCCACACAATTACCGCCGCCTTGCGGATCGTCGGAACCCTCGCCCCGGGGCATTTTTCCACCTACCACCGGGCCTTTAGCCGGGCCGCGTGGTCGCCCTGGGTCTTGAGCCACGCATTGACCCGGCAGGTCCTGGAACTGTTTCCCAGAGGGCAGGCCATTCCCGTGGCCGTGGACGAGACCACCGCCGGGCACAAGGGGGCCAAGGTCTACGGCAAGGGCTGCCATCGGGATGCCGTGCGCTCCACGCACACCCACACGGCGTACAAATGGGGACACAAGTGGGTCGTGCTCAGCATCGTCGTGAAGTTTCCCTGGGCCCGCTGTCCGTGGTCGCTGCCCGTCATGGCCGTGCTCTACCGTCCCGAGAAACTCGACCGGGCCGAGCATCGTCGGCACAAGACGCCCTCGGAACTGGCCCGCCAGATGTTCGCGGCCCTGATCCACTGGGTTCCCGAACGAAACCTCGTCCTTCTGGGCGACGGCGGGTATGACACGCTCGAACTGGCCCACTTCTGCTCCCATCACCGCCGGCACCTGGTCAGTCGTCTCCGCGCGGACGCTGCCCTGTATGCGCCGCCTCCCCAACGCACGAAGAAGGACAAGGGACGCCCCCGCGTCAAAGGACGCCGGATCGCCTCGCCCGGGGAAGTCGCGAAACGCAGGAACGCCGTCTGGAAGAGGGCCACCGTCGACTGGTACGGCGGAGGCACCCGCCGTGTGCGTCTGCTCACGGGTACGGGCCTGTGGTACAACCACGGTCGGGCCGTCATGATCCGTTGGGTGTATGTCGTCGATCGGCAAGGAACCCACCGCGACGACTGCATCTTCTCCACGGACATCTCGTTGTCGCCGGAATGCATCGTGAGCCTCTTCACCCGCCGGTGGTCGATCGAGGTCGCCTTTGAGGAGCTCCGCGCCCACCTCGGCTTCGAGACGACCCGCCAACACGTGGCCCGGTCGGTGCTCCGCATGGCCCCGTGCCTGTTGGGCCTGTTCACCGTGATCAGTCTCGCGTTCGTATCGCATCTGCGCCGTCACCCAGTCCGTCCCGCACGCACGCCGTGGTACGACAAGCACGACCTGACCTTCTCGGATGCGATCGTCGCCGTCCGCCAACAGCTCTGGAGCGAAACGATTTTCGGGATATGCACCCATGACAGCCTTATCCCGAAACTCCCGCGGTCTTTCCGAACCCGCCTACTCGACGCCTTGTCGCAAGCGGCGTGAGCCATCACAATGGCAAAAGTCGAGCTCAGCGGATACTGCATCGGCGTTTTCGACTTCGAAGGCATTCACCTGATTCCGCCGCGTCTGTGGGTGTTGTCCGCCCTGACTACCGCCGAGGCATGCCTCGTTCAATGGTGGGTCGTGCGCCGGCGGGCCCGGCAGTGGAGCCAACCAGTCTCATCCCCGCGCCTGCTGCTCGCCTGTGCAACGGCCAAGGCCATCCTGGCGATCCCCTGGGCATTCTGCCCGTTCTCGATCATCCGGCTGTGACGCGAATCCCGCCTCGTAATCAGCGCACGTCCATCCCGCGGACGCCGTGCTTCGTGAGGTTCGGGTCGGGCAGGTTGTCGTTGGCCGGGAGGATCGCCGCCGCAGAGTACTTTGCCACGTGGCCGTCGGCAAACAGGAAAACGCGGGTGCCCCGCTTGTCCCACCATCCGTTGTCAGTGGGGATCGGCTCATGAAAGCTCCGCCATTCTCCGGAAAGGATCTTGCGGGCGGGGCGGAGGACGTCGTGGGCGGATTGGGCGATCGACGGCTGCGGATTTGTGTAGCTGTCGGCGGGGCTGCTCATCGCGTCGATCTGCTGCGGGCTGTGGTAGAAGGCCATGCTGTAGGCATAACTGGTTCGCTCAAAGACCTCCGGCGGCGTCGGGTCGCTCGGGCAGACGAGAATGCTCGGGTTGTTCACATTGATGTTGTGCACGAAGTACGGGCCAATGAACCGGCGGAAGCCCCGCCCCATCCAGAGCCAGTACCGGGGCGAGGTGCTCACCGGATCGGTTGCGCAGGGATAGCGGTCGCGATAGTCGCCAAGGTACATGGCGAACCCGGTTCCCACCTGCTTGAGATTGCTGCCGCACGAGGCGACGGCCGATTCCTGTCTCGCGCGGGCCAGGCTCGGGAGCAGGATCGCCAGAAGCAAAGCGACGATCGAAACGACGACGAGCAGCTCGATGAGCGTGAACCCGCCCGCAAGCCCGCGGCTCGGCGCCGCCGGGCCCGGCCGCGCGGGCTTCGTCTGCCGTGCCGGCCGGAATATCGCCGTTTGTGCCGCCCAACCCGGCTTGCCTGCAACGTCTGTTGTCCGAGTCATTCGTATCGTACCCGGGGACTCGATTGCGGGATCGGCTACCGCGCCATCCCGGACATGCATCTTCCCGGAACGGGGTGCGTTGTGCAAAGCCCGCGCGCCGCGGTATTGCGGCCGGTCGTCTGGCTCCGTGCAGGCATCTTGCGCGCCGCCTCGCCCGATTCTTGGCAAGCAGGGGGTGGCCACGTCGCTGCCCCCGGGTCGCGGGACCCTTCCTGTCGTTGCACACCGCAACAACGGGGTATACGCTTTGCGCCCGTCTCCGGGCGTCGGTTCCATAACCTGAGACCCGGACTCGAGAACCCGAGGCGAATGTCGTGAAGAATACGCGCGTCCTCTTTGTTGTTCTGGGCCTGCTGTTGGTCGGCACGCTGGCGTTGACGCCGTGGATCGGCTGGCCCGGGGCCGATGTCGAACGCGTCATGTGGTCGCTTCGTGTCCCGCGGGTGTTCATGGGTGCGCTGGCGGGAATCGGATTGGCCGTGGCCGGCGCGATGTTTCAGTCGCTCTTCCGCAACCCGCTCGCGGATCCGTTTACGCTCGGCGTCTCGAGCGGGGCGTCGCTGGCGGCAGCGTTCTGCGTGCTTCATGGCGTGAGTGGATTGCTCCTGGGCATCTCGAAGCTGAGTCTCGCCGCGTTCGGCGGGGCGCTCGTCTGCGTGCTGGCCGTGTACGGCATTGCGCGGCTCAAGCAGGGGTTCTCGACGGGCACGCTGCTGCTGGCTGGCGTGACGATCGGGTTCGTCAGTTCCGCGCTGATTGTGCTGGCGATGTACCGTGCGGACCAGCACGACATCCAGGCGATCATCCGGTGGTTGATGGGTTCCTGCGAGGTGGCGGGCATCGGCCCGGCGCTCGACGCGTTTGTCTTCGTGCTGGTCGGGACGGCCGTAGCGATCCATTCACATCGAGACCTCGATCTGCTGATGATGGGCGAGGTGGTAGCGGCGGCACGGGGCGTTGCGGTTCGTCGCGTCCGCCGGAGGATCTATTTCGCCGCGTCGCTGGTCACAGCGGGCGTGGTGGCTCAGTGCGGCCCGATCGGCTTCGTCGGGCTGCTCATCCCGCACATCATGCGATTCCTTGTCGGCCCCACGCATCGTCTGCTGCTGCCGGCGTGCATGCTGGGCGGCGCGATCTTCCTGCCGATCTGCGACGCCGTCGCCCGGACGGGCATCCTCGTCGGCTCGGCGCGGCAACTGCCGGTGGGCGTCCTGACGAATCTCATCGGGGGCGCATTCTTCCTGTACCTTCTTCTGCGGCGTCGGGA
>CAZMVY010000034.1:0-2827 GCA_964569765.1 uncultured Planctomycetales bacterium
ACAGGCCATGCGTTCAGAACCCCCCCCCAACGAAACGACCCCCCCGCTCCCCCCGATACTCCCCCCCCTTCATTAGGGGGGGCAGGGGGGTGGAACTCTCCAATCACCTTCCTCAACCTCCGCGCCATCGCCTGACAAAACAAACCCGTTTAACCGCGACCCCAAGGGCAGCGCGAAGTCGCCTACCCCCCGTGTGCCCGCCCGCCCACACAACCCAACGAAACGAACCCACCGAGTTCCGCATCGTCTGGCGCCACAAGGTGTTACGGCAGAACCCGAGCCCCGAACCCCGAAACCCGAGACCCCACCATGACCAAAGACATCAACCACGAAATCGACCAGTTGCGTGAAGAAATCCGCCGGCACGATTACCTTTACTACGTGCTCGCGCAGCCGGAGATCTCCGACCGCGACTACGACCGGCTTTTCGACCGGCTCAAGAAGCTCGAGGCCGAGCACCCGGACCTGGTCACGCCTGATTCGCCCACGCAGCGCGTCAGCGACCGGCCGCTCGAAGGCTTCGCCCAGGTCCGCCATGCCGTGCCCATGCTCTCGATCGACAACACGTACACCGAGGGCGAGGTGCGCGAGTTCGACCAGCGCGTCTGCAAGGCCCTCGGCGGCGAAAATCCCACGTACGTCGTGGACCCGAAGATCGACGGCGTGGCGATCTCGCTCCGCTACGAAGACGGACTCCTCACGCAGGCGGCCACACGCGGCGACGGCGAGACCGGCGACGACATCACGCAAAACGCCCGTACGATCCGCGCGATTCCGCTGCGCCTCATCGGCCGCGACGTGCCCGCACTCCTCGAGGCCCGCGGCGAGGTCTACTGGCCGCGATCCGACTTCGCCCGCTTCAACGCCGAACGCGCGAAGAAGGGCGAACCGACCTTCGCAAACCCGCGCAACGCCACAGCCGGCACGCTCAAGCAGCTCGATCCGCAGATCGTCGCCCGGCGCGGACTCGCTTTCCTTGCGCACAGTTTCGGCGAGGTCCGCCCACTGCGGGCCGAGACGCACAGCCAGTTGATGGACCTCTTTGCCAGGTGGGGCATTCCCGTCAATCCTCACCGCCGGATCTTCAGGCATATCGACGAGGTGTGCGCGTTTATCCGGGAATGGGAATCGAAACGGCTTGAACTCGACTACGAAACGGACGGCCTCGTGATCAAGGTGGACCGGCTCGACCAGCGCGACGCCCTCGGCTCGACGAGCCGCGCCCCCCGCTGGTGCATCGCGTTCAAGTACGCCGCCGAACGCGCCGAGAGCAAGCTGCATTCCGTCCGCTTCCAGGTCGGAAAGCTCGGTACAATTACGCCCGTGGCAAACCTCGAACCCGTACACCTGGCCGGCACGACGGTCAAGAGCGCCAGCCTCCACAACTTCGACCAGATCGAGCGCCTCGGCGTGATGATCGGCGACACCGTCCTCGTCGAGAAGGCCGGGGAGATCATCCCGCAGGTCGTGCAGGTCGTCGCCGACAAGCGGCCCAGGGACGCCAAGCCCATCCGTCCTCCCAGCCGGTGCCCGTCCTGCGGCGAGCCGGTGCGGCGCGAGGAGGGCCTCGTCGCATTGCGATGCGAGAACCCCGCCTGCCCCGCGCAGGTCAAGGAGCGGATCCGCTACTTCTGCGGCCGCGACCAGATGGACATCGAGGGCGTGGGCCCCGCGCTCGTCGAACAGCTCGTGGACAAGGGGCTCGTGAAGGACGCGGCGGACCTCTACACGCTGCACAAGCGGCGCGACGAGTTGATCGCGCTCGAACGGATGGGCGAGAAGAGCGCCGACAACCTGCTCGCCGCGATCGAGGACAGCAAGAAGCGGCCGCTGGCCCGCCTCGTGACGGCACTGAATATCCCGCAGGTGGGGGCCGCGACGGCGGACCTCCTCGCCGAACACTTCGGCGAGATGGACCGGATCATGGAGGCCGACGAGCAGAAGCTCCAGGAAATCGAGGGTATCGGCCCGGAAGTTGCCGCCAGCATCCGCGGGTACTTCGACAACAAGGCCGCGCGCAAGCTCATCGATCGCCTCCGCGAAGCCGGCGTCAACATGAAGCAACCGAAGCGCCATGTCTCGGCCCGCCGGCCGCTGGCGGGCAAAACACTCGTCGTCACCGGGACGCTGGAGAAATACTCGCGGAAAGAAATCCAGGACCTGATCGTCGAACTGGGCGGCAAGGCGGCAGGATCCGTGAGCAGGAATACCGACTACCTCGTCTGCGGCGCGGACCCGGGCTCGAAGCTCGAGAAGGCGAAGGAACTCGGTGTAAAGGTACTCACGGAGAAGGAGTTCGACAAACTCATCGAACGCGGCTGAGATGATGGGGAGTGCGGCCCCGGGTGGGAGCCGCACTCCGCAATCTTGGCGAACTCCTTCGCAACGGCTACACTGCTCACGTACAGACCGGACATGACAGCGATGAGCGAGCCCGTGACAACCTGCGACCTGGAGATCCGCGTGCGGTACGCCGAGTGCGACCCGATGGGCCTGCTGCACCATTCGCGCTACTTCGAGTTCTTCGAGATGGGGCGGACCGAACTGCTCCGGGCCAACGGCGTGCAATACCGCGACATCGAGGCGAGCGGCTACTTCTATGTCGTCGCCCGGATCGAGTGCCGGTTCAAGGCCCCGGCCTACTACGACGATGTCATCGTCCTCACGACGACCATCACCCGCCAGACGCGGGCCCGCATCGACCACTCCTACGTAATCCGGCGCGACGGCCGCATCCTCTGCGAAGCCACCAGCACGCTCGCCTGCGTGGATCGCAGCGGGCGCCCGACCCCCATCCCGGCCGACATCCTCCACGGCAAGCCGCAAC
>CAZMVY010000034.1:2837-27159 GCA_964569765.1 uncultured Planctomycetales bacterium
CGAAACAGCCGATCCCACCCCATGCGGACCGCATCAATCCGTAGGACAGGACTTGCGCGCTGGGGAATCGCCTCGGCGCTGGAGCCTCGCGACCTCGCGCCTTGCCGGACCTCGGAGGCCGGTTTCCTCACGCCACGAACGCCGCATCCGTAACGCCCTCGAACGCATGCCGGCCGTGCAGCACGTTTTCGTACAGCGCGCGGTACTGATCCACGAGGCGCGTCAGACCGAAGACCTCGAATGCCTGAGCCCGGGCCGTCTCCGTAAGTCGGCGCATGAGCGCGATATCCCCCATGGCCGCCCGGATTCGCGACGCCAGGACCATCGGCTTGCCCGGCTTGCAGAGCAGCCCGTTCTGATGATCCGCGATGTACTCGGCCACCGACGGAACGGCCGAGCCGACGACCGGGACGCCGGCCGCCATCGCCCAGGCGACGGCCCCGGTGGGCACATCACCGATCGCCGGAACCACCATCAGATCCGCCAGAACCAGGAGTTGCTCCAGCTCGAAACGCCGGCCGGGGGTGATGAGCAGGTCCGGCTGCCGGAAGCTCGCCGCGAAGCGCCGGAGCCGCCGGCACTCCATCGACTCGCCGGGCAGAATGATCCGCAGACCCGGCCAGATCTGCTGAAGCACGGCCGCCGCCCAGACGGCGCAGTAATGCCCGCCCGGACGCGAGGGAGGCGACGGCGTGAGCAGCACGGGCGCACCCTCGGAGATCCCGAGGGCCGCGCGCTCCATCGTGCGTCGGGCCTCATTGATGGCCGAGAAATCGACGGCCGGCCGGATGACGCCGCAGCGTATCGTGGGGATGCCCGCTTCGATCGCCCGACGGAAGAACAACCGCGACGGGCACACGATGGCCGGCGCCGGCGACGAGGGCAACCCGCCGAAAGCGGCCCACCACTTGCTCCAGGCCCGCCGGGCGGGCGGCGTGCCGACCGTGACAACCACGCGGCAGTCGCCGCTCGCAGCGAACTGGGCAACGGCGGCAGTCGTATCGCTCCATGCGTGGACGATCTGCGCGCCGCAGTCTCGTATGGCCGCGCGAACAGGCAGGGCCGTCGTCGGCACCCAGCCCAGTCGCCATCCGAACCGAAGCACGCACGCCGCTCCCTCGGCCCACGCAGGTATCGCCGTCCGCCCGACCACGCCGAGAATATGCCGGTACTCCGGCCGCGGAAGCCGTCGGATCAGTTGACGCAACGTGACGAGCGAATCATCCGCCGTCGCATCGTCGATCAGGTGCAGGATGCAATGCATCGTTGGCGCGGATTGTATCGCGAGACCGGTCCTCGGTGAAGGCGTATTGGCGGCCCGTGTTTCCGCCGCCTCGTCGTGCCGGGATGCACGGGACGGGCGCTAGACCTGCCCGGCAACCCGCGGCGACTGAACGCAGACCGGGCACCGTCTCTGCCCGGAATATCGGAACAACAGCGGAGAATGACAATACAGGCGGGCGTATCCAGGCAGAACGGCCGGCATGCAACTGGTGCAGCCCCGCCGGGTACATTACTATATCGTGAGCAACGCCGGAATGACTCGAGGTATCTTCCGCACGCGCAGGCGCAAGGAGGCCCCGATGCTCTCTGGACAGATCGGCGCGAGGTTGGCACTGCTCGGATGCCTGACGCTCTATGCGACGGCGGCCCCAGCGCAATCACGGGCGGTGCCGACGGACCGACCGGCAACGGCCTCGGCGTCGACGGCTGCCGGCGCGGGCGCACCCGCGGCACCTGCGGTCGCGACCTCCACACCGACCGGCCCGGATTATCGCAGGCTCTTCCGGCCCGTCTTCCAACCCGCGGTGCTCGTTTGGTTCGGGGGCCTCCTGTGGTTACTGCTGGCATTGGACTACCGGCGTTTCTGGTCGCTCCGCACGGTAGATGTGCTGGCCGTCATTTTCCTGGCCGTGGCGTTCGAGTTCCGTCACGACACTCGCCCCGTCACATCAAGAGCACCGGAGATCTCATACGCTTTCACCGCCTGGACAGCCCTTTTCACGATCTGCGCGTATTTCTTCCTGCGAACGCTCGGGCAGTTGCTGCGACGCACGACGACGAAAACGCCGCCGCCGAACATCGGTGCGGCGGCGTGGGTACTGCTGGCTTTTGTCGTATCGACGAACTTCTGCACGTTGCCCGTGGCGGACGTCGGCGAACGAGGCAAACGTGCCGCCTTGGGCGGCCAGTATCTCCGGCAGACGGGAAACCTGCCGTACGGACAAACAGCTTTCGAGGCCGCTGACGGCCCCCTGATGTACGCGCTGCATGCGGCCCTCCTGAAGCCCGCGTCCATCCTCCGCCCGGCAGCGGGATCACCGCCGGTTGCGAGCGATTCATCAACCGCCCCCGACTCGGATCGCGCACCCGGTGCCGCTTTGTCGAACCTGGCGCCGGCGCGATGGATTTCCGGCGCAGCCCATGCGCTGCTGTTGCTCGGGATCGTCATTCTGGGCCGGCAATACCATAGCGCGACGACCGGGGCGATGCTGGCCGGCCTTTATGGCATCCTTGCACCGGTGGCAGGCGAGGTGGCAGTCGCGCCGATGACGGTGCCGGGGGCACTGGTCGTATGGGCGCTCCTCTTCGCTTCACCGAAAGCCCGGACGATCGGCGCAGCTTTGTCCGGCATTCTTCTGGCAACTGCGGCAGGCACGATGTTCTACGCGGGCCTGCTGGCGCCGGCGTGGTTCGGATACTTCCTGCGACGCCGCCCGGCGCCTCCCACAATTGAAGAGGCGCGGCCCATCCGCGCGGCATCCGGGTCGGCCGTGATCGATGAGGATCCGGCGCCGCGTCCGCGAAAACCCCGCGACTGGGGCGCGCCGGCATTCGTCGCCGCATTTCTGCTGGTCGCCGGAGCGGCCAAATGGTACGCGCTGCATAGAACCGAGCCGCTGCCCCCGCGCCCCGACGTGTGCCTTGCAGCCGTCGGCCGGGCAAGTGTCCTCGGCACACACGAGTTGAGCATCCGTGACGGCCGTTGGATCCTCCTGCCCACATCCGGAACGACGCAGTCGACGGCGCTACCGAGCCGTTGCCCCGTAGCGCCGGTGATGCGATGGCTGGCTGACGACGGCCGCCCCGATGCCGGCCCGACGCTTTCGGCGGAGTTGCTGCGGGAGGTTCCCGCAGACGTATGGAGGCGGAACCAGGTCGCCCCGCCGACGGAATTGCGCCCGGGCGGGACGCACGAGGTCGCCCTGCGGAATATCCGCCCGGCAGACCCGCAGGCCGCCCGTGCGTTGGTGGTGCTGTACCGCGAGGCCGTCGGCCACTACTCTTGGTGGCAACGCAGGATCGCCGCAGGCCGCACGATCTTCGAGAGCGTCTTCGCCGGGGAAACCGAAGCTCCTCTCGACGCCATCTTGAGTCCTTCGCCCGCGCCGACAAGGCCCGCCGCCGCGTCGGGCAACCCGCAGTGGAGCGCATGGTCCGAGTGGAAGCGAAAGGAACATGACGTGCTCAACGGACAGGATGCGGGCATGGCCGCGCGGACGCTCGCGCGGGCAAGGATCGCCCGGATGGTAGATGTCCGTCGCTATGTCTTCGCAGGCTACCTGCTGCTGGCACTGGTACTGCTCGCGGTGATGGTCGCTTTCCGGTCGCGATGCACCGTGTTCCACCTGGGTGCGGCGAGCGCGGCGTTGATCCTGGCTGTGCAGCTCTGGCGAGCCGATGGAGGGGGAGCCGACCTGCCGTGGTATCTGCCTCTCACCATGCTCACTCTGTTCGCCGGGCGCCGCAGAGACGCACTGCCCCCGCCGAACGCCGCGCCACCGCGCATCCCGGAGGCCGACTCTGCTGTTCGCTGAAAGCTTCGCGGTCGGGAGCAAGCCCGACGGCGGACAGGATGGCCATGCGACGGTGCGCGGCGTATCCCGCGCGGCTTCCTTTGGGGCGAGATGCCCGCGATCCGGTCACGGTGCGACCCGGAGCCACCGCCCGCAGCGGCGGACGATTCCCGGTCGTGACGGCAATTGACACCTGCCCGACAGTGCGATACATTCGCGGCGAAGTTGCATCCCGGCGTGAACCCGCCCTGAGTGCCGGCTGCAAAGGGTGCGACGCGAAGTAAGCGGAGGCGGCGCGTCCGAAGCCCGGGCGGCAAGATCTTTAGAACCCCGCAGAAATCGGCAATGACGACCCGGACATGCCTTCGATTCCTCGGTGTTGCGATTGCGGCATGGGCCGCCGGCGGGTGCGCGTTCCTCGACCCCGCCGGGTGGATGGCGCCGAAGAAACCCGGGGAAGGCGATGCGCAGACCGCTGTCGCGGAGCCGGTCATGTCCGCGCCGGCCTTCCGGCTCGCAGGCCCCGAGGAGAGTGCCGCCGGCCCGGTCGTCTGGACGGCGCAGACGGGTACTGTCGGCACGGTCGCGTCCGTGCAGGGAGATCGCGGGATTCAGCTCCGCGGATACGGCCTGCTCATCGGGCTGGAGGGCCCCGGCAGCAGCAAGATGTCCAAGAGCATGTCGGAGTATCTCCAGAAGGAGATCAGCCGTCTTCAGCGCGCGGAACTCGGCCCCGCGACGGATGCCTCCCCGCTGCAGTTGATTCAGGACCCCCATTCCGTACCCGTGATTGTGCGCGGGGAGATTCCTCCAGCCGCTGTGAAAGGGACACGATTTGATGTCATGGTGCAGGTGCTCGATCGGGACGTCCGCTCGCTGGCGGGCGGCGTGCTCCTGCCGTGCAGCCTCCGACTCGTAGTGAATCCCGATGCGCCGCTGGAGGGGCGGGTTCTGGCTCGCGCGGCCGGCCGCGTCTTTACGAATCCGTTTGCCCGCGGCGAAGGCAACCCGGGCGACACCGCTCCCGGGCAGGGTCGCATACTCGGAGGCGGATGGAGCATCGAGAATCGTCGTATCTCGCTGATTCTGGCCACGCCCGGATACGGCATGGTTCAGCAGATCTCACAACTGCTGAACAACCGATTCGGCTCGCAGCCGAAGACGGCGGATGCCGTCTCGCCCACAACCATCACGCTGGCCGTGCCTCGGGCTTACGCCGGCCGCGAGATGCAGTTCGTCACTCTTGCGCTGCACATGCCACTGACCGGATCGACCGAGGAGACCGAGGCACGCGCGAAGGCCCTGACCGACGAGCTCGCACGCCCGGGGGCCCCCGCCGAGGAGATCGCGCTTTGCCTTGAGGCGATCGGCAAGCCGGCCATTGCCATGGTGCGCCGGCACTATGCACACCATCAGCGGGCGACCAGCTTCTACGCCGCCCGCACCGGCGCACGCCTGGGCGATCCGCTCTCGGTGGAGGTGCTCCGCCGCCACGCCATGGAACGCAACGGCCTGTATCGACAGGCAGCCATCCAGGAACTGGGCGATACGAAGGCGTATCCCGCCGCGGTCTCGACGACCCTCCGCGAACTGCTCGACGACGAGGACGCGCTCGTTCGGATCGCGGCCTACGAGGCCCTGCGCCGGCAGCGAGACCCCTGCCTGGAGAGCCGTGCGGTCGGACAGGACAACTTCGTGCTCGATATCGTGCCGAGCAAGGGACCGGGTATTGTGTACGCCCGCCGGACGCAGCAGCGTCGCATCGCACTGATCGGAACCGCTCTGCGGTGCCGCGAGCCGCTGCTCTACGCGTACCCGGAACGGCCGGTGACGATCTCCGCCCGCGCGGGCGACAACCGGATCGCGCTGGTCCGCAAGGTCGGCGGGGGCCGCCGCGTGTGGGATCCGATACAGGTATCCTTCGCCGTTGCGGATCTGGTCCGCGCGCTCGGCTCCGATCCGACCGAGGGGCCGGACGGTCAACCGGAGGGGCTCGGCATCGACTACACCGTCGTCCTCGATGTCCTCGCGGAACTCTGCCGGGACAAGTCGATCCCCGCGGAATTCCGTCTGGAGCAACCGACCGTCGCCGATCTGCTCGGCCCCGCCGAACCGGTCACACGTCCCGAATCAGACGAGCTGTAGCGTCGGCGGCGCCCGATCCGGCGGGTGCGATGGTCCGCATTCACGGCCGCGCTCACGTCTCCCGGAGTACTTCCAGCACGGCCAGCGCCGAGTCCACACGGTTGAACGGGGGCATGATGTACGTGCCCTGCACGAGCGGACGGGCCTCGCGAAGCGATTCCTGCGCGATCGCGATCCCCTCGCGGCGGGCGGACTCCTTGTCCTCCCGGGCACGCATGCGATCGCGGATGCGCCTGGGAATCTGCATTCCGGGCACCTCGCGATGGAGGAACTCGGCGTTTCGGTAGCTCGCCAGCGGAAGGATGCCCAGCAGCATGGGTACCCGGAATGACTCGATCCGGCGGTAGAAACGCTCGAACAGGGCGAAGTCGTAAACGGGCTGCGTGAGAACGAACTCGGCGCCGGCTGCGATCTTCTTTTCGAACCGCGCGACCTCCTGATCGAGGTCGATCGCACCCGGGTTGGCCCCGGCGCCGATGTGCAGCTTCGTCGGCGGACCGCTCATCGGGTTGCCGGCGAGGTCGTGCCCGTCGTTGAGGCCCTTGGCGATGCGAATCGCGCCGATGGCATCCACATCGTACACGCTGGTTGCGAAGGGGTAGTCGCCGAGCTTCGGCGGATCGCCGGTGATGCACAGGATGTTGTACACGCCGATCGCGTTGGCGCCGATCAAATCCGCCTGGAGGCCGAGGATGTTGCGGTCGCGGCAGCAGAAGTGAACGATCGGCTCGATGCCACCCACGTCGCGGTTGAGCAGCACGGCCATGTCGATCGGACTCATCCGCGCGCTGGCCCGCGGGCCGTCGGCGATGTTGATGCAATCGATGCCGGCATCGCGGCAACGGGCGGCGGCTTCCAAGGCCCGGGTTGCGTCGGTTCCCTGCGGCGGGTCGATCTCGATGCTGACGACGAACTGCCCGGCGCGAAGCCGGGCAGCAAGACGCGACGGCGTCTCCGAACGTCGCACGACCGGCGAGGTCTTCGTAGCCTCGGCGGGGGCTGCGCCTGCGGCAGCCGCAGCGGGCTGCAGCATCCGGACGGCCCCGACCAGGCCCCGCGTGTGCTCGGGCGTGCTGCCGCAACAGGTACCGAGGATGTTGGCGCCCTTTGCGATCATCCGGCGGGCATACTCGGCGAAGTACTCGGGTGTCGCCAGGTACATCACGCGGTCGTCGTGCGTCTGCGGAAGACCGGCGTTCGGCTGGACGGAGATCGGCCTGTCGGTACACCGCCGCATCCGGCCGACGACTTCCGTAAGCGCTGCCGGCCCGGCGCCGCAGTTCGCCCCGACGACGTCAACCGGCTGATCCCGGAGGCCCTCGACGACCTGCTCCGGCGTAAGCCCGCCGCGCGTCGTCTGCGACTCGCCGAAGGTCATCTGCACGATCAACGGCTTGTCCGGGCCGACCTCCCGCGCCACCGCGATGCCCTCGAGCAACTCATCCAGGTCGCTGAACGTCTCGAGCAGGATCACGTCCACTTCGCCCTCGACGAGAGCGGCGATCTGTTCGCGGAAGATCTCCCGCCGCCCCGGCCCGGGCTGGACGTCGGCCCGCGAGGCATCCGCGCCGTGAATCGGCCCGACGGCGCCGGCCACCCACACTTTGGCTTCGGAGGCTTCGCGGGCGAGACGCGCCCCCGCGAGGTTGATCTCACGAACCTTGTCCGCCAGACCATGCCTGGCCAACTTGCTGCGGTTCGCGCCGAATGTGTTCGTCTCGATGATCTGCGCGCCGGCCTGGATGTACTCCTGGTGAATCTGCTTGACCAGGTGCGGACGGGTAAGGTTCACGTTCTCGTAGCATTGGTTGACGTAAATGCCGCGCTGATACAGCAACGTCCCCATCGCACCGTCGCAGACGACGATGTGTTTTTTCAGATGCTCAAGCAGGTTCGGCAACACGCAGGTATGATACTCCACCGGCCGGTTCGCGGCCACTGCATCCAAGCCCCTGACACATCTCGCATCGCCCGCAGGCGACCGCGTCCGGTCACAGCACACATGTCGGCGTGACGTACCACGCCACGGACCAGCCCTCCTCCATCGGAACGATCCGCACCACGCCGGCATTCACGAACTGCACCGGTGTCATACAGGCGTCCGCGGCGAGCAACAACCCGGCCAGCCTGGCCAGGTGCGGAAGGTGCCCCACGATCATCAGCGAACCCGGCCGTTCGCGTCTCGCAACGATCTCCCCATACAACGGACGGGGATCGTCGTCGGGGTTCATGTCGGCCCGTACAACGAGCGATGGCGGCGGACGGAGCGCCTGGGCAAACACCTCCGCCGTCTGCTGCGCGCGGAGCTTGCCGCTGTGCCAGATCTCCGGGATCGCCGCACAAACGAGCCGGCCCCGCAACTCCGCCAGATACCGGGCCACGGCCGCCGCCGCTGCCCGGCCCTGTTCCGTCAGCGGCCGCCGCGGATCCTGTTCCCCGGAAACGGCCGCCGCATGCTGAATCAGGTATACGTCCATGACAGAGCCTCCCTTGCAGGCACACCCCTCGGGCCGGCCGGCCCCCCGCCTCCGTCCGGTCCGGGCACATTCACTCGCAAAGGACGGCCGCCGCCCACGTGCTCGGGTCCACCCACCAGTGCAGGTCGTCGCCGACAGTCAGGTACTGCTGGCCGCGGTCGCCATCCTCGAGAATATAGTAAAGCCCGATCCGTCGATGTTCGAGAGGGTCAAAGCCCGAGAGACAATCCGCCGGGATGTGGGCCTCCAGCGCGTAGCCGCTGCGCCGCACGCTCGCGGCCACCCTGATGCGTTCCGGCGGCACGGGCGGCGCATGCTCGCGAGCCTGGTGCAGCGGGGCCGAGCCGGCCACCGGCTCCTTACGCGACGCGCCCCCGCCGCATGGCAGGAAGTAGAACTGCTGACAGAAGCGCGTGCCACGTTTGATGTCCCGTGCGTCGCGCATATCCGTGCACACACGCAGATTGTCGCCCGTCCAGAACTCCCTGGGGTCGCAGCACAGCGGATGCCGCTTGCCCGTCACGCGGCAGGCGACGTAAAGCCCGTTGTCGTCCCATGCGATGTACACCGGGGCAAACGGCTCCCGCCCGTCCAGCTTTCCCAGCGGCGGCATGAGAAACTCGTCCGACCAGTCACCCAGGTCACCGTCGATCTTCGGAGGCGAGCGCCGT
The DNA here is from genome assembly GCA_964569765.1 of uncultured Planctomycetales bacterium. Lineage (GTDB taxonomy): Bacteria > Planctomycetota > Phycisphaerae > UBA1845 > PWPN01 > CAZMVY01. The sequence continues at coordinate 11,928 of CAZMVY010000034.1, forward strand.
CGTCGAAGCGGAATCTCGTAACGGAATAACTGGCGGTTCGGAACCGGCCCGCTCACGACGCGTCCTCCACTGCCGCCGCCTGGGCCGCCTCGGGGAATGTCGCGCCGGCCCAGGACCGGATCAGCGCCCGGAATTGCTGCCCGTCCACCTGATCCATTCGCTGGATCCAGAAGGTTACGATGTCAAACGCCCGACGCCGCACGATCTTCGGCGAGAGGCCCAGCCTGTCAACGCACACCGGCGTGACCGTCCCTGCCGGACAGGGCACGCCGACGCGAAGCCCGTAGGCGTGACTCGTTCCGATCCGGATGGGCAACAGCCTGCGGCCCGGAATCCTCAGCCGCACGGATACTCTGTTGCTCCAGTCGACCTGCATGCCCGGCAGGAGTCTGCCGATCCGGCCCAGCAGTTCGACGAGCGTCGGTGGCTGCCATTCCTTCACCCGGTCCGGGGAAATCGACGATTGCGAGAGGTGCCAGGCGCGGGCGTCCCTTTCCCGCCTCTGCGATATGCCCGCCGGATGCTGCGGCCGGCTCGCCGCCTTGAGATAGGCGCGGACGCACGTTCGGATCACCTTCCGCATGCCGGGCGTATCGATCTCCTTCCGGTCGTGGATCTGGATCCGGATGCAGTCCCACTGCCGATTGGGGCGGTGGATGCGCACCCGCTGCCACTGCCCGTAGATTGGCAGGTCCGACCGGTCGTCCAGTTTCCGGAGCCCGATCAGCCGCACAAGCTCCGATGATGTGAACGTATTGACCGGCACGCGCAGCGTCACATCGAGCAGCCACTCGCCCCCCGTCAGCGCGTGGAAGAACCACGGCACAGACGGGTTCGGCGAACGGATCTCCACGTGCGAACGGTTGTTCCAGTCCGTGGGGGCCAATCGGCCTCGACCTGCCCGCTGAATCTGCTCGACCAGCCAGAGCAGCGCTGCGCCCTCCCAGCGAATCGGCTGGCCCCGCCGGCCGACGCGATCCCGCGTATGCCAAGCCTGCCCATCCCGCTCCCACGGAAATACGGCCTGCTCGCCAAGATCCGCCGCCCGCAGCGGCTTCTCAAACAATGTACCCACCGCCTCCGCCGTGATGGCATCGTATGCCGCGAGCGGCTCGCGCGGGCCGGCCGCCAGCACCCGCCCAAGAAACCGCCCCGTGGCGGACCGCGGGTTCGCCGCCACCCGTTCAGGCGGGCCCTCCGCCACAATCTCGCCGCCGGCCTCGCCGCCTTCGGGACCGAGGTCGATGATCCAGTCAGCCGTCTTGAGCACGTCGAGGTTATGTTCGATGCAGACGACCGTATTACCCAGATCGACCAGCCGGTGCAGCACGGCCAGCAGTTTGCGGAGGTCGTCGAAGTGCAGGCCCGTCGTCGGCTCGTCGAGGACATAGAGCGTCCGGCCCGTGGACACACGGCCCAGCTCGGCCGCCAGCTTGACGCGCTGCGCCTCGCCGCCGGAAAGGGTGTGGGCCGGCTGGCCGAGCGAGACATAATCGAGCCCTACGTCGGCAAGGGTCGCCAGCATCCGCTTGAGCTTCGGCACGTTGGCAAAGTGTTCGAGGGCCTCGCCCACGCGCATGTTCAGGACATCCGCGATGTTCCTGCCTTTGTACCTTACCTCGAGCGTTTCGCGGTTGTAGCGCGCGCCGCCGCACGCCTCGCAGGTAACCCACACATCCGGCAAGAAGTGCATCTCGACACAGATCTGCCCGTTGCCCTCGCACGCCTCGCAGCGCCCGCCCGGCCGGTTGAAGCTGAACCGGTTGGCCGTGTAGCCGCGGACCCGGCTCTCGGGCAGCTTCGAGAACAGTTCGCGAATGACGTCGAAAGCGCCCGTGTACGTCGCCGGGTTGCTGGTCGGCGTGATGCCGATCGGAGACTGGTCCACGTTGATGACCTTGTCGCCGTGCTCGACCCCGCGGAGGCGGTCGTGCCGGCCGGGCGCGGTCCGCGCCTGCTGCAGCCTGCGGGCCAGCGCCGCGGTCAGGAGGTCGTTGACGAGCGAACTCTTGCCGCTGCCCGAGACGCCCGTGACGGCGATGAACGTGCCCAGGGGCAGCTCGACGTCGATGTTCTTGAGGTTGTTGTGCCGTGCACCGAGGATCGCAAGGGTCCTGCCGTTGCCTTTGCGGCGGTTGGTCGGGACGGGGATCGCGGCGGCCCCCGAAAGATACCGGCCGGTCAGCGACGTTTCGGGCTCCCGGACTCTGGCCGGCGGGCCCTCCGCCACAATCCGGCCGCCATCCGTGCCGGCGCCGGGGCCGAAGTCGAGAACGTGGTCCGCGTGCTCGATCACCTCGCGGTCGTGCTCGACCATCAGCAGCGTGTTACCGAGATCCCGCAGGTGCCGCAGGGCATCGATCAGCCGCCGATTGTCACGCGGATGCAGGCCGATCGTCGGCTCGTCGAGCACGTAGAGCACACCGGTCAGGCCGCTGCCGATCTGCGAGGTGAGGCGAATCCGCTGCGATTCTCCGCCGGAGAGCGTCGGCGCCGCCCGATGCAGCGTGACGTAGTCCAGCCCTACGTCCACGAGGAACTTCAGCCGCGACGTGACTTCGTGCAGCACCTCGCCGGCGATCTGCTTTTCGCGCGGATCGAGTCGCAGCTCCGCAAAGAACCGATACGCCTCACCAAGCGACATGAAGCAGACGTCCGGCAGCGTTCTGCCGCCGACGCGCACGGCCGCCGCGTCCTCGCGGAGCCGGCCGCCCTGGCAGCGCCGGCACGGCACCTCGCCCATCAGATGGGAAAGACGCTGACGATACTGCCAGCTCGTACGCACTGCTTCGTCGATGGCCGGGAAGAAACCCTTCCACTGCACTCGCACGCCGCGGCCGAGGCAATCGGCTTCCAGCCACATCTCGCCCAACCCGTGCAGGATCACCCGCTGCGCCGACGGCGGCAGCCGATTCCACGGCGTCTGCGGATCGAAACCCGCATGCCGCGCCACCGCGCGAATCAGGGAAACCAGCTCCGCTTTGTCGTCGAGCTTTTCCCAACCGGCGATTGCCCCATCGAGGATGGCCCGGCCCGGCGCGACGACGATCGTCTCGGCGCTGGTCCCCTCCTGCGTCCCGAGTCCCTCGCAGGCGGGGCACCAACCAAGCCGGCTGTTGAACGAGAAGTGATGGGGGGAGAGGTCCTCGTAGCTCGTTCCGCACTGCGTGCAGCAGCGGCGCTGGGAGAAACGCATTTCCGCGTGCGGAGCCCGGACACCTGGCGATGCGGAACGATCCCCTTCTGCGTCCGGAACCAACGTCATCCCTTCGTCGCTTCCTTCCACGACCACGATCCAGCCGTCGCCGAGCGAAAGCGCCTGCTCCACGCTGTCGGCAATGCGAGAGCGGGCGGCCGCCCGGACGACGACGCGGTCGACCACAATCTGGACGTCGTGTCTCCGCCGGCCGTCCAGCTCCGGCGGATCCGCCAGGTCATACAGCCGGCCGTCAACGCGGACGCGAGCGAACCCGTTGTTCCGCTCACGCTCGAAGAGCTGCGCCCAGGTCTCCGAGCCGGTCCGCTCCACCGGAGCGCACAGAAACAGGCGACTGCCCTCCGGACGCTCCATCACCCGCGCGATGATCTCCTCGCTCGTCTGCGCGCCGATCGGGATGTTACACTTCGGGCAGTACGGCTGCCCGATCCGCGCCCAGAGAACCCGCAGATAATCGTAGATTTCCGTGACCGTGCCGACGGTGGACCGGGGAGACTTGCCGGTCATCTTCTGCTCAATGCTGATCGCCGGCGAGAGCCCGTACACGTGGTCCACCCGCGGCTTGGCGAGCCGGCCGAGAAACTGCCGCGCATAGGCGCTGAGCGACTCAACGTAGCGTCGCTGCCCCTCGGCGTAGACGGTGTCCAGGGCGAAGCTGCTCTTGCCGCTGCCGGAAACGCCGGTGCACACGGTGGTGCGACCGCGCGGGAAACGGACCGTCAGATTCTTGAGATTGTGCTCCCTCGCGCCGACGACCGTAACGGTATCCGGCACTCCGTTGCCGGAGAGCGACGCCACGATGCGGGCACGCCGTGACGAACGAAGGGCGGGGCGGACTCCTTCCCCTCGTCGCCTCGTCGCCCCGTCGCCTCGTCCCCTGCCGAGAACCGCCCGTAACGCCTGCCCCGTATACGAGGCCTCCACCGCCGCCACCTGCTCCGGCGTTCCCTCCGCAACGATCCGGCCGCCAGCCTCGCCCCCCTCGGGGCCCAGATCGATGATCCAGTCCGCCGTCTTGATGACGTCCAGATTGTGCTCGATGACGAGGACCGTGTTGCCCGCATCGACGAATCCGTGCAGGACCTTCAGGAGCTTCCTGATGTCGTCGAAGTGCAGGCCGGTCGTCGGCTCATCGAGCAGGTAGAGCGTCCGGCCCGTCGATCGCTTCACCAGCTCGCGGGCGAGCTTGATCCGCTGCGCCTCGCCGCCGGAGAGCGTCGTGCTCGACTGGCCGAGCTTGATGTAATCCATGCCGACATCGTGGAGGGTCTGCAGCATCGCGGCGATCTTCGGGATGTTCGCGAAGTGCTCCATTGCCTGCTGGACGTCCATCTCCAGCACGTCGGCGATGCTCTTGCCCTTGAATCGAACCTGAAGCGTCTCGCGGCTGAATCGCCGGCCGGAACAGACCGGGCACGGCACCCAGATGTCCGCGAGAAAGTCCACCTCCATGCGATTGGCACCGTTGCCCTCGCAGGCTTCGCATCGGCCGCCACCGGCCTCGCCGGTCTTCACGTTGAAGCTGAACCGGCCGGGCGCATAGCCGCGAACCTTGCTGTCCGGCAGCTTCGTATACAGGCTGCGGATCTCGTCGAAGACCTTGATGTACGTCGCCGGATTGCTGCGCGGCGTGCGCCCGATCGGCGACTGGTCGATGTCAATCACCTTGTCGAGGTACTGCGTGCCGAGGATCCCGCGGTGCCGGCCGGGCGCAGGCACCTCGGCGCCATTGAGCTTGCGGGCCAGGGCGGGCCAGACAATGTCGTTGACCAGGCTGCTCTTGCCGCTGCCGGAAACCCCTGTAATGCACACGAAGCGTGCGAGCGGAATGAAAACGTCGATATCCTTGAGGTTGTTGTGCGCAGCGCCGCGGACGACGAGCCACTTCACGTCGCCGTCGGGGCTTGAGCAGATCGGTACGGCCTCGCACGCCATCGGCACAATCACCCCCCGTAAAGAACGAAGGACCGGCAGACCCGACAGGCGATGCGCGGCGATGCCGCGCGACAGCGCCGCGCCCTGCCCGCACTCGCGCCGGCACCGGTCATGTTCGCACCAGTCATTTCAATCTCCCTGGCCCCGTCGATCCCATTGGCCATTCCGGAATGCTCGAACCGCCTCACACAAGGCTTCGAGCGATATGCCGAAGCACGCGCCCGAGGCCTGCGCCCGTGCACGGGCCTGCGTGCCTGTCATTCGAACGGCCGGATCGGCGTCGCAGCTCATTCGCGGTTTGCCCTGGATGCTGCCGGCGATACGGCCGGTCAGCACGTACACGACGCCGTACCGCTCCGAATCGCCCGCGACGCACGCGAGCAGCTCAAGAAACTACATGTCGCCGCGTGGCCCGCCTCGCAAAGCCGGCAAACCTTCCGCCGCTTCCGGCACAGGCGTTCCGCTTCGTTCACGAGCGACCCTCCTCTGCCCGTCGCCGCCGTGGCGGCCTCTTTCGCCCTTCTGCGACCGTCGTCTCCATAGTGCCGGCGGCGCCGGCCGCTCCTTCGCAGCCATCCGAAGGCGAGCGACCTGTGGGGATGACCGGCCGGCGGCGCGCCGGAACCTCAATGCTCGCTCGCCCCGCGAGGTAATCCGCCGTGATGCTCTTCTTCTCCTTTGCTATCTCGTCCGGCGTCCCGATCGCGACGACATCACCGCCGCGGACGCCCGGCCCCGGCCCGAAGTCCACGATCAGGTCGGCGGAGCGCATCGTCTCCTCGTCGTGTTCGACGACGATCACCGTGTTGCCCATGTCCCGCAGTCGCATCAGCGAAGCCAGCAGCCGCCGGTTGTCCCGCGCATGCAGCCCGATCGACGGCTCGTCCAGAACGTACAGAACGCCCACCAGCCCGCAGCCGATCTGCCCGGCCAGACGGATCCGCTGCGATTCGCCGCCCGAGAGGCTCGGTGCCGTGCGGTTCAACGTGAGGTAGTCCAGCGCCCCGTCGTCGAGGAACCCCAATCGCCCACGTATCTCCTTGAGGACATCCTCCGCAATTACCGCCTGTGTCGGCGTCAGGGGAAGGTCCGCGAAGAACTCCAGGGCCTTCCGGATCGACATTTCGCCGACTTCGTGGATGTTCTTTCCGTGAAGCCGGACGGCCAGGGCCTGAGGGTTGAGGCGCGCCCCGCCGCATTCCTTGCACTGCCGCACCCGCATGTATTTCTCGTAATAAGCGCGGACGGTGCCCGCCTTCGCCTTTCGATACTTCTCCTCCAGCTCCGCGATGACGCCCTGGAAGGTGCCGCCGTGCCGCCAGCCGCCCCCGAAACCGCGCCACTCGAACGTAATGTGCTCGTCGCCCGTACCGTAGAGCAGCGCATGCCGCGCCCGCTCCGGAAGGTCTTTCCATGGCGTGAGGAGGTTGATGCCCAGATGGTTCGCAACGCCCTGGTAAATGTGCCGGCGCCACCGGCCGGGGGTCGTCCGCATCGGCGCAATGCACGGCGAGAGAAAGTTCAGGTTCGGATCCGGCACGAGCAACTCCGGATCGAACTCGTACGACGTACCGATCCCGTCGCACCGGGGGCACATGCCCAGCGGCGAGTTGAAGCTCAGCAGTTGAGGCGACGGCGGCTCGAAACCGATCCCGCAGTCGGTGCAGGCATACTTCGACGAGAGCACCAGGTCGCCATCGGCGGGGGCCGACCGACGACGCCGCCCGCGACCGCCCGCGGCACCCTGGCCGACCGTCCGTTCGCCTCGATCGGGGAAGGGAGATCCCTCCGCCGCTGCAATGATGAGCGTGCCTTCGCCGAGTTCCAGCGCCTTCTCGACGGCCTCCGCCAGCCGCCCCCGGTTGTCGCCTGTCTGTGTCAGGCGGTCGATGACGATCTCGACGTTGTGGCGAACCTGCCTGTCCAGCGAGCGGACCGCCTCGATTTCCTCCACGCGGCCGTCGATCCGCGCACGCACGTATCCCTGCCGGCGCAAGTCGCTCAGGAGGTCGCGATGCTCCCCCTTTTGCCCGCGCACGACCGGCGCCAGCACGAGGAAACGCATCCCGACCGGCAATTCCGCGATCTGCGCGAGAATCGCCTCGCGCGATTGCGCGGAAATCGGTCGCCCGCACCGCGGGCAGTGCTGCCGGCCGACGCGGGCGAAGAGTACCCGGAGGAAGTCATTGATCTGAGTGATCGTGCCGACGGTGCTCCGGGGATTCCAGCCGCCGGTCTTCTGCTGGATAGCAATGGCGGGAGACAGACCCGCGATCTGGTCCACATCCGGCCGGGCGAACTGGCCGAGGAACTGCCGTGCGTACGAACTCAGCGATTCGATGTACCGCCGCTGCCCTTCCGCATAGAGCGTGTCGAATGCGAGGCTGCTCTTGCCGCTGCCCGAAACCCCCGTGAAACAGATCAGTGCGTCTCTCGGCAGATCCAGCGACACGTTGCGCAGATTGTGGACGCGCGCTCCCCGAATGACGATCTTCGCCGGCTCCATACACCCACGACCTCAACGCCGTAGCGGTTCAGGCAGATCGCCGAGGACCGGCAACCGCCGCCCGACGCGGCGGGATTGTCGTGTCTCCGCCGGCACGTTATTCTAACGGCACGCAAGGCCAAGATAAACGCTCGGTGCCTCGTCGCCGAGCGCCCCGGCGAGCCGTCCGATGTGTACGCACGCCGTGTGTATGCGCGAGGCAGCGGGGCCCCCCCCCCCCGCCCCGGCGCGCGCGCCGGCGGCGCGGGCCCGCCGCCTGTGGCCGGCCCTGATCCTGCTCCTGCTGCTCGCGGCGGGTGTCCGCCTGCATCTGGCGTGGTGGAAAGGCCACCTGGGCGATCTGCTGTGCTTCCAGGCCTGGGCCGTCCGGGATATGGAGTGGACCCCGTTCACCCGGGAGCCGCCGATCCGGATTCCGAACCACCCCCCCCTCTATCTGAGCATCACCCGGCTGCTCTTCTGGCTGCACGGGGCGCTTCATCTGCCCGGCTACATCCGCGTGCCCCTTGACGCGTTCTATCTGGAGCGGGTGCGGCCGATTACGATGCTGTACAAGTCGCCGGCGATCCTTGCCGACCTGGCAGCCGGGATCATCCTCTTCGCGTGGGCCCGGAAACAGGGGCGGCGATGGTCCGCCGTCGGGGTCGCGGCGTTTTACCTCTTCAGTCCAGCAATCCTCTACGACGGCGCATACTACGGTCAGACCGACACCATCCTGTCCATGTTTCTCATCGCGGCGGTTTTCGCCTACTGCACCCGGCGGCCCGTCATGCTGGCGGCTGCCCTGGTGCTTGCCGTCTCACTGAAGGCGCAGGCCGTCTGCGCCGTGCCCGTCCTTCTTGCGGCGATCGCCATCGAGTGGCGCACCGTGTGGGCGCTTCACGTGCGGCATCTCCTGCTTGCGACGGCCATCACCGTCGCGGGGGTCGTCGTCCTTGCGGCCGTCACGGACAATCTCGTGCAGTTCTACCGCGGCTACTTCGCCGTCGTCGGCGGCGAGTACGCCCAAACCACACTCAACGCCATGAACCTCTGGTGGCTGCTCACCCGCCCGTGGAACAAGACGCCTTCCCTTCGCGACTTCCCCCCGGATACCCATCGCCTGCTCGGCCTGATCAGCTACCGGACGCTGGGCCTGCTGGCGTTCGGCTGCGCCCTCGCCGTCATCATCTGGCGATGGCGCCTCGCCCGACGCCGACCGGAAAGCCTCGTGCTGGCCTGCGCCGCCGCCGCCTGGGCCTTCTTCAACCTGTGCACGGAAATGCACGAGCGCTACAGCGTCCCGGCGGTAGCGCTGTCATGCGCAGCGGTCATGTGGGACCGCCGATGGTATCTCTACGGCGCCCTCGCCTCCCTCACCACGATGCTCAATATCGTGTACGTCACACCCTTCTACTATCCGCCCTGGCGCTGGCTCCAGGGTCGGGTGAACTGGTTCATCTGGCCCGAGTACACGGCTACCCACACAGCCATGGCCGTCCTCGAAGTCCTAATGCTGCTGCTGGTCCTCGAAGCCCTGTGGAAGGCCGGCAGCACAACGCGTTCCCCAGCGTCGAGCAATGCTTCGCCTTCATAGTCCTTCGGCTGCTGCGGTCTTCCGAGAGAAGGCTTCGTCCGCTCCCGGTCCCGGGTGGGCGACCGAACCGCGGCACCATTGTGCGCCCGACACGGAACCGTCCGACCGAATACAGCCGCAGCATGTCCACGCCTGCAGGCGTACCTCTGCCTCGTTGCGTGCCGATGACACACGCCCCTGCGCGAGCACTCGCCCGAATGCTTGTGGAATGGCTCGCGGACAAACCCTCGCCCTTATCGGAACCGTCTTGTGGCGGCATCGGGGGCGACCCGCCACGCAGGCAGCGGGACAGCGAACTCGTTATCGGCCGCGCCTGCACGCATCGACCGCCCTGCCCAAGCCCGATCTCTTCTCCACCTTGACCGCCCCCGAATCCAATTGTATGTTTCCGGAGCGTGGATGCACCTGCGTTGCGGGCGTGGCCCGTGCATCGGGCGGCCGGAAAACGCCGACGCCCGACCTTCGAATCGGAGGGCAAAGAATGGCCGGTCTGATGAATCGATTGCGGCGCACACGGCTCGCGAAGTTCCTGCGCTCAACGGATGGGCCCACCGCCACGGAGTATGCCATCATGCTGGCGGTGATCATCCTGGTGTCGGTCGCGGCTATCGAGCAGGCAGGGGGGTGGATGTCGTTCTGCTACGAGAACATTGCCACGGCGGTCGCAACCGTCGGGTTCTGATCTCGCGCGATGCGATCCGCTCATCCTGCGCAGACAAACCCACCCCATGCTCACGTCGCAAATAGCGGTCTTGCGCGCGCTTTCTGCACGGCATCACGGCTCAACCGGCACCTCTTCCGGTTGCGATGCGGGCGGGTATACCTCGTTGACCTGTTTCGCGAAGGGCGCGTACCGGTCCGCGTCAGCCGGAACGAAACCGTTGACACCGAGCCAGCTCAGGACGGCGAGTTGCTTCCTGTTGATCTCCTCGAGGAAGTACTTTCTGACCTTTTCCACGAGCGCGGGGTCCGCCCGCTTCGACGCCACGACGGCCATCTCCGGCACCGGCTCCGTCCGGTATAGCACCCGCACTTGATCGCGCGACACCGTACCCAGCAGAAACGAGCCGCCGTGCGGTGGCCACTTCTCATACTCCGCCGCGTCCACAATTCCGGCCGGCACCTTCTCGTAGACCACGGCCCGGGCCACCTCCAGCGAGCCGATGTGGTGGTATCGCCCGAGCAGCTTATCCTTCTCGATGTCGCTGAGCCTCACGCCCGCACGCGCCAGTGCGCAGACCGCCGCCGTATCGAGCAGCGGGTCGCCTTTGGGCCCGAAGTCGAAGCGTTTCCCCTTGAGGTCCGCAAGGCTCTGGATCGGCGAACCGGTTCCGGTAACGATGAGCCCCACCCGCTCGGTCTTGCCGGCGGCGTTCACGGCCGTCGCCAGTACGGCAGCATCACCGCCGCGTGAGACTTCGGCATACTCCGTCGCGTTCACCAGGGCGAATGCCTCGCGACCGCTCGAGAGATGCACGCGAATCTGGCGCGGTGTAAGCACCTCGAACTGAAGCAACCGTCCGGGTCCGAGGTACAGGCCCAGATCAATCCGCAAGGGTTCCCACCTGGGCAGCAACCGCGGCCCGATCAGGTCGATTCGGGTAACACCTACACGCACCGGCCGGAGCTGAAGATCCTGGTGACACCCCGCCGCAAGGGCTGCGAACAACGCCACACCCAACGCCCGCCCTCGGGGGAAACCCGTAACGGATCGCATGCGTGTACCTCCTCCATCGCGTCGCGCCATGCGGGAAGCAAGTATACGACGCAACGGAAGACGGGACAACCGCCGTATCCGCGTGTGGGAATCGGCATCCGGGCGCCCGCGAAGAACGCGGCCCGTTCGAGGCGGTCATGTGGAGGGGGTCGTGTTCGCCGCGTTGAAACTGTTGAACAGCTCGATCAACGACGGCAAAGCCTCAACCGCGGACGCGGGAATGGTTACCGACGTCGGATCGCGCTGCAGGTTCTGCAGGAAGGCCAACAACTGGTCAATCGTGTTGATGCCGTTCGCCTTGAGGATATCAATGCCGGCCTGTGCGAGAGGATCCGGAATCTCCGGCGCCTCCAACCCCTGCTGCGCGGACACCATCTGGGCCAGCGCTTGCAACTCATCCGTGGTGAGCTGCGTCATCTGCCCCGTGCCGATCTTCATCAGGGCACTCGTGGCCGGATCGCCGCATCCGCCTACGCCCAGGCAACCGCCAAGCCCCAGCATCGTGAAGGCGAGCAGGACGAGGGCAACCGACGAAGGTTTGCGGTACGTCATCCGAAGCCTCCTCTTGCACAAGGCCACGGCGCAGCCCGGCGCCGGAGCCTGCCTCCCCGGTGATTACGTCTGCGCGAGAAGCAGGTTGATCAGCTCTTCGTCCGTAATGCCCAGATTCCGGAGGGCCTCTTTCTTCTGATCCTCGGTGAGGGAGGTACTGTACAGAATCGGGCTGATCTCGCTGAACCGGATCTCGTTGCCGCTGCCGTCCCGCAGCACATTCGGATACGGCGCTGCGCACCCCCCAAAGCAGGTCATGGCAGCCGCCACCGCCGCCGCCAGGCACGCCAGGATACCAGCACCACGCTTCATCGGACTCTCCGCGGGAAGCCGCCCAGGTCGCCGACGAACCACCACATCGCTTGGCCGGATCACAGCACCGGCCGTCTGCGATAAGAGTACTCTCGGCCAACTGACGCGACAAGCTTTGATCTGTGCGCTGCTTTCCCGCCTGCGGCAGCGGGCCAGCGCAGGTTGCCCGGCCGGGCAGCCTGCCCTATAGTCACAGAAGACGCCGACTTACCGCTTTCCCGATGGATCCAGGAACATGGCGCAAGACTCGCTCGATATCGTTTTCACCGCCCCCCATCCGGACGATCTCGAAATAGGCAGCGGCGGCACGATCGCCCGACTGGTCAAACTCGGCTATCGGGTCGGCATGATCCACATGACCGACGGGGAGCCGACACCCCGCGGCACGTCCGAAACCCGTCGGGCCGAGGCAGCCGCCGCGGCGCGAGTCCTCGGTGCTCACGTATGCGAGATCCTCCCGCTGGCCAATCGCGAACTCATGGACACGCCGGAGGCCCGATACGTGCTGGCAACTGTTCTTCGGAAGTACCGTCCGCGTATCCTCGTCGGGATGGCCGGCCGCACGCCCGCGGCCTCACCCGATCACTACCAAGCGCAGCTCCTTACCGAAGCGGCCCGTTTCTACGCGCAACTTACGAAATGGAATGATCGCTTCGGCGGCACGGAACCGCATCGGATCGACCACCTGCTCTACCGCCCGGTGCCCTCGTCCGCCGAAATCCCGCACTGGCAGTCGCGCATCGTCGTGGATATCTCCGAGACGATCGAGCAGAAGATCGAGGCCGTCGCCTGCTACCGATCACAATTCGACGGGGATCGGCTCAAGCGGCTCCAGCACTACATCCGCTCGACGGCCGGATTCGAGGGCGCCCTCTGCGGATTCACATACGGCGAACTCTTTGCGCTGCCGCGGCCGGTAGGCACGGCGGACATCGTGTCGCTGTTGGGCCATTGGCAGATTCCTCCGCCCTTCGACGGCCTTCAGCGGTGAATCGGTCGGCAACCGCCCGGGTACTCAAGCGAAGGCACAGTTCCCGCGCTTCCGGTGAGACGGCAAACGCAGCCGGGAGATGCCTCCGGGAATTCGAAAGCGACGGAGCATTGCCACATGTGGCATTGCCGGCCCGGTGGCCAATCCCTCCGTTCCCGCCCGCGACGAAACCCCGAAAAGCTGTTCAGTAGACCATCTCCGGGAGGGTCTCGGCCGCCCGCTGAGGATTGCCGCGAAGCTCCTGCTCGATGGCCTCGCGATACTCCGGCTGTCGTTCCTGCCATCGCTGCTTTTCGGCCTTGATGAGTTCGCCGGCGCCGTTCACGGCTTCCGTGAGCCGACCCGGATCTTCTCTGCTCCGTGCCGTCACGCCCTCCACCGACTCCTTGAGGCGTGCCGGACGGGAAGCCTCGTCATCCCGAAGAACCTGCACGGTTCCCCGGAGATACTGCTCGTGCCGTGCGAGCGGCTCCTGCGCCCGTGGGTCCGCACAACCCGCCGCCCCCATCGCAGCGCAAAGCCCCAGCAGAACCACACCCGCTATCCGACGATCGACAACCTGATGTCCCGGCGAATCGCCCATACGGCACCCACTTGTATACTATCGGGTTCGCCGCAAGTTGCAGAGCATGCGGATCCGTGCGAGCGCCGCCCTGCTCACGACCACGCCGAGTCTCAAGATGCGAGCCGCAGGCCGCCGGCGCGCCCGGCTGCGTTGGGCAGGACCCCAGCCGCCGCTCTACGCCGGGCACACCTATCATGCCAGTAGCGACCCACCGCTATGCACAGCACAGGCCGACATAACGTGAGTATGCAATAACTTCTCATCCACTTATCGCGACACTGTTCTTTATTTCTTGCAACGGATGCGCCTGGACGGTATGCTACCGGTATCGGTCTGTGGAGCCGCAACGTCGGAGGACCGCGCAGAAAGCTGAGCCGACGTTCAATTCAGGCGGCGGAAGCCGGTCGGCGCCCCCTCCGCGCTGCGGCGTAGAGTGTCTCATCCCGGAAAGGACACCCGCCATGAATCATGACCAGTTCATCGAGAGTATCATGCGAAGCGCGGGGTTGACCAAGGCCAACGTCAATCGCTTCTACGCGGGGCTGATTGAGCTGGCCCGCAAGGAACTCATCCGCAACCGGCATTTCGTTCTGCCGGGACTCGGTTCCCTGCGGGTCAAGGTCCGCAAGGCCCGCACAGGACGCAATCCGCGGACCGGCGAGTTGATGCAGATCGCTCCGCGTCGCGTGGTCCGCTTCCACGCGTTCGGCAGCCTGCGCGCCCTGGTGAATCCGCCGGACGCGCCGATTGAACGGGAAGAGGACCGCGCCGGCGCATTGCAGCCTGACGTCGCGGCCCCGCACCCGACCGAACCGTAACGACACAAAGACGGCACGCCCGTTCCGCGATCGCGCGGTACGGGCAGGCGCAGGTTTCGCCGCCGAGCGGCCGGGCGCACAGCCTTACTCGACAAGCAACGTTTCGTAGCGCTTGGCCCGGTAGGTACACCCCACATTCACGCACTCGATGTGCCCGATCCGCCGCCGCAGTGGCCGATGCGTGTGGCCGCAGAAGACATACCGCACCTCGGCCACGGACAGCAACAGCTCACCGAAGAGCGGGCTGCCCATGAATGCATTGGCAAAGTCCCAGTTGGGTCGGCCGCTGCGATGAACCATTTCCGCGAACGGCACGTGGTGTATGGCAACCACGATCTGCCGCGCCTCACCCGCCACAGCCCTCAGGTGCGCCGCCATGCGGTCGCGAAGCCGCCGGGTGAACTCTCCATCGCTCATCGGCAGATGCACGTTCACCCCATCCATCCAGCGTGTCGTGATCTCCAGCATCGCATCGGTAACATCGTGGCGGTCGTCAAGCAGCCGGCCGTATTCCTCGAGCCGCGCCGCCGCTCCCGGGGCCACTTTGTGCTCGTAAAACCGCATCGGGATGCCCAGTTCCTCATGGCGGAAGGAATAATCGTACCACCCGCACGACCCGATGAGGGCAACGCCGTCCTGAACGTACGGCCGGGCATCCAGGTACCATACGCCAGCCTCCTCGCACACCGTTGCCAGCTCCCGCTCGTAGCGATCCAGCGAATTACCCTGCCCGGTCCAGATGTCGTGGTTGCCCGCCACGAAAAAAACCCGGCCGGGGAAGCTATCGAAAAGATGCAGGCACCGCCGTAGAATGCCGGGGTCACGACCACAGGCGTCGCCGACGATGATCAGGGCGTCGCCGCCGGCCCGATTGATCTCCTCGGCGAGGCGCTCCGTAGGTCGCTGGCTTCGCAGAATGTCGTAGTGAAGATCGGCGGTCACAATGAGTCGCATGCATCAACCTCGTCGCGGACACGAACGCAGGGTACTCTAAATAGCTCCTCTTGAAAAGGAAAGTGGCTTGGCGCTAAGGTTATCGGTTG
>CAZMVY010000035.1:0-8113 GCA_964569765.1 uncultured Planctomycetales bacterium
CGCGGAATCTACCGATTTTGCCGCCGAACTGCTCCGTTGCGGGTCACACGAAGCGCGAAGAGGCCAAGCAGCTCGTTCAGCACATCGCGGGGCTGCACCTGCGGTGCGACGATATGGTCGCCCGAGCGCCACGCCCCGTTGACCCAGTCACGGATCATCCAGTCCATATCCGACCAGCCCGGCTCACGCAGCCGGTACCAGAGCTGGCCGCTGGTCCAGTATGCCTGCCCCGAGAGGATCGTCCCGATCGCCCCGTCGTGAAGCCGCTTGATCGTCTCGATGTACCCCTTCTGGTGGCGGCGTTGCGTGCCGGCCACGACGGACAGACCCTTTTCGTTCGCTTTCCGGCCGGCCGCGATGATCCGGCGCACGCCCGGCCCATCGACGGCCACCGGCTTCTCCATGAACACATGCTTGCCGGCATTGATGCACGCCTCGAAGTGCGCGGGGCGGTAGTACGGCGGCGTCGCCAGGATCACGTAATCGACGGCTGTTTCCAGCCCCTTCTTGTAGGCGTCAAAGCCTTCGAAGCACATCTTCTCGTCGATGTCCTGGTGGCTTTTCTCCTTCAGGCTCTTGCGACAGGCGTCGAGCCGGTCCTTGAAGACATCGGCGAGGGCCACGATCCTGACGCCCGGATCCGCTTCCACCGCGTTCTGAGCGGCTCCCGTGCCGCGGCCACCGCAACCGATCAGCCCGACCTTCAACGGCGTGGCGGCTTGCTGACCCCGCACGAGATGCGGCGCCACGCCTGTGGCTGCCATAGCGGCGGCCGTGGCCTTCACGAAATCCCTTCTGGACATGTAGCTTGTTTTGTCGCGATGCATTTCGGTAGTCCTCCAGAGCCGACCCGTGATTCGCGGCCGCTTCACGTCGCCCCGACGCGATCCCGACCCTCGGGAAGCCGGCGCCCGGAGGAAGCCTCTCCGGCGCCAGGTCGGCGGAAGCCCCATTATCGTCTTCTCCCGATGGTCGTCAACCGCGCACGCGCCAGGTGCGGCCATGCCACGGGGCCGATGCATACCGAAGCCTTCTCAAGTCGTGCGAAGGCGTCAAACGGATAGTCGGCCGTGCGGACGCGCTCCGCGCCCCGGGTAAGTCGCCCGGTTCGCCCTGTACATGCCGCGCGGCTCGTGCGCCTGCTGCGCACTACCGCGGCAGTTCGTGGAAGTGCAGGTCATCCGTTGCGAGGTTCAGCGTGGCGACCGTGTGCACCGCCGCCCGGTGCAAAGCGCCGGGGTTGATGTAGCGGGTGTGGCCCTCGCGAGAATCACTACGCCCGTGCGTGTGGCCGCTGAAGATATAGTCGAGTGACGGATCGTGTTGCAGAAGCAGAAACTTCGCCTCGTGGCCGTGGGCCAGGGCGATCCGCCTGCCGGCCAGTTCCACCAGGATCGGGCCGTCGGGCCAGGTCAGGCCGAGCTGCGCCACCTCGCCCGCGAGGCCGTTGTCGGCAACGTCCGTATTGCCCCAGACGAACCAGAAGCGCTTCGTGAACGCGGCCAGCTCCCGCAGGATGGTCACCCCGCCGATGTCACCGCAATGGAAAACCGCGCCTGCCCCGTTGTCGCGGAACACCTCGATGGCCTGACGAACACGTTGGATCCGCCCGTGGCTGTCGGAAAGGATGCCGACGATCATGCCCGGATTGTAGCGAGACACGCACCGGCGGGCGAGCGTCAGCCGTCGAGCCGCTGGTCGATGCAGGAGAGCAGTTGGCTTGCCGCCGTATCGTTCGGAAAACGCCGGCACCAGGCGGCGAGCCGGCTTCTGGCGGCGTCCATCTCCACGGCGGGGGCCGAGGCGGCCCAGGCGGCAACGCGGGCGACGACGCGGTTGGCCACGCGGCCGAGTTCTTCCGGCGAGTGCGCGAACCATCCGCGGTCGCTTGCCTCGATCGTCATGCTGATCGCCTCCAGGGGCGACAGCCCGCTCATCCGGGCTATGGCCAGCCCCGCGACCTCGCTCGCGAAGCAGATGATCTGCGGTGAGGAACCGGGTGGCGGCGCGAGGTCGCGCCAGAGCCCGGCCAGCTCCACCGCATCGGCCTGGCTCAGCAGGATGTTGAGACGGCCTCTGGCCCGCTCGATTATCCGTCGGGATAGCGTTTCTCCGAGTGGACATCGCACGGGCCGATCGAGATAGACGGCGGCCGTGTCGATGACCTCCGCGGGCTGCGCCGTGTCGAGGTTGTGCAGATCGAGACAGGCATTGCCGATCCGCTCGAGCTCGGCTACGTCGGCTTCGTTGAAGGCGTCGCCCGTCAGCGAGAGGAGGTGGTCCGTCCGCGCGCTCGTCAGGAATTGTTGAACGGCGAGCGCCCACGGATGCTCGGGGGGATGCGGCGGGGTTCGCGTGGTGTCCGCAAAGGTCAGCGACCGGCCGCGGACTGCCTGCTGCGTGCGTGCGGCCTCACCGTTGAGGACGGTGAGACGCCCGAGCCTCGCGATCGAAAAGCGGATGCCTGCGGAGAGCGGGATGGCCGGCCGCAGTATGCCGGGCATTGACAGGAGCACGGCCTCGGCTACGGCGGGCAGATCTCCCGCGGCATGGACGATCACCGTTTCGTTGGACAGAAGCTTCTCGACGCAATGGGCGATCCATGCGTGGCCGACCCGCTCTAACGCGGGAGCGAAACAGGAGCCAGCCCTGCGGGTCCCGGCGACGAGCCTCGCGGGCGGGAGCGTCCGGGCGGGTGCGAGATCCACTCGGAGGAGGCCCGCCGCTTCGGCGGCCCGGAGTACGTCGAAGGGATTGTTGTGAAAGCGACGCAGCGCGTCGTCACTCAGGATGAATGCCCGCGTGTATGCGCGGAGACCTCCGCGTCCGGTGGGTTCCTTGCCGGCGTATGTGCTGTGGAGCACGGCATACCGGCCGGTGCTCAGTGGGGCAAAGGCAACCCCGAAGGCGGCCGGGGTGTTGTCGCAAAGCCCGTCTCCGGACGGCGAGCGCGAAGCGATTTCGGCCGATTCCGTATGATGGAGGCCGCTGCTGGCGGCGACGATGCGGTAGCCCTGGCCGAGGGCGGAGCGAATGCACGTGAAGATCGCCTGGTCGCAGGTCACCGCGGCAGATTCCTGCGGCGTCCGGATGTGGTCAGGTGAGACGACGGCTAGCCGGCCCGAATCCGATCGATAATCCATTCGAACGGCTCCAGAATACCGCGCGGCGCGACATGCAGAGGAATGGGCACCACGGTGTCGTCCTCGTCCCGCGCGAAGGCGAGCGAGCCGACGGTGCTCGCGGCGAAAAACTCGACGTTTTCGAAGCGGCTCTGGCAGATGTTCCAGAGCCGGTTCAGGTTCGTCTCCGCAAAAGCCCGCGGATTATCAAAGCATTCGGGGCAGTAGTCCGCCTTGCAGAGGACCACCGCGATGGGGTTACCGGCCCGGGCGCTGCGCCGTGCGGCGAAGCTGCGATCGACGTAACTCATGAGTTTCAGGGCGAAGTAGTCCGGGTGCGGCGAACCGGAGGCGGCGATGGCCGCATCGATCAGGAGCAGGGCGCCTGCGCTCTTGGCGAGCAGCCCGGTGATGGCGCGGTAGGTCTTGGGTGTTTCCACCTCCTGGGCGAGCGCTTCGCCGGCCATGTCGGGCAGAAGAAGGTCGAACCACTCCTCGCTTCGTCCGTCGCGATGGCGGACCTGGTAGTACGCCCACTTCCAGTTGTCGACCTCGAGCGGTGTCTTCGGTGGGAATCGCCGTGCGCTCATGTGTCCGATCACCGACTGCTGAAGGTTGACGGAGTATGCGCCCTTCGGGATAGCCTCGAAGCCGCCGGCACGCTTGGAGAGCATGTCGAGCAGGAAGCCGAGGTAGACAGTCTTGCCCACGTTCGATTCCCCGAGGATCGTAATGATCTTCGGCTGGCGCTGCTGGATCGCGGCCTCTTCGATCAGCGACATAGGGGCCCCGCAGCCCGAACAAAGCATTGCGTCGGGCGGATTCTGCCGCTCGCAGATGAGGCACTGGCTCGCCGTAAAATCTGTCGTTCCTGACGCCACCGGAAGCCTCCGTCGGCTCAGGCGGACACGCGGCCGTCGGAGAGCCGCCACGCGCCGCTCGGCTCCTCGTCCGGCCCTGTTCTCGCCCGGCCTTTCTTGCTACTCATCCTTCAGCCACACGGCGTCGTCGAGGCTCATGGCGCAGCGGAAGCCCACGTTGTGCGTCCGCGCCAGCGCGATGTGCCCGGTACGAAACAGCCCCGAGGCCTGCGACTCGAAGTAGGTATCGTACGCCCCGCCGCGCGTGACCTTGAGGTCCATCTCCGCAATGATCGGGGCGCCCGTCTCGGTGGTGAGCGTCAGATCGGCGTCCGTCCATTCCCATACGTTCCCGACGAGTTGCAGCACGCCGTTCGGAGCCGCGCCCCCCGGATACGCGTCCACGGGCACCGTAGCGCCCACCCCCGACGACCAGATGTTGCAGCGGTCCCGGTCCATCGCATCGCCCCAGGGGAACCTCCGCAGCAGATCGGTATCGCTCTTGATCCGCCAGGTCGCCGCCATCTGCCACTCCGCTTCGGTGGGCAGCCGCTGGCCGATCCAGCGGGCATACGCCGCCGCCTCGTACCAACTGATTCCCACGACGGGGTGGCGGCTCAGTGCCCGGTCGTGCCGCCCGTTCCGCCAGAACCTCGGCCCCGGCTGGCCGGTCTGGTCACGCATCTGAATCAGGTGCGGCCAAAGCGACTTCGGCCAGAGGTCGAAATCCTCGTACGCGCCCGCGTCCACGAATCGCTGAAACCGCGCGTTCGTCACTGCGTGGATGTCGAGCAGAAACGGTGCGACCTCGAATTCCATCTCCGGCGCCCCCGGGGCGTCCACCAGCCCCTGGGGGAGGCTCGCACGCCCCGCCGGCACGAGCGCCATCTGCTGCTCGAGACGCATCGCCGCTTCACGGCAGATCGTCTTCCCCTCCGGATGGTTCGCCCACTCTTCCCGTCGGGCCAGAATCACACTGTAGCGCTCCTGTTGCCAGAGCGCCTTGAGCGGGTCCGTTTCCAGCTTCTCGGTCGGCGCCGGAACGAAGGCCTCCGCCGTCCGATTCGCCGGGGCCGACGGACTCGATTCGCTCTTTGTCGCGCCTCGTCTGGAGAAGATTCTCAACGCCATCCGTGATTCCGCCTTGACGCTTCGCGCGTCGGCGCTCCCTCGCGGAGCTGCCGTCCTCACACGCCCATCGCACGCCGTTTGACGTCGCGCCGCAGCTTCAGAAGGGCGGGGTCGGTTTCGGCCTCCGGATCGTTCCCGTGCGGCTTCCCGTCGTTCGACGGGTCCGCACCCGCCGGCGATGCCGTGACGGCCTGCTCAAGCTGTCGGCCCAGGGAAGCAATTTCGTTGCGCAGTGTGATGATCTGCTGGCGGGACGAGGCGATGAGCTGCTCGTGCGCCGCGAGCTGCTGCTCGCGGGCGGCGAGCTCGGACCGGTGCGTCGCGATCTCCGCCGGTTGCCGTTCGAGTTCCTTCCGGACCGCTTTGAGCTGCTCCTCCTCCGCGTTCAGGTCGTTCTGTCGTTGTGCGACGGCGGCGGTGGCCTTCTCGACTTCGGCCTTCGCCGCGGCGACGGCCTGTTCCTGTTGCGTCACAGCGGCGGATCGTTCGGCCAGATTGCGGTCTATCGCTTCCAGGCTTTCCTGTATCTCGCGCAGCGCCTGATCCCGCCGGTCCAGTTCGGCCGCACGAGCCGCCAATCGCTCCTTCTGTGCCCGTAACGCTCCGAAGACGGCCTCCAGCTCCGCCGCCAGGTCGACCGGGCCGGGCGCCATATCTTGCGCGTTTTCTTCGCTCACGATGGACCTCCGCATGGGGCTGGATGTGCAATCCGCCCGGGCCTTTCTTCGGTCAGTCGGACGGGCTACTTTCGGCCGCAAAGTCATGGGCTGCAAAACCCGGACGCGATTCTGCACGTCGCATCACCCGTCCGATAATCGCCCGGCTGATGCTGCTCCCTGGTGGCGGCAGGAATAGCGGATACGCGAACTCCGCACCCCGCGCGGCTGCTACCTGCCAATCGCCGGCCGGGCCTTGTGGTCAGCCGAGCGAGCGACTGGCGGTACTGCCTACAGCATGGTAGGATGCACAAAGTCGGCCTACCGTCCGGTAGGATTGGCGGCGAAGCGAGGTGTTTATGT
The DNA here is from genome assembly GCA_964569765.1 of uncultured Planctomycetales bacterium. Lineage (GTDB taxonomy): Bacteria > Planctomycetota > Phycisphaerae > UBA1845 > PWPN01 > CAZMVY01. Next base: position 6,133 of record CAZMVY010000035.1, read on the forward strand.
CTGATCACAAGACACCCTCAGCGGTGAAGCGCGAGGTTCGAGAGCTTTCGCTGCTGTTCGAGATCAGCCAGATCCTGGATGCCAGCCTGGACCTCCGGGACGTGCTGGGGCCGGTTCTGAACGCGCTGGCAGCGCGCATGGGGGTGGCGCGGAGTACGCTGACGCTGGTGAACAAGGAGACCGGTGAGTTGTCGATCGCGGCCGCACATGGACTGTCCGCCAGCCAGCAGGAGCGAGGTCGCTATCGTCCGGGCGAGGGTGTCACCGGGCGCGTCGTCCAGACGGGCCGGCCGGCCGTCGTCCCGCGGATCTCGAAGGAGCCGCTCTTCCTCAACCGCACGGGCGCCCGAAAGCGCCTCCGCAAGAAGGACATTTCGTTCATTTGCGTCCCGATCAAGCTCGGCAACGAAGTCATCGGGGCCCTTAGCGCCGACCGCCTTTTTGCGGAGGACGTTTCACTGGAGGAGGATGTGCGTCTTCTGTCGATCATTGCGTCGATGATTGCGCAGGCGGTCCGCCTGCGACAGACGGCGTTGGAGGAGCGGCAGCACCTGCTTGAGGATAACGTCCGGCTGCGGGACGAGCTGAAGGACCGGTTTCGTCCGGGGAACATTGTCGGAAACTCCAGGGGCATGCAGGCCGTCTACGACCTGATCGGTCAGGTCTGCAAGAGCGACACGACTGTGTTGTTCCGCGGCGAGAGCGGCACGGGCAAGGAGCGGGTCGCGAACGCCATCCACTACAACAGCCCGCGTGCATCGAAGCCTCTGGTGAAGGTCAACTGCGCCGCGCTGCCGGAGAGCGTTCTCGAGAGCGAGCTGTTCGGTCATGAGAAGGGGGCGTTTACCGGCGCCCTGGCCATGCGGAAGGGGCGGTTCGAGCTGGCGGAGGGCGGTACGCTGTTTCTCGACGAGATCGGGGACTTCTCGGCCGCGACTCAGATCAAGCTGCTTCGTGTGCTTCAGGAGCGGGAGTTCGAGCGAGTCGGCGGCGTCACGACGATCAAAGCCGACGTGCGCGTCATCGCCGCCACCAACCGCAACCTGGAAGCGCTGATCGAGAGCGGAAAGTTCCGGCAGGACCTCTACTATCGTCTGAATGTCTTTCCCATCCACATCCCGCCGCTGCGAGAGCGCAAGGCGGACATCCTCCTGCTGGCGGACTACTTCGTCGAGAAGTACGCGAAGGCGAATCACAAGGCCGTCCGCCGTATCTCCACGCCGGCCATCGATATGCTCATGGCGTATCACTGGCCGGGCAACGTCCGCGAGTTGGAAAACTGCATCGAGCGCGCCGTGGTCCTGAGCAACGACGACGTAATCCACGGCCACCACCTGCCACCGACGCTGCAGACGGCTGAGGCCAGCGGCACCACGTTCAGCGGCACGCTGCAGGCGACGCTCGACAATGTCGAGCGCGAGCTGCTGCTTGACGCCCTCAAGAGTGCCCGGGGCAACCGGGCCAAGGCCGCCCGAGCGCTCGGGATCAGCGAGCGCCTGATGGGTCTGCGGGTGAAGAAGCACGGAATCGATGCGAGACGGTTCCGCGTCCCGGGATAGTCGGAACCGCTCCTGGCTCACCACCGGCGCATCGTGAAACTCCGGCGAGCACGAACGCCCGGCTCGCATCTCGCGGAGCCTCTCCTCGTGCCCCGGCAGCGTGTTTGATCGTCCCTCGCGGCCGGTGTACAAGACCTCTTCGGGCCGCCCGCCCGGCGGGGGCGGGGGGCGGACGTCTCTTCGGGATCGCGAGTTGTCTGGCAGGAGTATGCCATGAAAGCCGGGTTCGTCGTGCGGTTGATGGTTCTGGGGTTGGCGCAGAGCGCGGTCCTTGCCGCGGACGCCGAGAAGGCCGGCCCCGTCGCCTTCACCGTCGTTCGCGTTCCGCCGACGGTCGGTGCAAACACATTCTATGTCGGCAATCGTCCGCCGCTGCTGCCGAACCCGCTGATCAAGCTTCCGATCGGGGCCATCGCGCCGAA
>CAZMVY010000035.1:8188-26926 GCA_964569765.1 uncultured Planctomycetales bacterium
GGGCTTCGGCGACCTCGGGTATGTTCTGCGGGATGATCGGATCATCCGCGAGGCCCGGTCCTGGATCGACGCTATTCTGGCGAGCCAGGAACCGAGCGGCTACTTCGGCCCGCGCGTCGGCAAGACCGCGATCAAGGGCAAGCCGGACCTCTGGCCGAACATGCCGATCCTGAACGCGCTGCAGTCGTTTTACGAGGTCACGGGCGACCCGCGCGTGATCCCGTTCATGCTCCGGTACTTCCGCTACGAGCTGGACCTTCCGCGGGCCGACCTCTTTCCCGAAAGCTGGCAGAAGATCCGCGCGGGCGACAATCTCGAAAGCGTCTACTGGGCCTACAACCGCACCGGCGAGGCGTGGCTGCTCGACCTGGCCAGGGTGATTCACGAGCGGACGACCCGGTGGGACCTCGGCCCCGACGTGGACCGCTTCTGTCTGCACGGCGTGAATTTCGCCCAGGGCTTTCGCGAGCCGGCCGAGTACTACATGCTCAGCCGGAACCGCGCGGACCTCGACGCAACCGAGCGCAACTACATGGAAATGCGGGCGAAGTGGGGTCAGGTGCCGGGCGGCATGTATGGCGCCGACGAGAACTGCCGCAACGGCTATCACGGCCCGCGGCAGGGGGCGGAGACCTGCGCGATCGTCGAGATGATGCACAGCGACGAGATGCTGCTGAAGCTTACCGGCGACCCGATGTGGGCCGACCGCTGCGAGGACGTCGCGTTCAACACGTTCCCGCCGTCGATGACGCCCGATCTCAAGGCCCTGCACTACATCACGTCGCCCAATGCCGTTCAGCTTGATGCGGGCAACAAGGCCCCCGGACTCGAGAACAGCGGATGCATGCTCGCCTACAGTCCCGACGAACGCTACCGTTGCTGTCAGCACAACGTGGCGATGGGCTGGCCGTACTACGCGGAACATCTCTGGACGGCCACGCGCGACAACGGTCTGGCTGCGGTGCTCTACGCTGCCTCCGAGGTGAAGGCGAAGGTGGGCGACGGGGCCGAGGTGGCCATCGCGGAAACGACGGATTACCCGTTCGAAGAGACGGTCGTGTTCGTTCTTTCGACGCCGAAGGCCGTTCGTTTTCCGCTCTATCTCCGAGTGCCGCGATGGTGCGGGGCGGCGAGGGTGTCGGTCAACGGCGAGCCTGCTGCGGAGGGCGGTCTCTCCGGGATCGCGGCGGTGTCCGAGACCGCCGCAGCTCCCGCGACCGGGGCGGCCTCGAAGACGCCGCACTCCATACCGCCGCTGGCGTACATACGGATCGACCGCACGTGGGCGGACGGCGACAAGGTTCGTCTCGACCTGCCCATGCGGATTGAGGTCAAGACGTGGCGGTCGAACGGGGATTCGGTTTCCGTGTATCGCGGGCCGCTGGCGTACTCGCTCAAGATCGGCGAGAAGTGGGTCAAGGGCGGCCGGTCGGAGAAGTGGCCGGACTGGGAGGTCTTCCCGACCACGCCGTGGAACTACGGTCTCCTGATCGACGCGGCAAACCCGGCGTCGTCGTTCCGGGTCGTGCGGAAGCCCGGCCCGGTTGCGGCGCAGCCGTTCACGCCGGATACGGCGCCGATTGAGCTGATCGCGCACGGCCGGCGTATCCCGGCATGGCAGATGGATGAATTCGGGCTTGTGGGCCTCCTCCAGGCGAGCCCGGCGAAATCCGACCAGCCCGTGGAGCCGGTTACGCTGATCCCGATGGGCTGTGCGCGACTGCGGATTTCGGCGTTCCCGACGATCGGCGAGGGCCCCGACGCGCACGAATGGACGGTCCCGCCGCCGTCGAGGCATCATGCCTCGCACATATGTAACGATATCAATGCCCTCAGTGACGGGCGGATACCGAAGGCCTCCAGCGACGACACGATTCCGCGGTTCACATGGTGGGATCACAAGGGCACACAGGAATGGGTAAGCTGGACGTTCGAAAAGCCTCGCCGGGTTTCCGCATGCGAGGTGTACTGGTTCGCCGACACGGGCCGGGGCCAGTGCCGCGTGCCGGCGTCCTGGAAGGTCGTCTATCGGGCGGGCGGGCAATGGCGGCAGGTGACCGGCGCCTCGGCGTACGAATGCCGGCCCGATCAGTTCAATCGTGTTACCTTCGAGCCGGTCGAGGCGGACGCGCTGCGGATCGAGGTGCAGCTCCAGAAGGGCTTCTCCGGCGGGATTCTGGAGTGGGTGATCGAATAGCCGCTCCCGGTCCGCCTACCAGAAGATCGCGTACAGCGCCAGCGTCATCAGGACGACGAGGGCGCCCCAGACCTTCACGTCGCCCTGGGTCTGGAGGTTCATCTTCGGATTGACCGGCAGATCGACGGGCTGCGCCATCGGCATGGCCAGTCGCATCACGGTCAGCACGATCAGTACCGCGACGAAGCAGATGGCCATGCGGTTGAGGAAGGCGCTCTGTGGGGCAAACAGCTTCAGTCCCCCGTACAGGACCGGATTGAGCAGCAGGCCGACCGTGCCGCACGTCCGGGGTGCCTTGTGCACGAGCACACCAAAAAGAAAGATCGCGAGGATGCCCGGCGAGATGAACCCCTGGAACTCCTGGATGAACGTGAAAATGCCCCCGAACTTCGGGTTGTCCAGCATCGGCGCGATGATCATCGCGATCAGCACGAACAGTACGACGCAGATTCGCCCGACGGTGACGAGCTGGAACTGCGACGCGTCTTTCTTGAGCTTGCGGAAGATATCCATCGCAAAGATGGTGGACGACGAATTGAGCATCGATGCGAGCGAGCTGACAACCGCGCCGAAGATGGACGCCAGGACGAATCCCTTGAGGCCGTTCCCGGGCGGCAGCAACTGGCGGATCAGCGTTGGAAACGCCGCGTCGTAGTCATATCCGACGAGTGTGGTGGACCGGTCGATTCCCTTTTCCCTGGCCCGCGAGAGCAGTGCGTCATTGGCCGCCGTCAACTCGGCCGCATTCATCGCCGAGGCGTTTTCGGCGGAGCCGCCCACCAGCACGGCGTTGTGTGCATAGATCTCGGCCGCCAGTTCCGGTTGGAGTTCGGCGAACTTCGCCGCGAACGGAAAAACGACCGGCTTGCCGGCGCGGAAAGCGTTCACCACGGCTTCGTTCTTGCGCACGGCTTCCTGAGCCAGTTGCGTGCTGAAGAGGTTGAAGGCCAGAATACCCGGTATCACAACCACGAACGGGATGAGCAACTTGAGAAACGCCGCGAACACCACGCCTCGCTGGCCCTCAGCCAGCGACTTCGAGCCCAGGGTCCGCTGGGTGATATACTGGTTCAGGCCCCAGTAGAAGAAGTTGGGGATCCACAAGCCGACGACCAGCGCGGTCCAGGGAACCGAGGGGTCGGAGGCGGGCTTGACCATGTGCAGTTTCCCGACGCTCCAGTCGCCCGCGTTGAGCATGCGCAGGCGATCGAACACCCCGGCGTTCGCCACATCCTCGGGCTTCAACGGTACCGTTGCCGTCGCCGCCAGCACGGCGGGGTCGGCGCTGCCCAGCCCCCGCAGGGCGAGCCAGGCGATTACCGCGCCGCCGACAATCAGCGCCGAGCCCTGGATCAGGTCGGCCCAGGCGCACGCCTTGAGTCCTCCGGCGAAAACGTAAACCGCTGCCAGCGAGCCGATGATCCAACAGCCCACCGTGATGCTGCCCAGGTCGTGGCCGAAAAGCGTCTGCCCCTGGAAGTTCACGGTGATTACCTTGGCGCCGGAGTAGATCACCGACGCCGTCGGCACGCCGACCAGGATGATCAGCGTCGAGACGGCCATAACCGTGCGGGCAAACGTGTTGTATCGATACTCGAGGAATTCCGGAATCGTGTAGATGCCGCTCTTGAGGAACGTGGGCAGGAAGAGGAACGCGACGACCACAAGCGTGATGGCGGCCATCCATTCGTAACTGGCGATGGCCATGCCGAGCCAGTTGGCGGCCTGGCCGCTCATGCCGACGAACTGCTCCGTCGAGATATTGGCGGCGATCAGGGAGAAGCCGACCAGCCACCACGTCAGCCCGCGGCCGGCGAGGAAGTAGTCCTGCGCTCCGTGTTCGCTGCGGGTCTGCTCGCCCCGGCTCTTCCACAGACCGATCCCGATGACGGCGACGACAAACGCGACGAATACGAGAATGTCGGCAGCGCCCATGCTCCGCTCCTCTGTGCTGAAGCACCTCGGCGATACACCGCGGCATCGGGCTGACGAAATCCGCTCCCAGCGCGATGCCTGTCCCGGCGAGACCTGTGACGGGGCGTACGATCTACGGGAGAGTAAGGGCCGTCAATCGTGTGATCGGGCGGGCGCCTCAAGCATGGGGCGCCCGCTCTTCGGATCCGTTTTCGGCCCGGCGGCGTGGCGGCGGTGGTTCAGGAGCCACTGGTACAACTCCGGATTGTCGTACGTCGCCGTCCACGAGTCGTGGCCCGCCTCCGGATAGATCGTGAGCTTCGCCTCGCCGCCGTTTCGCCTCATGGCCTCGACCATCTTCTCGCTGCCCTCCGGCGGGACGACGGTGTCCTTCGCACCGTGGAACGCCCAGACGGGCACGTGCCTCAGGCTGCCGGCCTGCCACGTCTCGCCCTTTCCGCAGATCGGCACGATCGCGGCGAACCGCTCCGGGTAGGCGCAGGCGAGACTCCAGGTGCCGTAGCCGCCCATGCTCAGACCCGTGACGTAGACGCGATCCGGATCAACCGCGTATCGCGCGATGATGTCGTCAAGAAGCGCGATCAGCACGTCGTTGGCGAGACCGAACCGGTTGGCGGGGCACTGCGGCGCGACCACGATGAAAGGAAAGTGCGGGTCCTTCTCGACGATCTTCGGCGGGCCGTGCCGCTTCAGGAGATTCAGGTCTTCGCCGCGCTCGCCCGCTCCGTGCAGGAAGAGCAGCAGCGGCCATCGCTTCGCCTTATCCTGGCCGTACTCCTCGGGCAGAAAGAGCAGATACCGGCACTCGACGGTCCGGACGATCGTCTTGTGGAGCGTCTCCGCCTGCTGAACGCCGACCCTCGGCTTGCTTGCGCTCGATGCGCAGCCCCCGAGAGCGGCCATCGCCATCATCAACGCCGCGTACCGGGAAGGCACCGATCTCATGTCTTCACCTCGCTTTGTGCGCCTCGCCGGGGTCGCCGACCGGCGGGAATCCGGGGGGCCGCACGGCGGCGCTCCGGAGATGTCTTTGCCGTCTACACGTTGAGATCCACGCGTCGCCCAACGACGCGTTTATATCGTCGCATGACCGGTTCCACGTACTCGCGCAGGAACGCATCGGTCTGCTGAGCGCTCAGGCCGGTGTAGCGCGAGGGGTCAAGGGCCCTGGACCAGTCGATTCGCGCGAACGCCGGATCGGCCTGAAGTCGCTCAATCAGGTCGTTCGGCCGGCCCATTTGCTTGACCTGCCGGGCGGCGGCCTGCGAATGCCGGCGGATGCGTTCGTGCAGCGCCTGCCGATCCGCGGCCTTCCGGTCGCCCCGCTTCAGAGCGGTCGAGACCGCCGCCATCAGGATTTCCTCGGTCGCCATGAACGGCAGCTCCGCCCGAACGTGGGCGGCGATCGTCCGCGGGTAGACCACCATGCCGCGCGCGACATGGGTGACGATCCGCAGGATTCCGTCCGTCGCGAGAAACGCCTCCGGGATACTCAGCCGCTTGTTGGCCGAGTCGTCGAGTGTCCGTTCGAGCCACTGTTCGGCGGCGTTCTGCAGGGGCGAGGTGGCGATCGAGAGCACATACCGGGCGAGGCCGGTGGCCCGTTCGCAGAGCATGGGGTTGCGCTTGTACGCCATCGCGCTGGACCCGACCTGGCCCTTCTCGAAGGGTTCCTCCATCTCCTTCAGGTTCGCCAGCAGCCGCAGGTCGTTGGCGAACTTGTGCGCGCTGGCGGCGATACCGGCCAGGGCATGAGCCACCTGCCCGTCCACCTTGCGGGAGTAGGTCTGGCCCGTCACCGGTTCGATCCGGTCGAAGCCCAGCTTCTTCGCCACGAGCTGCTCCAGGCGGCGCACCCGGGCCGCGCTGCCGAGCAGGGACAGGAAACTCGCCTGCGTGCCCGTCGCCCCGCGGATGCCGCGAAATCGCAGACCGGCGATGCGATGCTCCACCTCGTCCAGGTCGCGGACAAAGTCGTTGCACCACAGGCATGCCCGCTTCCCGACGGTCGTGAGCTGCGCGGGCTGATAGTGCGTGAAGCCCAGCGTCGGAAGGTCGCGGTAGCGCCGGGCAAAACGGCCGAGGGCTTCGACCACGTTCGCAAGCCACGCGGCGATCTGTCGAAGAGCCTCGCGCATCACGATCAGGTCGGCGTTGTCCACGATGTCCATGCTCGTGGCGCCCAGGTGCAGAATCCCGCGGGCGCCCGGGGCCGCATCGCCGAACGTATGCAGGTGGGCCATCACGTCATGGCGGGTCTGCCGCTCGTACCGGGCGGCCCGGTCGAAGTCGATGTCATCGCACGCCCGCCGGAGCGCGGCAATCTGCGCCGCGGAGATCGGCAGACCGAGCTCCCGCTGGGCCTCGGCCAGCGCGATCCAGATCCGGCGCCACGTGGCCACTCGCCGCTGCGGCGAAAAAATCTCGCACATTTCGGCGGACGCATTGCGCGTGACCAGCGGGTTTTCGTACACATTGCGGATTCGCTTGGCCATGATGCCGGGAGTGTATGAATTGCCGGGCCGGGGGTCAAAGACGGACCTCGCGAGCCCGGGGCGGGCCTTCGGGTTCCGGTGCGCGGCGGGCAGCAGCCGTGTGGCCGGCTTTCCATGCGTTTGACGCAACCACCTTGTGTCGGCACCGTAAAAGATATTGACCCCGACGGCGCGGGGTGGGATGATAACTTCTCGGACTTGACGGACGGCCCGCATTCGCGGCGGGCCCGGGAACCAGACGGGTCCGCCTGCGTCCAATCATAAGGATTTGCCGGTGTCGCCAGCCGCGGCAGTCGCCATTGAGGATCTTGCCCTGGTCGAGCAGACGCGGCGGGGCGATATGGCTGCGTTCGGCCGGCTGGTAAACAAGTACCAGGACCGCGTCTACAACATGTGCTGGCGGCTCTGCGGCAATGTGGAGGACGCCCGCGACCTGACGCAGGAGGCGTTCCTGCATGCGTTGCAGGCCATCGACCGGTTTCAGGGCAAAGCCGGCTTCTACACGTGGCTGTTTCGCATCGCGGTGAACCTGGCGATTTCGCATCGTCGCAAGGACCGGCACGCCGTTCGGCTGTCGCTGCACGACTCGGACGGCACGCGGCTGATCGATTCGCAGGCGTCGGAACTGGTGCGGCGTACCGGCGGGCCGCGGGGGGCGGACCCCTCCGTGGCGATGGAGACGCGCGAGGCGCATCGGATTCTCCTGCAGGTTCTGGACGAACTGGAGGAGGAGTTTCGGATTGTGCTGGTCTTGCGGGATGTGGAATCGTTCGACTACTGCGAGATCGGGCAAATCCTCGCCGTGCCCCCCGGAACCGTGAAGAGCCGGTTGCACCGGGCGCGCATGGCACTGCGGGAAAAGCTGGCCGCCCGGATGCATCCGGGCGACGGGGAGCCGCTGGGATAATGCCGGCGAGAAACATGGCTGCCTGAGGTGGCAGCCTTCGCAGAAGAACGATGAAACCGGATCGGTCGGACAACCTCGAAGAGCACATGTCTGCGTACCTCGACGGTGAGGTAACCGACGCCGAGCGCGCCGAGGTGGAGGCATACCTCGCCGCAAGCGAAGAGGGGCGCCGTCTCTTTGCGGACCTGAAACGCAACGCGGAGTGGCTCCGATCTCTGCCACGAGCCAACGCGCCGGACGGCCAGCCGGACCTGGTCGCGTCGGAACTGGAGCGCAGGGAACTGCTGGGCGAAGAGTCGACGCCTGAGTTTGCCCGGCGGCCGGCGGGCCGCAGACTCGGGCGATGGCTGGCCTCGGCGGCGGTGATCGCGCTGGCGGCGTCGGCGGGCATCCTGACGTTCACACACCTGCGACAGGGGGCATCCCGGCCGGCGTCGGGGCCGCTCGGGCCGCTTGCCGACATACGCGACCGGCCATCAGAAGTGTCGCGAGGGGCCCCGCGTGAGGAGACCGTAGCGGCGCCAAGGGAGGCGCGCAGGGGGGCGAAAAGGACAGCCGGCAGCTCCGTAATCCCTGAGCCTGCTTCCCCCCAGACCTTTGCACAGTCCTTGGAGGAAGCGAAGTTCTGCGGTGGGGACGGCGGGCAGTCATTCGGGGCTGCGAAGATGGCGGGCGCGGGTGGCTCGTCACTCGTAGACCGTGCGGCGACCGCACCGTCGGCGAAGTCGGGTCGGCCGGCGGCCTCAGTGCGATTCTCGGAGGACGCCTTGGTCGTCGCGCCCGGTGCCGTTCCGATGGGGCAGCGCGGCCGGGGGACTACCGGTCCGGGCGGTGCGATTGGCGGTAGTACACAGCGCACAATCGCCTCCGCGTCCGAAAGCAGGCCCGCCGGTCGCAGCCCCGGCGTTGAAAGCACGTTTCTTGAGATCAAGCTCGTGTACGCGGACGAAGCGGCGAAGAACGGAGCCGTCGGCCTGATCGGGCAGAATCTGCGTCATTCGCAGGCAACACAGGATGCGGTGCCTGCCCGGACGATCACCTCGCAGCCAGTATCACCGGTCGAGGAGGCCGCACAACCCGGGGCGTCGCTTACGTACAGCGTTGTCCCATCCGATCCCGGCGGGCAAGGCAGTTTGATCGTTGTCGATGCTCCGGCCGACACCGCGCCGGCGATCATCCGCGCCGTGGAGGAAGCCGGCACGCGTATCGCACCGATCAGCGTTTCCGCGCAACGGGGCGCCGTATCGGGCTGGCCGGCCGTTCAATCGCTCGGACGCGAATATGCGGCCGCACGCGTCGCGCCGCCGGACGGCGTGACTGAGGGCGGCGTCCTTTCGATAACGAGCTTCGCAGGCGACGTTGACGCAGACACCATGCCTTCTCGATCGACGCCCGTGCATTCGCAGGATCATGCGGGGACTTCCGGCATCCGCGTGCAAACGACCCCTGCATCGGCTGCATTCCTTCGCGAAGTAACCGCGAAGTCCGCGGCACGGCCGCCGTCGCCGGCGCATGATTATGAGTATGCGACCGCGTCGAGTCCCGCGCCCGCAACGAGGCCTGCCTCGCAATCGCGTCCGTTCCAGCCCGCGCCTGCCGCCAGGGCGAACGTACCCCTGGAACTGGCACCGGCTGAGCGAGCGGCGTCGTTGCCGACGGAGCGGCAGATGCAAGGACATGCGGATGGCGCCGCTGGCCAGTCGGCCGGCAGCGGCGGGCGCGTCCAGTTCGTGATTCATCTCCTCGCTGCGCCGGATGCGGTGCGGGCGAAGGCCCCGACCTCGGCTGCTACACGCCCGGCTGCTTCAATACCTGGTCAGGGCGCCCGCCCATAGGACGTGGGGGCGGCGTGCAATTCTGGTTCGCCGCCTTTCGGTGCCCGGTGATGGCCCGGTGATAGTCCAGCCGCCGAGGGCAGGGGTGAGCGAAAGGGTTCCGTGGGCACCCTCGTGTTTTCCGCCGCGAAGCTTCGAATGCCAAACTGGCCACGGACGAGCAAACGTCCTATCTGCCAGCCTGCTCAGAAGGACGACGCTCCACCAGCGATCTCGGGGTTGTGACTCGGGCGGGTCGCGGTGGCTGCGAACGGGACCGCGGGGGACATACGGACAGATGCCGGCCGCGCGGCTACGGGCCCGCGGCAACATTCTTCACAATCCGCAAGGCCGTCGTGTGCCGACGCTAACGGCCGGATAGGCATACGGGCCGATAATATCATTATCGCCGCCGCATAAATACGGTTTTTGTTGGGCTTGGAGCGGGCTGGAACTGCCTGCTGCGCCCACGAAACGGGTCCGGATTTTTTTTTGGACGGGCGTTTTTTCGTATTGACACAGGAGCCGAAGCGACTACAATGAGGGTAATTACCCCACCGGGCGGTTTGGCAGCGTGGCTCGCTGGGGGGATGGAGCAAAAACGGTTAGTCGGGGAACCGCGGCAGCGGCGAGTGTGGCGCTGGCAGCAACCACATCTCCCAGACGGTTCGTGAAAGCTGATCTTGGTGAAGCGCGATCAAGGCAGTCGGGCGCCCATGCAGGGCGTTTCGGCGGCCGGTTGGTTTGTTGGGCTGGGTGTCGTTGTGGGAACTGTGCCGGCGGGCCTGCTGCGATGCGGGTGTCCGGCGGAACGAAAGGAGCCTTTCGATGAGAACGTCAGTGCGACACGGAACGATCGTGGGTGTGTTCGCGTTTGGGACGGGCCTCTCGCGCGGCGCATGGGCGCTGCCTTTATCGCAGGTCTTTTTCCCTGAGGCGAACCGTCTCATCGGCGACCCGCGCCGGGGCACCGATGAGATTTATGTGAATGCGGCAGGCGTGACGTATTTGAACCCGGACAACCTCATCAACGGCACGTTGCCTGTGCTGGGCCAAGTGCCTGGGCAGGTCGAGTCGCTCCGCAATGTCGGCATCGGGTACACCGGGATCAATATCCCGCAACCGTGCGATGTTACGGGAGTGCCCACGGATCCGCGAAATGTGCTGGGGTCCAATCCCGCGGAGGTATTGGCGGGCGCGAATCCCTTGGTGAGCAACACATGGGGTGTCCGTGCCGGTGCGGCCGTCCAGTGGCAGACCGACCAGGAGGGTTCTGCCGTATCCCTGACGCCGTTGGGCGTTAACAGCGGGCAGGCCTACAACATTACTCCAGGCACCTTGTTCTCCGTGGCGTTCGGGCTGAATCCTGCCGGGGTGCCCACAATCGTCACACCCGTCGATGTCGGCGGCGCGCCGGGATCGGTTGGCGGTGACGGCCTTGCGGATTTCGTTCCGTGGGTGCGTGATATCGCGAATCCGAATCAACTGGTGACCGGGTTCGGGATCAATGGTCTGGACCGGGCGGCGATCGACGGATACTTCGCGACGCTGGGTCCGAACGCCTTCGGTGTAGGCGTCACTCCCGCGCAGGTGTACGCAGCCCTGATTGCCCGCGTCGATCTGTGGGAAGGTGGGGCGCTCTTTGATCAGGTCGCCGGTTCGTTCGACGCGAGGAACTTCAATCACAACGGTGGCACGAACGGTATGGCCGGCGACGAGCTCAACGACGCCGTCGATGGTACGCTCCTGCTCAGCGGTGAGCTCTCCAATATCCAGATTCAGAACTATTGGACGGCCCAGATCCTTCTTGATGGCCAAGGCCGGCCGGTCCTCGACAACGGGCAGTTCGTGGCCGTGCCCGGTACCGTCAAGCGGACGATCAAGATCGTGGCCGATGTCACGTACGACAGCGGTACGCTGTTCCACTGGCTCATTACTCCGCACGGCGTCATCAGTGCCAACTACAACGGTATTCCGTTCACGAACGTTGACACAGTGACGAATGGCACGCATGCGAACCCTGCGGCGTATGACTTCATCGGCGACCGCACCACGTCGTACGACGCATCGCAGACGTTCCAGGCTATCCCGGAGCCGTTGACGATGCTCTCAGGCGTTCTGGCGATCGGGGCGTTGGGCGGCTACATCCGTCGTCGGCGCTAAGGCGTAACGATACGCCGCCCCGATGGTTGACAAGGAATTGAACCGCCCGGCGGACCAGGAGCTGCCGGGCGGTTTCTTGATGCGCGGTATGGAGCAGCGCGGTCCGGGAAGCGGGCTATGCGGAGTGGGACGTTTCCGGAGGACCCGCTTCGATTTCGCCGATCTTCCTCGCGGGAACCCCGCCCCAGATCTCCCGGTCGCTGATCCTTGTGTGCCTCGCCACGACCGCCCCCGTCGCGACAACCGCGTCGTCTCCGATCTGTGTCCCAGGGCCGACAAACGCCAAGGCTCCAATCGTGGCGCGCCTGCCAATCGTGACAGGAGCAATCGTGAGCCTGTCCCGATCAATCAGATGAGCCGAAACAAACGCTCCGTCGCCGATCAGGGCGCCATCGCCGATCATAGTCATGGCGGGATCCGCCACGGTCGTATCCACCCCCAACAAGACGCGCCGGCCGACCGTGCTTCCCATCGCCCGAAGGAACAGCCGACCGAGGAAAGAATACCCGGTCACGGCATTGCGAAAGAAGCTGCGGCGGGGCAGCGCGGACAAGCCCGCCTTTCGAAGCCAAAGCCGCGCCGCCGGCGAGTTGAGCGGATATGTGCCGGCCGGAAGCGGCCCCCGGGCGAACAGGAACCGTAGCACCGCCAGTGCCAGCACCACGCCCACCGGAAACGTGAAATAGCACAAGACCAGGACCAGCGCTTCAAGCACGAAGTTCGAGCTCCATAGAGCACGACCGACACCGAGCGTCACGAGGGTGCCGGCGAGAAGCGCAAGCGGATCGGCAAAGATGACGAACAGGAGTGTGCAGGAACCGGCGGTCCGGGCCGCCCGTCGTAAGTCCCGTCCTCCGATCGCGGGGCGGCCGCCGCTCGCAGAGCTTGTCGAAGAATCGCCACTCACGATTGCACCACCGTGACACGCGTGGCGTCGTGCAGTCGATAGGTCACACCTCGCCAGGTGACCTGGGACCGGAACATTGAGACGACCACGTTTACCATGAACAGCAGGACGGCCGCTGGGGCGACGAGAAGGTACCAGGGCGCTCCGCGCCGGACGACGTTCCGAGCCCGACCCTTCAGCATCCGCAGGGCGGCCGTAAGTATGAACGGCGACGTAAAGAAGCTTGCGAAGAGAGGGAAGAAACAGGCGACCGCAAATGCCGATATTCCGGATCGGACGATCGAATGTGCGCCGATCATGACAAATGCGATTGTCAGAGCGTATGTCGACGCGGAGAGCATCCAGAAATCCCTGGTGTAGACCCGGGCGATAATAGTCTGACGATTCGTCCACTCCATTGTCTCGAGCGTTCCCGAATCCTCCTCCGATGCAACGAGGCACTGCGGTACAAATCGTATGGGCAGCCCCCGGCGACGCAGGGCATGCGTTAACCCCATGTCGTCACTGATGCTGTGTTGCCACGCGGAAGCGATCTCCGCGGCTTCGAAGGTCTCGCGGCGGATCGCCATGGCGCCACCCCAAGCGTAATTGTACTTCGGGTGTGTCAGAAACAGGATACCCCCGGCGTTCCAGGTGCTTCGGAGCCAGCTTCCGAATCCGCCCCTGACCGGGACATACCAGCGGTAACCGGTCGAGGCGCCGTTTTTCCGGTCGGCAAGCGGACCGACGAGGTGCCGAAGAAAACCGCGATCGGGGCGGCCGTCGGAATCCACGAATACCAGTACCTCCGTACTCTTTCGGACCTCGCGAAGCGCGCGAAGCTGGTTGTTGACCTTCTGGCCGCGCTCAAGAGACACACCTGCATGCACCAGCTTCGCCGGCACCTTCGCATTGCGCTGAATGAGTCCGTATATCGCCGGGCAGGCTTCGTCGTCTGCCGTGGCCGTGGCGAAGATGATCTCGAAATCAGGGTAATCCTGGTCGAAGATCGCCTGGATGTTCTCTTCGAAGCCGGGATCAAGTCCCCTGCATGGGAGGATGACACTGACCTTTGGTGTGTAACAGGCTGGCGGTCGGGCCAGCTCGCGCAGCACATAACGCCGAAATCGCAGCGCAAGCAGCATCGGCAACGCGCCCAGCGCGATGGCTGTCGTGGCGAGAACTACGTCTAAGCCGTTCATCAAACGCAGCTCGGCCCGTTCATGGCCCTCACTTGCCGCAAAACCACGGACGGTCGGTCTTCCGCGGTTGGGTCGTGCGATACCCCGGCGACACTCGGCTTGACAGTGCGATCCCGCTTCCTGGAATCGGAGCGTCTGCTTCGCACTTTATTTGAATCCGGGGCAGCGGGCAACCTCTTCACTCCGACACCGCAGGATAGCGCGCGAATAACGGGTGTCGATCCGATAATACCGCACGTCCTGCCCCGGCTCGTGCGTGGGCAACATGGTACGGCGGCAGCGGGACCGACGAGGTGCCTCGCAACCGGCCCGAGAATCACTTTGTCCAAAATCTTTTGTTTTTTGGTTGCACGCGAGAGTCCCCGGGCGTAGAATATGCTTGAAGCGGGCGTTTCGCATCGCGTCATCGAGGGGTCCCATCGGTGCGGTCCGATGGGTGAGTCGCTACGCAGGCGACTGTGGTCCGGCAGCAACCACAAGGGGTTCCAGTCAGGGACGGATGGTCGGCAGCAGGCATCGGGGCCGGTGGCTGACCATGTGATCATCAGCGCGTCCGCGGTTCCGCGCGACGCTCTCGATGCCGGTTCAGGTGTAGGGGCCGTTGACCAAAGTGTGCCCCGCAGAACAAAGGAGGCTCCTCATGCTATCCGTGACTCGGAGTATCGTGGTTCTGAGCGTTGCGGCAGTCGCGATGCTCGCGGCTGCAGCCGTAGCTGAGACGTGTCCGTCCTATTGGTTCGTGGGCGATGCGAATCGGTTGATCGGCGATCCCCTCCGGGGCACCGATGAGATCTACATCAATTCCGCCGACGGTACCTACCGGACTCCGGCGAACATCAAGAACGGGGTGCCGGTTGTAATCGGTCAGGTGCCCGGTCAGATCGAATCGCTGCGGGCCGGCGGCGCCGGGTACGTGGGCATCAACGTCGCGCAGCCTTGCGACGTGTCGGGCGTGCCGGCCGATGGCCGGGGGGCCCTGGTTAATCCGATTGCGCCTCTGCCGACAACTTATGGTGCGCCCGGCCGGGTGTGGGGTGTTCGCGCCGGCGTCGCCGTTCAATGGCAGACGGTCCAGGACGGCGCATCGCAGGTGCTCAGTCCGCTCGGAACCGTCAGCGGGCAGGCCTATAGGGTAACGCCTGCCACGTTGTTCTCCGTGGCGTTCGGCACGAATCCCGCGGGGGCCGCGACAATCGTTACGCCGGCCGACATCGGCGGCGCGCCCGGATCAGCAGTCGGCGACGGCATCGCCGACTTTCTTCCCTGGGTGCGGAACCTGAGCAACCCCGGTCAGTTGATCACCGGCTACGGGATCAAGGCATGGGATGGGGCCATGATCGACGGGTACCTCGCGGCCGACCCGGATGCCTTCGGAGTCGGCGTTACGCCCGCGCAGGTTCATTCGGCGCTGACTGCCCGTGTCGACGTGTGGTGCGGCGGCAATCTTTTCGATCCGGGCGCGGGGGTGTTCGATGCACGGAACTTCAATCACAACGGTGGAACGTATGCCAAGCCCGGCGACGAACTCAACGATGCCGTAGACGGCTCGCTGCTCTTAACGGGTGAACTGGCGAATATTCAGATCCAGAACTTCTGGAGCGCGCAGATCCTGCTCGACGTGAACGGAACCCCCGTCCTGTCGAATGGCCAGTTTGTTGCCGTGCCCGGTACGGTCCGGCGAACGATCAAGGCGCAGGGCGATATCCGTTGGGATGGTGGCTCGCTGTTTGGCTCTCTGGCCAACGCGAACGGCGTCTTCAGCGTCAACTGGAACGAAATCCCATTCACGAACGTGGATACGGCTACCAATGGTACCCATGCCGTAGTGACGGCGTATGACTTCGTCGGCGACGCGATCACGTCGTACGATGCATCGGCAACCTTCGAGCTGGCCCGGTGCAAGCTCGAGGTGACCAAGACCTGCGTCCCGTCGTACAAGCGGACGTGGGACTGGAGTATCGACAAAGAGTGCGTGGCCGTCGGCAATCCACCCCTGCCGCTGAATCTGTCGTCGGGGCAGACGTACCCGATCGACGTTGCGATCAAGGTCTGCGAAAAGGGCCACACCGACAGCGATTTCGCCGTGAGCGGCAAGATCACGGTTACGAATCCCTGCTCCGACACCGCGGTCATCGAAGGTATCTCCGACATCGTGTCGGGTGACATCGCTGCGACCGTCACCGAGTGCGACGGCAGCCCGGCCGTGTTCCCGTACACGCTTGCGGCGGGCCAGAGCCACGAGTGGTGCTACAGCGCCACCCTGCCGGATAAATCAACCCGTACGAACACGGCTACGGTTACGACCGCAGCCACTAGTCCGGTTGACGGCGGTAGGGCGGCGTGCACGGTTGATTTCACAGACGTTCCACCTGCGGACGAGATCGACGAGTGCGTCACCGTCTCGGACCAGCACTGCATCAAGACGCCGGTGACGATCTGCGTCGGTGATAGTGATCTGACTAATGGATGCAAGGAGTTTACGTGCCAGGTCACGGTTACCTGCGACGATGCGCCCGCGTTCGAGGACACCGCTACGCTGACCACGAACGATACGCAGAAGACCAGTACGGCCACGTGCAGCGTTCCCATTGCGCCGTGCGGCGAAGGTTGCTCGCTCACCTGGGGCTACTGGAAGACGCATGCCATCCCGGACTGCGGCAACTCCGGTAATCCCCACCCGGATGCGACGTGGCTCAAGCTGCCCGGCGGGCTCGGGTCGCTGACCATGTTCTTCCTCAGCGGGCAGACGTACTGCGACGTGCTCCTGACCGCACCGCAGGGCGGCAACGCCTACTACATCCTGGCCCATCAGTACATCGCGGCCCAACTCAACCAGTTGGCCGGGACCTCGATGCCGGCGGACGTGCTCGATGCGTTCAAAAAGGCCACGGTCCTGTTCCAGACGTACACGCCGGCCGACCTGAACAAGAAGAGCAGCACGGCGTCGAAGCTGCGGGCGATGTTCATCGGCTACGCCGGGCTCCTCGCCAGCTACAACGAGGGGCTCGTCGGCCCGGGGCATTGCGATGAAGCTCTGCTGCCCGGGATGTCGGCGAATGCGACGCCAGCTACGGTCGTTACGCTCGAGGATCCCGCTGCGGCGGGTCTGCCGGCAGACGTCGGGGGGCCGGATACTGATCTGAGCGGAAGCGTCGACATTTCCGATTTCCTGCACTTTCAGGAGTGCTTCGGCGGGTCCAATCGCGTCGCAGCTCCGGGATGCGCCGATGCCGATTTCGACGGCGACAGCGACGTGGACATGATGGACTTCACGGTGCTGCAGGCCTGCTTCAACGGGCCGAACCGTCTGGTGCGGTGTGGGGCCTGAGCCGGATCGGTCTCTGACGGCTTCCGCGGAGCATCGCTGGCGGTTGTGGCGAGACCGCTGCGGGCGGTCTGAATAACGAAAGGGCGAGCCTCGCGTCCCGTCGTGACTCGGCGGATGCGGGGCTCGCTCCGCTCTTCTCGGGCGTAAGCCCTGCTGCGAATGCCTCGGGGCCTTTGCGCTTGGCCGTGCACGTTCGCGTCACAAGTCCCTCGCACGCCGGCGCCCGACCAGGTGCCGACTCGCTTTGCTCTCGCCGCCAGTGCGCAGGCAGCGGAAGCCCCGGTCTTGGCGGAGGGCGCCCCCGATAGCATAACCCGGGCGCCAAACAATGATTACCATGAGGCTGGGCTATCGTCGTGCGCGAGAGTCGGCTGATCGGGCGCAATTGGTTTCCGAAAGCACGCTGGATGGATTCCTGTTGCATGATTCGTCACTCGGGAGCGGCCGCACGGCAGAGTTGAACACATGCCTGCCTTGGTGTAACCTGCTGCTGTTAAGGCAGTTGCAGGAGTGTGCGCCGGTAGCTCAGTTGGATAGAGCACGGGATTTCTAATCCCGCGGTCGAGGGTTCGAGTCCCCCCCGGCGCGTATAAGAGGGTGGCTCTCTGCCGATGGGGCGAGTTCGGTAGTGGGACGGTAGCAGGATCATCCGAATCTTCCACGTGCCGGCTTGCTTGGTGCTGTCGATCAGGTCGTCGTTGCTGCCCCAGTGGTAGCAGATCGGCGTCGTGGCGGTATTCCGGCGCCCGGCCGGCGCGGAACTTGCAGAAAGCAGCTCATGTTCCGGGCCCCCGGGATGCCATGGCCGTCTTCGATGTCCTCCACTCGACGCATCATCGGGTTGCGCCCCGGGTTTGCCATGCACGCCTTCATCGTCACGGGGGCGCCGGGATAAAGAACGTAGGAACCTTTCCGGCGGGCGCCCCGGTGCCGCCCAATCGCCGGTCACTGCGGAGATCGCCTCTTCCTGGGCCCAGGCTTCACCCTGCAATCACGGACCATTCCACCGACGCAAGCGGCTCTTTGCGGGCCGGGCGGGATTTGGATGGTGCCCCCGCCGCCGGTAGAATCAGTCGCGGACAGGAGGAACGACCAGGCTTTTTCTCCGGTGGAGGCATGCGGACAACACGAATCAAGGACATCCTCGTCCGTGAGACGGCGGGGATCGACGTGAAGGTCCAGGGCTGGGTCCGGACGAAACGCGATTCGAAGGGTTTCTCGTTCATTGAACTCAACGACGGCTCTGCGCTGGCGAACATTCAGATTGTCGTGGACGAGTCGGTTCCGAATTATACGAGCGAAGTGCTGCCGCTGACGACCGGGGCGGCGATCGGGGTCGTGGGGATGCTCGTCGAGTCCCCCGGCAAGGGGCAGAGGTTCGAGATCCGGGCGAAGGAGGTGACCGTCTACGGCCCGGCCGACCCGGAGACCTATCCGCTGCAGAAGAAGCGTCACTCGTTCGAGTTTCTGCGAACGATCGCTCACCTGCGGCCGCGGACGAACACGTTCGGCGCCATCGCACGCGTCCGCAGCGGCCTGTCGTTCGCGATACACAAGTTCTTTCACGACCGCGGCTTCGTCTATGTCCACACGCCGATCATCACAGCCAGCGACTGCGAAGGGGCCGGGGCGATGTTCCGCGTGACGACGCTTGATCTGGCGAATCCGCCGCGGACGCCGGACGGCGCGGTCGACTTCACGCAGGACTTTTTCGGCAAGCCGGCGAACCTGACCGTCAGCGGGCAGCTCGAGGGCGAGATTTACGCTACCGCCCTGACGAACGTGTATACCTTCGGGCCCACGTTTCGCGC
>CAZMVY010000036.1:0-26439 GCA_964569765.1 uncultured Planctomycetales bacterium
GGGGGGATGGGGTGGGGGCGGGCCGCCCGTGGAGGCGGCCGTCCCCGCCCCCAGGGGCGCCCGGCCGCCATGCCACGTGTCACGCGACAAACGCTTGCGTTGCCGCTCCGTGTTCTCTGCTCAGTCCGGTTTGGCGGGAGCCATCATCTCTCGCAGCTCGTCCCGGTGCGCGCGGATCTCCCGCAGGGCGCTCATGTAACGGGGATTGATGCTTCCGAGCGGCGTGAGGATGACCCAATCGCTCAAGAGCTCTACGGAATGGCGGCCGCGGTCGCCTTGTTTCAAACGCGCGACGCCGAGCGGTTGGTTTTCGAGCGTGGCGTCGATCGCATCGTCGTACAACGCGTGCGCCGTAAACCAGAGGTGTTCCCGGTCGCTTTCCCCGCCGTCGTCGATCCGGTAGCCGAGCTTCAGCAGCACGGGGAATCCGAACTCGTCCAACTCCGCCTTGAGTTTCCGAAGAAGAGAATAGGTCCCCCGGGCCCGCTCGGCCATCAGCTCGGACGCCTCCGTGGAGAAGTGAAACACCGTATTGGGATCGAGCGGATTCGACAGGAACTTCGACGGCTTGACGCGTCGTGACCACCGGCCCAGGAGGCGGCCCGCGGGCTCGCAAAGAACGGACCGTTTGCGGTCCGCGTCGCCGTGGTCGCCGCGCAGCCTCGCGTAGCTGGGGTCGGCGTATCGATTGAAGTCGGATGCTTCCACGAATCGCACTGTTCCAGCCGGGGAGGCGAGTTGAAAACTCGGCGTAGAGGCTGCCACGCGCCCCTCCGCGATCGCGAATGCGATGGCGCGGCAGGCATCGCTTCCGAGGTCCTGCGAGGGATTGATGATGTCGAAGTCGAAGAAGCCGATTTCCGCCAGACCGTGGGAGTGCAGCCACTCCCCCGTTCCCGACGTGTCGCTCTTCACCGCATGCAGGGTAAAAACCTGTTCGATGTCCAGGTCGGCATCGTGGCACAATTCGTCGTCCAGGGCCTCACGCGACCAGAATCGCTGCGCCGTGTGGTCTGCGGCAGCCAGGCCGTCCGTTGCCATGATGGCACGAAGGAACCGCAGCGCGTTCTTGCGGTCTCGCAAGATGTTCCTGCCCAGCCCTTCCATTGTGAGGCAAACCTCGGATTCGCCGCGCAGGATGGTCCGTTTCTCCTCTTCGGTCAGCCCCACGGAGTACTCCACTGTTACTGGCGGTACGCGAATCTGCTCGCGCGGGCAGTGGAGTGTCGCGGTCCCCCAATGGGGATGAGTCAACGAGAGGGCCCAATGCCGTTGAGGTGAGGCCGTACCGGGGCGTACGGATATGCCTTCCTTGGTAAGGAACGCGAAGTCTCCTGCCCGTGGCGGCAGGGTCCCGCGAAAGAACACCGAACCGGCGAAGGTGACACGTTTTTTGAGCCAGTCGAACATGGCCGGGTACCTCCCATCCACCCGATTATGCCGCAGGCCATGGCCGAGGTAAACCCTGTCCTGCGGCTCGGTGATCCTGCTGTGTCCCGGCGGCGTTGGCATCACAAAGCTCACGCGCAACGCTCGCGTTACGGGCAAGTAGGCGAGAAGGCCACTGGAAACGGGCTGGATATGAATGGGGGGGCGGCAGGGAGCGGTCGTGACCGTTCCTCAAGGGGCTGGTCCGTCAGCCGGCCTTCGGCCCGAGAAACCTCTGCGATGCGCGGGTATGCGAGGATGAGGTCTCTGTGCGTGCCATGCGGCTCCGGGCGCGCGCGTTCCTCGAACGAAGGGTCGAGACTCCCTGGCTGCGCCGGGCAGCGAATCGGGATCGCGGGCCCGCCTTCACGGAAGGCGGGCTACCCATAGCGTCCCTGAAGTCCGCACCGTGTGCCCGGCATCCTGCGCCCTGCAACTGAGCGCCGGCTCACATCTTCGCCGCCCGGCTCCCGTGGCACTTCTTGTACTTCTTGCCCGAGCCGCACGGGCAGGGGTCGTTCGGTTTGACGCGCGGCTGTGTCCGCCGGATCGGCTCGGTAACGCGGACTTCGCCCTGTGCCTCCAGACCCGGCTGCGGCTCGACGCCGGTGACGCCCTTGAAGCCCGCGCCGACCGCTTCATCATGGCGGACCTCGACGGCCTGGTAGATCGAGCGGCCTTCCACGGCGCCCGACGGCCGTACGCGCAGGATCCGATCAAGGACCAGCCCGCGGATTCGGCCCCACATCTTCTCGAAGTACTCGCGGCCCTCGATCGCGTACTGGCTCTGTGGATGCGTCTGGTCGCCGCCAAGCGGTCGCTGCATGATCGCGTACTTGAGATGGTCCATCTCGAGGAGGTGGTCCATCCACGCCTCGTCATAAGATCGCAGCAGCAGGGCGCATTCGAACCGGTTGAATTCCCAGCAGAGCCACTCGCGCCCCGTCTCGATCAGGGCGGCGCGGAGGTTCGCGGTGCCGGCCTGCGCGGTGTCGAAGATGGACTCATCCAGGGCGTCGCGGAAGCGTTCCCTCGCCCATTGCCGCAGCTTGGCGGGCTTGCCCGCACAACGCTCGATGGCCTGGTCCACCTCCCGCGCGAGGGGTCCCTCGCCGTCCTTCGGCATCAGGTATTCGTACTGGAGCGCCAGGAGTGCATCGCCGATCTTCTGGATGTCGCTGCCATACGTCTGCTCGATCGACTCCGGCGTCCAGCGGCAGGCGTACTTCGCGTTGGCCCATCCGGCTGTGATCGCGTGGCCCGAACGGATGTCGTGGCCGCCGGCGTGGGCGGGTCGCGCGTAGGCCTCCTCGATGATCCACTCCACGGGGAAGACGGCGCGCCGGCGGTCATAGGCGGAGTGGATCTGCTCTCGCAGATGGGCGCGGACGGTCGCCGGCTCGCGGCTCGGCAGCCGGCCGAGCTCGATCGCGAGGCCGAAGGTGCGGTTTGCCCAGAAGACGAGATCGTGAAGCCCGCGGTCCGGATCGACATAGGCCTCGACCCAGTCGAGGGAGACCTCCTCCGCGTGCTTCTCGCCGGACTCGAGCAGCATCTGCTCGATGTCGTCGGGAGCCATCCTGCGGAGCTGGTTTTCCGTGACCGACGCGCCGAGCGTTGCCGCCCAGCGGCTCAGGCCGCGGACGTCCCACTCCTCCGGCGGCAGATCGGGGTCGATGTATTCGCCGATCACGTTCGTCACGTCGTCGCGGACCTTGTCGAGCAGGGCGTCCCGGATGACCTTCTGCATCTCCCCGGGCTCCAGGCCGGCCAGCGAGTGGGCCGAGATGTCGAGCTTGAGGCTGTCACGGCAGAAGTTCGCGACGGATTCGGCCGCGTAGTCTTCGGAGAGGAATCGCCGGGCGGCCTCCTCGACGGCGTCGTCGATCATTTTGCGGACGAGTCCGCTTTCCGTCCGGGCGGTAAGGACCCGCTGGCGTTCCCGGTAGAACGCCTTCCGCTGGAAGTCCATCGGCTCGTCCCACTCGAGCAGGTGCTTTCGGGTGGAGAAGTTCCGCTCCTCGACCTTCTTCTGCGCCCGCTCGATCCCCTTGCTGATCCGCCTGTCCTCGAGGCTCACCCCCTCCACGAACCCGAGCTTCTCCATCATCTTGAGCATCCAGTCGGGCATGAAGAGCTTGAGCAGGTCGTCCTCGAGGGAGAGGAAGAAGCGCGCCGAGCCCGGGTCGCCCTGGCGTCCGGACCGCCCGCGGAGCTGGTTGTCGATGCGCCGTGCCTCGTGGCGCTCCGTGCCGACGATGTGGAGCCCGCACGGGGCGTTCAGCGGGCAGATCTTGCGACCAAGCTCCGGGAACCGCGGATCGAGCCTCGGCTTCCAGCAGTGCGCGCAGACGCCGTCGTAGTCCGGACAGTGGATGCAGCACTTCGTGCCGACTTTCGGCGTGCCGTCCGGATTCCGCTCCCGCCAGAAGAGCGGTCGGCGCGCCTGCCGCTCCACGTCGGGTTCGTAGGCCAGCGATCCTTTGCACTTCGCATACACGACTTCCGGTTCGAGCTTGATGTCGGTGCCGCGGCCGGCCATGTTCGTGGCGATGGTGACGCGGCCGAGGCGGTGCCGGGCGGATTTCGACTCGTACCGCTGGCCGGCCAGGGCGACGATCTCCGCCTCGCGCTCGTGGTACTTCGCGTTGAGGACCTCGAGACCCTCGTTTTCCTTGCTCTTGGCGGCCTTCGGCGGGAAGTCCTGCGGGTACGTCCGCAGGAGCTGCCCGCGGAGCATCTCGCTGTTCTCGACGCTCGTCGTGCCGACCAGGATGGGCCGGCCCATGGCCAGCTCGCCCATCACCGCGTCGTACGTCTCGCACATGAAGTCGATGACGTTCGGATCCTGGTTCTCCGCCGCGTTGAAGCGGCGAAGCGCCTCCTCGAGCTTTGGCACGTCCTGCGGCTGGTGCGCCCGGCAGATCGGCAGGAGCCGCTCGAAGATCGTCGCGAGCAGGAACGGGTCGTTCGGCCGCCCGCGCCGATGCATGTGGTAGATCTCGTCGACGATCGCGGCGTACTTGTCGTGCGTGGTCTTGTAGATCCGGTCGTTGTGTTCGTTCCGGTTTACCGGCCGGTTTGTCGGGATCTCGACGACCTCGAGCTTATAGATCTTCATGAACTCGTCGCTCTCGGTCATCGCCGTGCCCGTCATGCCCGCGAGCGACGTGTAGAGCTTGAAGTAGTTCTGGAGCGTGATCGTGGCGAGGGTCTGCGTCTCCCGCTTGATTTCCGCCTCGTTGCGGTGTTTGGCCTCGACGGCCTGATGAAGCCCGTCCGACCATTGCCGCCCGTGCATCAACCGACCGGTGAACTCGTCGACGATGACCACCTCGCGGTTCTGGACGACGTAATCCTTGTCCCTCTCGTACACGACGCGGGCCCGCAGCGCATTCTCGATCAGGTGAGGCCAGTTCATGTTCTCTTCGACGTAGAAGCTGCCCAGCCCCGACTTTTTCGCGGCCAGCTCGACGCCCTCGTGGGTGAGGTGCACCTGCTTGCGGTCGCGCTGGACCACGAAGTACTGCCGGTGTCCGATCGCCTCGGCCTCATCCTCTGTCAGCATGTACGGATCCACCTTGAACCGCTTGAAAGCATCCTCGAACTTCGGGTGCTTCCGGAACTCCTCCGGCACGCCCCGGCGGTCCCACTCGGCGATCCGTTGGCGGGTCTCCGCGTTTACCCGCTTCTGTTCCTCGACGAGCGCGAGGGCGTAATCGTCCGCCGCCTTGTAGTCGTTCGGGTCGCCCCGGGCCGGTCCCGAGATGATCAGCGGCGTTCGCGCCTCGTCGATCAGGATCGAGTCGACTTCGTCCACGATCGCGTAATCGAGACGCCCCTGCACCTGGTCCGACGCCCGCATCTTCATGTTGTCCCGGAGGTAGTCGAAGCCGAACTCGTTGTTCGTCCCGTATGTGACGTCGCAGGCGTACTGCGCCTTGCGGATGCCTTCGTACCCGCCCGGGTCCACGTCGGATTGAATGTAGCCGACCGTCGCCCCGAGCAGGTCGAAGATCGGCCGCGCAAACTCCGCGTCCCGCCTCACGAGATAGTCGTTCACCGTGACGATGTGGACCTTCAGCCCCTCCAGAAACTTCAGAAACGCCGCCAGGTGGCAGACGATCGTCTTGCCCTCGCCGGTCTTCATCTCCGCGACGCAGCCGTGGTACAGTACCTGCCCGCCGATCAACTGGCAGTGAAAGTGCCGATGCTCCTGCACGCGACGCGAGGCCTCGCGGACGAGTGCAAAGGCCATCGGCAGATGCTCATCCACCGGCTCCGCCGGGGCCATCCGCAGCCGGAACTCCTCCGCCCGATCCCGCAGCTCGGCGGGGAGGAACGACTCGAACGCCTCTCCCTTCGCCAGCCGTGCCTTCCATCGCTCTACGTCCGCCTCGAGGCACTCCGCCGGCACAAGGCCTTGCAGCGACTCGCCTCGCTCGATCCGTGCCTGAATCTCCGCCGCGCGGTGGCGCAGGTCGGCCGGCAGCGCCGGCTCCAGCGGCTCACCGTTGAACACCAGCCGCTCCCACTTCTCGGCCGGCGACAGGCGGTACGCTTCCGGAACGATCTGCTCCAGCGGCTCCGGCGGGGCGAGCCGCCACTTGATCTCCTGCGCTTTGGCCGCCAGAGGCCGGCTGAGCTCCTTTCGCACTTCCTGAACCTTCGCGGCCAGGCCCGGTGGGGCGAGTTCGCGGCGCTCGAGCTCCTCGATGCGGCCCGCCGACCATGCCAGGCGGGCCATCGGCGTCTGGTCGATTTCCGCGGGCAGTTCGCCGGCCTCCACGAGCTGCCGGATGCGCGCGTTGAACCGTTCGTCGTAGTCGCCGCGAAGCTCCGGTTCGAGCAGTTCGATCTGGTCCGCGACGCGCCCGTAGCGCCGGAGCAGCCGCTCGTTGCGCGAGCCGAATATCTTCTTGAGCGCCTTTCCTACCACTTCGATTGCGGGCATTGGTCTACCCTTCTGATTTCGGATTCCGGATTGCGGACTGCGGATCGGCCACCCGCGTGCGGGGATGATTGCCGGTCCGCGGGCCGCCGGCGGCAATCCGCAATGGTCTCGTTTCCAGGTCTATGGTCTAAGCATCCGGGGTCAGCGGAGAATGAAAGCCACGGACGTTTCGGTCGCCGTCTCGGGGCGAGACGGGTCAGTGTCCGCAGCGGCTGCCGATTCGGACCGTCCGCAGGAACGCGGCCAGCCGGACGACGGCGACGCCGGATGCGAGGCTCAGCAGGCCCACCCAGAACGTCGCGTGCAGCGCCGGGCGGGATGCCCGTGCCAGGGCTGTCGGAGCGCCCGGAAGGACGGCCGTCCACGTCATGCCGCTGTGGCAGGCCGTCAGGGCCGGCGCGTGGCCGCGCGCGGGTGACGCGGACCGGTGCGCGCAGACAACCAGTACGGCCGCAAAGCTGACGATCGCCGCCGAGGCGATTACACAGCGGCGACGTCGGCCACGGTCCTTCGCCAGGGCCGCATCGGCGGATTGTGTGAAGCAGGTTGTCCGGCCCGCGGGCATGTTCACCATTATAGCGGCGCCGGCGCCGGCCGCTACAGGCTCAACGGGGCCTCTTTTCCCCCGGCCTTCGAGGAGGTCAGGGCGGCGTCGATGAAGGCCATGATTTCCAGCGTCTCGTCGATCGGCACGGGCGCCTTGCGTGTCTTGAAGAACGCGGCGATCTCGCGGACCAGCGGCACGTACGTGTGCGGCTCGATCAGGCAGACCACCCGCTTCTCCGTGTAGGCCATCGCGCCGTAGTCGTGCGGCGGCTTGCGGCGGCCCTGCATCGTGCCGACGCGGCCGTCGCCCCAGATACCAACGGCCACATCCACGTCCGGCGTGCTCGTGCAGCGCACGTCCTTGCAGCCGGTCCCCATGATCGTGTAGAGGATCTCGACGCCGTGGATGCCGTACCAGAAGAAGCCGGGGTTGGTCGACTCGAGCGTGGCGGGGCTGAACGCGTCGCAGCCCATGATCCATCCGTGCGAGGCGTCGCGCAGGAACGCCTGAATGCCGGGCAGGTACCGCAGCGACGATGTGCTGAAACAGGGGAGTTTATTCTCCTTGATGATGCGGACCATTTCCTTTGCGTCGGCGAGGCTGGCGGCGAACGGCTTATCGACGTAGACCGGCGGCAGCCGGCCCGGCTCCGCGGCCTTGACGACGGCGTGCAGCTCCTTCAGGTGCCGCCGGCCGTCGACGCTCTCGATCAGGACGGCGTCCACCATCTTGACGAGGTCGGCGATGCTGTCCGTGATCGTCACACCGTACTTCTCGCGGAGCTTGTCGGTGTACTCCTTGACGCGGCCCTTGCTCGACTCGATGTCGTCGCTGAACGACGGATACGCCGCGACGATCCGCACGCCGGGGACGTGGTCCTTCGCCTTCTCGTTGTGGAAGCATTCGGTGAACGCGATCACGTGCGACGTGTCGCAGCCGATGATTCCGGCCTTGATGGGGTCAGACATAACAGCCTCCGAGGTTCACGAAAGGGAGAAAGTGAAAAACTGAAGACACGAGAAGCGGCCCGGCGCCAGACCTCGTTCAGTGTTCCATTTTCTCTGTTTCTCATTCTTCCGCTACAACCGTGTTCGCCAACTCGCCGATTCCGTCGATCTGCACGACGATCGTGTCGCCCGGCCGCAGGAAGACCGGCGGCTTGCGGGCCACACCGACGCCGCCGGGCGTGCCTGTCAGGATTACGGTCCCCGGCCGCAGTGTGAACTGGTGCGACAGGTAGCTGATCAGCTTCGCCGTCGAGAAAATCAGGTCGCTCGTATTCGAGTCCTGCATCGCCTTGCCGTTGAGAAGCGAGCGTATCGGACGGTCGTCCGGGTTGATCGCATCGCCCGTTACCAGCACCGGTCCGAGCGGGCAGAAGGTGTCGAAGCTCTTGGCGCGGGCCCACTGTTTGTCCCGGCGGATCTGGCAGTCGCGGGCGGAGACGTCGTTTGCGCACGTGTAGCCGAGGGCATATCCGGGGGCCTGCGCCTCGGAGATGTTGCGGCAGCTCTTGCCGATCACGATGGCCAGTTCGGCTTCATAGTCGACCTCGTCGGGCGCCGATTTCGGCAGTACGATCGGCTCGCCGTGGGCAATTACGCTCGTCGTTGCCTTGAGGAATACGAGCGGTTCGTCGGGGATCGCAAAGCCGCCCTCAGCCGCGTGGGCACGGTAGTTCAGGCCAATGGCGAACACGTTGGGCGGATCGACCGGGGGCAGCATCCTGCCGATGGTCACGGTTTCGTTCGTCGGTTCCAGCCGGCCGAACAGCTCGCCGCGCAGCCGTCGGGCCGTTCGCACGTCGATCGGTTCGCCGAGCGTCACATGGCCGGCCGGGTCCACGAAACGAACGATTCTCATGCATCCTCCTCGTGCGATACGGAATCTCAATGTCGGCGCGTGTATCCTTGTCCATATTATGCGGCGGTTTGTCAAGCGACGCCGCGGTTCGCTCGTCCGCGGGGTTCGGAAATGCCCCCGGCGTCCGGATCCGTTGCGGCGGCCGGGCGCAAAAAAACGTGTCCGGGGGACGGTTCTCTTGCGGATTCTTGTGAAAAAAGGGTCTCGATCGGCGTCAATAATATGTGAGCACAACGCCATGAGCCCATGACCCGAGATGATGGAATCGATTGGCCCGACGCAATTGAGCGAGTGGTTTGAGCGGTATGCGGCCGTATTGGTGCTTTTTGCGCGCCACTGGCTCGAGGCGGACCTGGCCGAGGATGTGGTCCAGGACATCTTCATTCGCCTGTCCGCGCAGCAAACCGCGCCGGGCCACATCAGGGCGTGGCTCTTCCGGGCCGTGCGGAACGGCGCCCTCAGCCAGCTTCGTTCGCAGGGCCGCCGGGCGAGGCACGAGGAGCGGCGCGCCCTGCGACAGCCGGACTGGTTCGAGGTCCGCCCCGACGACCTGATCGACGCGCGGGCCGCGCAGGCGGCGCTGGCTTCGCTGCCTTCGGAGGAGAGCGAGGTCGTGGTGTTGCGGATCTGGGCGGGCATGACGTTTGGGGAGATCGCCGACATCGTGGGCCAGTCGGTCTCGACGGTGTTCAAGCGCTACCAGGGGGCCCTGGCAGGTATTCGACGCAGGTTGGAGCTGACATGCAGAACGAAGAACGACTGACGCCGGCGGAGCGGGAGCTGGAAGCGGCGCTGGGTGCGTTGCGGCCGGCGGCCACGGGGATTGATCGCGATTGCCTGATGTACCGCGCCGGCGAACATGCAGGAGGCCGGCGACAGCGGTTCTGGCAGGGCGCCACGGCCATGTTCGCCGCGGCCCTGATGACGTCGCTGCTCATCCGGCCCGCGCCAAGGCAGGTGGATCGATACGTGTACGTGGAGGCAGGCGCGCCGGCGCGCGTCGCGGACGCCCGGCCTGCACGCGGAGCGGATGCGGAGATCGCCGGCGCGCGCGAGTCACCGACCCGGCGCGCGACCGCCTATATCCGGCTGCGTGAGGGGGTGCTCATTCGCGGGGTCGATGCGCTGCCGGATCTGCCGGGCGGATCGGCCGCCGCGGGTGAACCGCTGCCGCGGGTCGAGCGGCTTCTGAACGCGGCTGCGGCCTCGCAAGACCTGTGGGATCTGTTGGGCATCGAGAGATTCGTCGCGCCAGGAGAACACTTGTGAATACGCACATGAAAACCAATTCGGGTAACCGGGCTTGGCAGCCCCAGAATGGTCCAGCGCTGCGCGATCGGGCTCCGAGGGCCTTTCCGCAGACGCGCGACACACGCGGTTCGGGGACGGCGCTCCGGATTCCGTACCTCAAGCTCTCCCTTCTGATCGCGCTGGCGTCGTTGCCGCGGGTTGGCGCACCGGCGCTCGCCCAGCGCGCGGTCGTCGAAGATGCGCCTGCATCGCAATTGCCGCGGGCAGAAGCGAAGCTTGTTCAGTTGAAGGTACGGCCGGCGGCCGAGCCACGCCCCGCGTTGAAGTACAGGCTTCTGCCGAGCGTGCTCGACCAGACCCCCGGCAACGCCGAGCCGCTGTACTACTTGGCAGCACAGCTCTTCACCGATCCCGCGAAAGAGGGATTCGCCAACAGGCTTTCGGACTGGATTGCCGCGCCGCTCGGTGATCTGCCTCGTGAGGAGGTTCGCCGGGCGCTGGATGAACACGAGTGGACCCTGCGGGAACTGCGCCTCGCTACGCATCGTGAGTGGTGCCACTGGGACCTGCCGGTTCGCAGCGAGGGCCTGAACATGGGGCTGCCCGCGTTGTCCCGGTTTCGCGGCCTGGCCAGGCTCCTGGCCGTGAAGGCGCGCCTGGAGATCAGCGAGCATCGATACGACGAGGCACTCGACACACTCCAGGGCGGCTTCGCGATGGCGCGGCACGTCAGCGACGCGCCGAACCTGATACACGACCTGGTCGGCGCCGCGATCGCGAGCATGATGGCCGACCGCGTCGCCGAGTTCGTCCAGGCTCCGGATGCGCCGAACCTGTACTGGGCCCTGGCGGAACTGCCGCGGCCGTTCGTGGACTTGCGGACGGCGGTGCAGACCGAGGCGTGCCTCCTGTATTTTACGGTTCCGGAACTGCGAGACCTCTCCACGGAGATTATGACTCCCCGGCAGGTCGAGCGATTGAGCGACAAGGTGTTCAGGCTCGCGGGCTCCGTCCCGGCGTCGGGTCTCGATGCGACGAACTGGGGGCAGCGCCTCGGCAGCGTCGCCTGGACGATCAAGCTGTATCCCTCGGCGAAGCGGCATCTCCTCGCGCTCGGTCGCTCGCCGCAGGAGGTTGAGGCGATGCCCGTCCAGCAGGTCGTCCTGCTGGCGGCGCTGGATCACTACGACCGCTGGCGTGACGAACTCTTCAAGTGGTTCGCCCTGCCCTACTGGCAGGGGTGCGAAGGGATGAAAGAAGTGGAGAGGCGGCTCCGTCAGGAGTCCGAGGTGCAGACGTATCCGTTTACAGTACGGCGGCCCCCGCTGAGCCGGGCCTACATCGCGACGCCGAAGCCCGACCGCCAGATCGCGGCTCTGCAGTGCGTCGAGGCCATCCGGATGCACGCGGCGGCTCGCGACGGCCGTCTCCCGGCCTCGCTCGCGGAGATCAACATCGTCCCTCTGCCCCGCGACCCCGTGACCGGCTCGAACTTCGAATATGAGTTGAGCGGCGAGACGGCGGCGTTGCGTTCACCGGCCCCGGCCGGGCAATCCGCGAAAGATGGCATGTATTATGAGATTACGCTGACAAAATGACCTTTACGCGCAGGAGAAGAACCGTGAGAAACAACGTTGTTTTGATCGTTGCCGTCGCTCTGTCCCCGACGATTACATCGGCTGCGGAGTCGCCCGTGCCTGCCGACCGGGCAGGAGTCATCGCGCCGTTCATCGACGAGCAGACGATCGCCGTTGCGCACGTGGATACGACGCGTGTCGATCTGGATGCGATCGAGTCGCTGATTACGACGATCGTCCGGGACGCCGAGCCGGACGCGACGGCGACGCATCCAGCTCTGACGTGTCTCGCCGAGGTCAAGCAGACCGCCCAGAAGTGGATCGCGGACTTCGTGAGGGCGGGCGGGCGAGACATCTACCTCGTCGCCAGCCTGGCCGATCTTCCGGAGGGCAATAAGCCATTCGTCATCGTGCCGCTCTCCTCGCGTGCCGACTCGCGCGCCATCGCGGCGCTGCTGTGCAGCGGCAGGGCCGACGGGCCGACGAGCGCCCCGGCCGGCGAGAGCGGCGCCGCCTATCCGGACATGGTGTGCGAGCAGGTGGATCAGGCCATGTTCGCGGGGTCGCGCCGGACGCTCGAACGGCTCCGTGGCATGAAACCGGCGCCGCGCCCGGAACTGGCCAGGGCATTCGAGACGGCCGGCGATGCCGCCGCGCAGGTGCTGGTCCTCCCGACCGCCGACAACCGGCGGGTCGTCGAGGAGATGATGCCGACGCTGCCGGAGCAGATCGGCGGCGGTCCCGTCACCGCGATTACCCGCGGGCTGATGTGGGCGACGATTGCGGTGGAGACGAAGCCGGCGGTCTCGTGCCGGATCGTAATCCAGTCGCAGGATGCGGAGGCGGCCCAGGCTCTCAAGGGCGTCCTCGACAAGATCATCGACGAGGCCGGCAAGCAGATGGCGAAGCTCGCCCAACCTGCGGCCCCCGGGCTTGATACGCTCCTCGCGGCGCTCCGGCCTACGGTGCAGCGCGATCGGCTGATGCTCGATCTGAACGCCCAGTCATTGACGACGACGATCGCCCGCACGCTCGCGCCGCCGTTGGAAAGAGCGCGCCTGCTGGCGAGGCGGGCCGCTTCCGCGAGTAACCTGAAGCAGCTCATGGTGGGCGTCCACATGTACGCTGCCGATCACAAGGATGAGTTCCCCAGGGACCTGCAAGCCCTGGTGGACGGCAAGTACATCTCGTCCAAAGTACTGATCAGCGCGCTGCAGCCGGAGAGGAAGGACGCATACGTCTACATCCGCCCGAGCGTGCCGCTCAACAAGATTGACCCGCAGTCGCTCATTGTTTACGAGGCCTTCGACACGTGGGGCCAGGGCACGAACGTGGCGTATGCTGACGGCCACGTGGAGTTCCTCGGTGACAAGGCGAAGTTCGACGCGATGCTCGCGAACGCCCGGCAGGCGGCCGCGGAGAGTAAGCCGGCTGCACCGACGGGTGCGCCTTCGGGCGAGAAGGACAAGCAGAGGGAGAAGGGGAAGAAGAAGGCAAAGGAGAGGGTGCGGGAGTAACACGCGCCGACGATCGGCGGGCCACGAGGTCGATTCCCTCACCCACACCCACGGCTGAACGACAGCGTCGCGGTCCGTTGCCTCGCGACTTGTTGCCTGCGCGACAGCCGGTATCCTGGTCGGCCGAGGCCCGTTTTCAGCATGTTCGAATCTCGCGGCGTTGGGTCAGTCCGATGCGCGCGATGGTGGAACGGTTGCACACGGTCTGGAGCGCGGTGGCGGATGCGCTGTTTCCGCAGGCGTGTTTCGGCTGCCGCGCCGTGCTCTTCGGTCCCCGGGCGATGTGGTGCGATGCGTGCGCGGCGGCCATGCTCGAGGCAACCGGGGCGGCCTACTGTCCGATGTGCGGGCGGGACGCCGGGCCGTATGAAGTCGTGGACGGTCGTTGCGGGCGCTGCAGCCTGGACCGATTTGCCCACGACGGCCTCGTGCGGGTCGCCTCGTACACCGGCCTGGTGAGGAGCCTGATCCGTCAATACAAGTTTGCCGGGCAGCAGCGGCTGGATGGAGTGCTGGGGCGGTATCTGGCCGCTCGGATCGAGGGCGCAGGCTGGCGCGGTGAACTCGATGCGGTCGTGCCCGTGCCGAGCCCCTGGACGGTGCGGTACCGGCGGGGCTTCTTTTCGACGGGCGCGTTGGCCGGTGCGGCGGCGGGGGCCTTGGGGCTGCGGGTGGAGCGTCCGCTGGCACGCCCGAGGCGTGGCCGGAGCCAGATCGGCCTGTCGGCGACGGACCGGCGGGCGAATGTCCGCGGGGTGTTCGCGTTGCGCCGGCGGGCGCGCGTGGAGGGGCGGACGTTCTGCCTGGTGGATGACGTGATGGTGACCGGCGCGACGATTCAGGAGAACGTCCGTGTCCTCAAGAAGGCCGGGGCGCGAGCGGTGTATGTTGCGGTCCTGGCCAAGGCCGACTCCACGGATGCGGCGATGATCGACGTGTAGGAAAAGTGGGCAAACGGAAGGGCGGGAAAGCGAAAACGATCGGGCCGACGCCTCTCGTTCCACTTCTGCGCTTTCTTACTCCTTCGCTTTCGCCGCGCGGTTACACAAACACCCGTTTGTTGTAGATGATCCACTCCACGAACGAGACGAGCAGGGCGGCGAGGATCAGGTAGGGCCAGAGGGGCCGGTTGACGCGTTCGGCGGCGGCGGCGCCGGTGATCTTCTCGGCGCCGAGCTGGAGTTGCGGACGGGGGCGGATGTTGCTCTCGTGGTCG
The DNA here is from genome assembly GCA_964569765.1 of uncultured Planctomycetales bacterium. Lineage (GTDB taxonomy): Bacteria > Planctomycetota > Phycisphaerae > UBA1845 > PWPN01 > CAZMVY01. Next base: position 14,354 of record CAZMVY010000036.1, read on the forward strand.
TCGAACAGGTTCACGGCGAAGGCGGCGTTGTCGCCGGCCGCGTTCTCGGGGATGTAGAAGCCTGTCCGGGTCGTGTTCGCATAGTAGGCCGCGCCGTCCTCGCGGACGGGGGCGCTCTCCTTCGAGCCGTCGGGGCGGCGCACGGCCACGGCTTTCGCCCCGGGCTTGGCGGGGATCGCGACCGCGGCGTCCGGGGGGAAGCTCCGGTTGCCGCCCGCGCTGATGTTGCCGGCGAGGAACTGCACGGCGTCGTACATGAAGACCGGGAACCCCTGCACGTCGATTACCCACGAGGTGTTGAGGTGCTCGCGCGCGGGGTCGAAGAGGCTGAACGCGCAGATGAGGTATTGCCGCCGGTCGCGCCCGAGCAGCGACAGGACCGGGCCGTCGGTTCCCTCGATGAGCGTCTGTGCCTCCCGGGGCATTTCGAGCCGGTTCCACTGGAGCACGTGGATCAGCTCGACGACGACGTGCCGCAGGATCGGGTGCGTGTTGTCCCAGTCCACGAACAGGCCGTTTCTCACCTCGCCGGTGATCTTCACGTCGTCGAGCTTCGGGACGCCTCCGAAGAATATGTAGTTACCGGGAGGCAGGCGGTCGGTGCTGTACGCGTCGAAGACGACGACATCGTACCGCATCCGGCCGTCGGCGAGCAGTTCCTCGTCCTTCGCCGCCTCGTACTGCTCCGGCGAGAGGATCACCGGCGGCTGTCCTGGCAGCGCCGACAGCGCGAGTTTGAGGAAGTAATTGCCCCGCGTGACGAGCAGCGTGGAGACCGGCCGGGGCGCGTCGATCGTGCCGAACGCGCGGTCGTCGGCCGGCAGGGCGTCGGAGCCGCTGAGCCGCGCCTCGATCCGCCCGGCCGTCTCATGCGCGATGTCGAACACCGCGACGATCTCGCTGCCCTCTGGCGGCATGTCCGGCGGTTCGGCGGCTTCGGCAGGGGCGCTGGCGGTATTCCTCATGTTCGCCGCCAGCGTGCCGAGGGCGCGCACCTCTTTCATCTCGCCGTCGATGAACAGCGACAGGTCCCGCGATACGGGCTCGGGGCCGAAGTTGCGGACCCGCACGACCACGTTGACCTTCTCCGGCTGTTCGTAGTTCCGCCGGATGTCCATGTTCACGATGCCCACGTTGTTCGCCGCCTCGCCGACGGAAACCATCTCCATCGTGCCGCGCCGCAGCGTGAGTTCCGCGGCGTCGGCGATCCGGCCGTCGGAGAGCAGGATGAGGTGTGCCGGCGCAAGGGGGCTGGACGTTACCCCGATGCCCTCGCCGACCGGCGTGGAGTAGGCCTGTGCCAGGGTCAGCGCATCGCGGAGGCGCGTGGGGGCGTCGGTCGGCTCGATGGCGTCGATCTGCCTCTTGAGCAGCGTCTTGTCGTCCGTGAAGCTGGCGACTGTGCGGGCCCGCTCAGCGAAGGCCACGACCATCATCTGGTCGTTGGAGCCCATGTCGTCCACCATCTGCCGGGCGAGTTCCTTTGCCTTCTCCAGCCGGGTGCGGCCGTCCGCCTCGACCGCGCTCATGCTGGCGGACTGGTCCACGAGGACGATCATTGTCTTCTCGCGTGCCTTCGCCCGTTTCCATATCGGCTCGGTGATCGCCAGCACGGCCAGGAGCAGGACGAGGATCTGGAGCAGCAGGAGCAGGTTGTTGCGGAGCCGCTGGAACGGCGAATTCACCTGGAGGTCCTGCACGGCCCGCTTCCAGAGCAGCGTCGAGGAGACCGGCTGCTCGCGCCGCTTGAGTTTGAGGAAGTAGAGCAACACCAGCGGCGGGATCACGGCGGCGGCGACGAGCGCGGACCACGGAGCGAGGAGGCTGATGGGCGAGTTCATCGCAGCAGCCCCCTTTGCCGGAGGTAGCCGAGCACGAGGTACAGAGTAGGGTCCGCTTCGCGGACCATTTGGCGGCGTTGCGTCCGCACAGCGGACCCTACCAGGCTGGTGGGGGAGTTCATCGCAGCAGCCCCCTTTGCCGGAGGTAGCCGAGCACGAGCTGATCGAAGGCCACCTGTGTGCTGGTGAACGCGTAACAGATGCCGCGGCGGGTGCAGTACTCGCGGAGGCCGGCGCAGTACGCCTGCAGGTTCTGCTTGTAGCGGTTGATCAGGGCGCGGCTGACGGTGACCTCGGCGACGTCGGCATCTTCCACATCGCGGAGCCGCAGGTCGCCGGCGAGCTTCGGCTCGATCTCATCCGGCGCGAGGATCTGGATCGCGTAGACGTCGAGATGGCGCCCGAGGACGTAACGCAGGCCGCTCTCGAAGCCGCCCTTGTCGAAGAAGTCGCTCAGGATGATCAGCACGCCCTGCTGCGGGTGGCGCAGGGCGAAGGTCTTGCAGGCGGCGGCGAGGTGGCTGGAGCCCTCGAAGCGGGTTTCCTGGAGGAACGTGACGATGCGGTGCATGAGGCGCCGGCCGCGGATGCCGGCCATCTGGGCGTCGAGCGAGCCGGAGTACGCGTAAAGGCTGACGCGGTCGTAGTTGATCAGGCCGACGTAGGCCAGGGCGGCCGCGACCCGCTTGGCGTAAAGGCCCTTGTGCGGGTCGCCCCAGTCCATGGACTTGCTCGTGTCGAGCAGGATGCTGATGTGCAGGTCCTCCTCCTCGAGGAAGAGCTTGAGGAAGAGCCGCTCGAGGCGGGCGTAGATGTTCCAGTCGAGAAAGCGCAGGTCGTCGCCGACGACGTAGTTGCGATAGTCGGCGAACTCGACCGACTGCCCGCGCCGCTTGCTCCGCCGCTCGCCCTTCATCCGTCCGATGAAGATCTTGCGCGACATGATGTCGAGCTGCTCGAGCTTCGCCATGAACTCGGGGCTCAGCAGTTCGTCCTTGTTCGATGTCGCCGTGGGCATGGCTGATACTCGCAAGCTCACCGAGTCGGGTTCCGGAAGACCGGTCAGCGTTTTCCTCTACCGGGCCCCGGAACCCGGCTTCACGCTGCCGCCTCCGTCATGGTCGGCGTCCGTTCCAGGATCTCCGCCAGCACGTCGTCCGTGCTGATGCCCTCCGCCTCGCCCTCGAAGTTGAGCAGGATGCGGTGGCGCATGGCAGGGATGAATACGGCCTTCACGTCGCCGAAGCTCGTATTGAATCGGCCGTCGAGCAGCGCCTGCACCTTGGCGGCCAGCGTCACCGACTGCGCCCCGCGCGGGCTGGAGCCCCAGCGGACGTACTTGTTGGTCGCCTCAACAGCGAACTCGCCGTTCGGGTGCGTGGCCAGGACGAGCCGGATCGCGTAGTCCTGCACGTGCGGTGCCATCACGACCCGCTGCACGAGGCGCTGCGAGCCGATGATCTCCTCCTGCGTCATCACGGGCTTGATGTCCGGCTGGTGGCCCGTCGTGGTCCGATTGAGGATCGTCTTGAGCTCCTCGCGGTTCGAGTACTCCACGATGAGCTTGAAGAAGAACCGGTCGAGCTGCGCCTCGGGCAGCGGGTACGTTCCCTCCTGCTCGATCGGGTTCTGCGTGGCCATCACGAAGAACGGTTCCTCGAGGACGTACCGGTGCCCGGCGACAGTGACGGCGTGCTCCTGCATCGCCTCGAGCAGGGCCGACTGGGTCTTGGGCGTGGCGCGGTTGATCTCGTCCGCCAGGAGCATCTGCGTGAAGAGCGGGCCCTTCTGGAACTGGAACTCGCGCCGGCCCGTCGCCTGGTCCTCCATGATGACGTTCGTGCCGATGATGTCCGCGGGCATCAGGTCGGGCGTGAACTGGATGCGGTTGAACCGCAGGCTCAACGCCTGGGCGAGCGAACGGATCAGGTACGTCTTGCCCAGTCCCGGTACGCCCTCGAGAAGCGCGTGGCCGCCGACGAAGAGGCAGGTCAGCACGCCGTCGACGATGTGCTCGTGGCCGACGATCGCCTTGGCGATTTCGCCGCGGATGGCGGCGTACTTGCGGCGGAACTCCTCGCAGGCCTTCTCCACCTTCGGATCGATGCCGTTTGCATTCATACTACGTCTCCTGCGATCCATTGTCTGTCGTCAGTTGTGCGTTGTCAGTTGTTCGTGGCGGCTCCGTGCGACTTTCGAAGCACAACGCACAACCGACAGGAAACCACGCACAACGAACGATCTTATTCACCTTTTTCTTTACGGGCGTCCATATCCTGCTGCGCCCGCCGCTTCGCCTTGAGCAGGCGAGCCGTCATCTCGCTCTGCGATGTCGGCTGGCCCTTCGCTTTTCCGCCGGGGCGGCGGCCGCCGGCGGGCATTGCGTCGGGCTTCGCGCCCCCCAGCGCCTCGGTCAGGTCGCCGGCCGCCTCGGCCGCCTTCTGATCGCCCACGTCGAAGCGGGCGCTGCGATCCGGCGCCGGTTCGAGCGGGATTGAGGCCTGCTCATCCTCCGCCTCGCGTTCCGCCCGCTTCGGCGGTTCGGCCATCTCGCCGCGGACCCGGTCTTTGGCCGTCTTGAGCTGGGCCAGCGACTCGGTGCTGCGCTGTCCGGCACGGCCGAGCGCCCAGACCGAATGCGTGAAGAACCGGATCGCCGGCAGGATGTAGTCCTTGCGGACGGTCCAGCCGACGACCTCGGCGAGGATGACCGCGCCGACGTAGCCCCACCCCAACGCGTGCGTGGTGATGCAGAGCCCGAGCAGCACGGCCAGAATGGTCGCCTCGGCGTAGATGGACATCGCCAGTGCGGAGGCGAGCCGGCGGCCGGCCACATCGAGCAGGAACAGCGGCAGCAGCGCCCACAGGACCGTTTCCCGCCAGATCGGCCGGCGCGACAGCGTAATCGGCCGCTTGTAGTGAAACACGTCGTCGATCAGGGGATCCATCGTCAGCATCCGCCCGCCGGTCGCCGAGCGGACCTGGTCCATGAGCGGGAGGTTCGCGCTGAGCTCGCGGTACTCGGGGGAATACGGCATCGTCAGGCCGGTGCGCAGGATGCCGCCTTCGTGGTTGGGGGCGTCATACTTCAGGCCGACCAGGTAGTTCCCGTTGTCCTTGGCATCGAACGTGGCTTCGTACCGCCCCGGGCCGGTCTGAACCGGCCGAAGGGGCTTGGTCGTCAAGTCTGGAGTGATGACCCGGCTGAAGCGAGGGTCGAATGTCATGTTGTTCAGGAAAGAGGCGTCCTGCCTCAGGGCCTCGATCACGATCCGCCCCTTGTCGCCCTCCAGCCGCGTGACCACGTCGAAGTCGCTTGAGCCCGGTGCGCGCAGGACCCAGCGCACCACCTGCGCCCAGAACGCCCCGAAGCGGTCCCAGGACTTCCACGACTCGCCCCAGCTCGTCCATCGCCCCGATGTGAACACCAGGACCTTGCCCAGTTCGTACTGCCACTGGGCCATGAGCGGGTCGTCGCCGTCGCCGCCGGACCGGACCAGCGGCATTTCGATGGCGGCCGGCTTGGGCGTCGTCAGAACCAGCCCTTTGAGCGTCGGGAATGCGACGTTGCGGAGACCCCGCACCGTTTCGGCGAGGTCGTAGACCAGCTTCGGCTCGAAGGGGGTTTCGTCGATCAGCGATCGCCGGACGACCTTCGACTCCTTGACGAAGATCTGCGGCAACTGGTTGGGGTTTTTGCAGGCGTAGAAGCGGCCGTTCGTAGCCTTGGCGATCTGGCGGAGCGTGCTTTCCATTACGTGCTGGCCGTAGCCGATGCCGACCGTCGAGCACGTGATCTGGGGCCTGACCATCCGCTGCAGCGTCGCACCGCTCGGGGGCGAGGGGTCGCCGTCGCTGATGATGATCACGTGGCGTTGTGCGACGCCCTGCAGACCCATGAGGCCCTTGACGGCCATGTCCATCGTCGTCGCGAAGTCCGGCATGTCGCCGATCTGGATTCGCTTGATCTTGCTGATGATCGCGTCCTTGTTCGTGGCGGTCTGCAGCGGCACCTCCCAGTTCACACCGCCGGGCGACCACGAGTACGCGAGTACGCCGATGTAGTCGAGCGAGCTGATCGTCCTGACCGAGGCGATCGCGACCTGCTCGCCCCAGTAGTTGCCGCGGGGGATCTCGCAACTGTGCATGATGATGACGAGCGCCCCGCGTGGAATGACCTTCTTGTGTTTCACCTCGAAACTGACGGGGCTGATCTCCTCGACGGGCGAGCCGATCCATCCGCCCGCGCCGAAGCTCTGGTCCCCGCCGGTCAGGATCAGGCCGCCGCCGATGTCGCGGACGTAACTCGCGAGGCCCTGCTTCTGCTCCTCGGTGAAGCGGTCGGCGGCGACGTTGGCGAGGATCACGGCCCCGTATTCCTGGAGCGTGAGCAGGTCCACGGGCATCCGGCCGGGGGTGGACATCTCCACATCGACCTTCTCCCGTTGCAGGGCTTCCAGGAGCGGCTGGTTTTCCTCCATCCCCTTTTCCTCGTTCGTGAGGATGAGCACCTTGCCCCGGTCCTCGACGATCGTGAACGCCGAGGCCACGTTGTTCTGCGGCAGGGTATCCGCCGTCGGGTCGAGCGGCTCGATGCGGGCCTCGCACCGATGGACGCCGCCTGAGGTGACAAGGATCGGAATCGCCGGCAGGGCCTCGGGCCGCATGCCGCCCGTCAGCTCGACGATGTTGTCCCGGATCTCGATCGGCCGATCGTTGTGGAGGATCCGCAGGCGCGCGCGTGTCGGGCGGCGGCTCCTGATGATCATGCGAAGCGGGATGCGGGTATCCCGCCGGGCCTGCGCGGACACGACCAGCCGGTCGAACAGGATCTCGTTCTGGTAGTCGTAACGCAGAGGGAGGATATCGATGACGGCGTCGTTCGCGGCGGCGGCCCGGGCCTCGGCGAGGATGTCGCCGACGTTCTGGTTCATGTCGGTGGCGAGGACGATGCGACGTCCGTATCCCTCGGGGAAACTGGCCAGGGCGGTGCGGACGGCGCGGCCGATGTCGGTCCGGTCCGGCTGAATGGGGGATCCGAACGAGGCGATGTCGCCTCCGGTATGGCTCAGCGGCAGATCGATGTCCGCGTCGCCGTCGAAGCCGATGACCGCCAGCTTGTCCGCTCGCTCGCCGAGCCGGGCACTGCGGCGGACATACTCCTCGACGCGCGTCCGCAGTTCGTCCGGGATGCTGCGGGACCGGTCGATCAGAAAGAAGACGGCGAGCCGATCGGTTCGCATCACGCGCTGGGGTCGCGCGAGGACCAGGGCGAACAGGGCAATCAGCAGGCATCGCAGGATGATGGCCAGGGCCCGCCGTGGCGCGTCCAGGCTGTTCAGGGCGCGCTGCGACACCAGGGCGATCACCGGGATCGTCAGACCGAGCAGCAGCCACCAGGGCTGGTCAAATGAAAGAGGCCACGCCATGAAAAACGGAAAAGCGAAGAAGCGGAAAAGCGGAAAAGCCGAGAAGCGGCCCGGCCCCGCTCATTTCTCGCTTTCTGCTTTCTCCTTGACTCACAGCCTGAACACCTGTATCCGGTTGTTTCCGGAGTCTACCACGTACACACGCTGATCGCTGCTGATTGCCGCGGCCCAGGGATACGCAAGTTGGCCCGGTTCCCGACCGGCCGTGCCCCACGTCCAGAGGCTGCGGCCCTGCGGCGTGAGCATCTGCACCCGGTTGTTGCCGAACTCCGTCACGAGAAGATTCCCGTCGCGGCAGACCCGGACGCCGTACGGATAGCGCAACTGGCCGGCCCCGGAGCCTTCGCCGCCCAACGTGGAGAGGAGCTTACCCTCTCGCGAGAAGCGGCACAGGCGGTGGTGGCAGGCGTCTGCCACCCACAGCGTCTGACCGGCATCGAAATCGAGCGATTCCGGGCGCAGCAGCGATGCCTCCCCTGCGTCGGGCCCGCCGAACGACATCACGAACCGGCAGTCCGGCGTGAACTTGCTGATGCGGTCGTTTCCACCATACTCGCTCACATAGAGGAATCCGTCGCCATCGACCGCGACCGCCGTCGGGAACTCGAACTGCCCCGGCCCCGAGCCGCGCTCGCCGAACCGCCCCAGGAGCGTGCCCTCGCGGTCGTAGATCATCACGCGGTGATAATGCGTGTCGGCGATGAGCAGGCGACCCTCCCGGTCGACGGTTATGCCGGTCGGCTTGCCCGCCTCCGATTCCGGCATCCGCCAGCCGTGTTCGTACCGGCCCTGCGAGTTGAACCGCTGCACGCGCGCGGTCTTGTCGATGACGAAGACGCAGCCGTCGGGTGCGATGGCGATTGCCCGCGGATAGCTGAAGTCGCCCGGGCCGAGCCCCGTCTGCCCGAAGACCAGCTCCGGCTTCGAGCCGCCGGGCGTCTTTCCGCCACATCCCGCGAGAAGCGGGCAAGCAAGGACGCAGGCGACGAACCGATGGAGCAACGAAGAGACACCCCCGCATGGCGATGACGCACGGATCCTAGGCATAGTGCGGCAGCGTGCGAGACGCGTTGCCGGTACGCCGAGGGTACCCGGTCTGACGCCTTCTCCGTGGGTTCGCATTGAGTCACTTCTGGCCGCCCGGCGTCGTGGCGGACCCGGTACCCGCGGCGTTTTTCGCATCCTCGGCGATGCGCTTGAAATACGTCCCGACGGTCTTGCGGTACTGCCGGGGGATCTTCTCCTCGTGAATGGCCTCGGCCGCATTGCGCTCCGCGGAGATTGCGGTGTCGACATATTCCGCAGTAGCCCGGCCCTTGATCTGTTCGCCTTCCACCCAGCTCTGGCCGATCAGGCTGCCCCGGCCCGTGATGACCGGGGTCCGCTCGCGCTTCGTGCGGAACGACGTCTCCGAGACGGGGGCAATGCCGCCCTGACCGCGACCAAGACTTCCCATCCCGCCGCCCGATCCCCCGCGGCCGGGCTTGTCAGCCATGGAACACCCGCTGCCGTTGCAGGCGGAGCACGGCTTGCCGTTGCACATGCCGGTGCCGTTGCACTGGCTGCACGGCTTGCCGAGCTGTGACTTCATGTCCTCGAGATTGTCGAGGGCAAGCTGGAGCTGGTCGAGGTTCTGCTGGGCCTGTTCGAGTTCGCTGAGCTGGTCCGCCGCCATGGCGAGGCCCTGTGCGCCGCCGGCCGCGCCGCCGCCCGCCGGGTTCATGCCCTGTGCGGCCTTTGCCAGGCCGTCGGCCATTCTCCGGCAGGCCTGGCGGGCCTCGCTCTGCTGTTGAAGCTTCTTGACGAGTTCCTGCGCCTGTTGCGGCGTCAGGCCCTTCTGCTGGAGCTGCTGGGCGAGCTTCTGGAGGTCCTCCTTGCTGAGGCCGGCAAGCTTCTTCTCGATTTCCTTCGCGTCGATGCCGGCCTTCTGGAGCTCTTCGGCGAGCTTCCGGTCGAGCGCCTGGGCGGCAGCGGCCTTCTCAAGTCGCTCGGCCATCTGGGCGAGTTGCTGCTTGAGTGCCTCGGCCGCCTGCTTCTGTTCCGGAGTCTGCGGGGTCTGTGCCAGCTTCTCCTGAAGTTGCCGGATCGCCTCGCGGGCTGCCTGGAAGTCGCCGGAGGCCATGGCCTTGTTGAGCTTGTCCATCGCGCTGTCCCGGTTCTGTTGCAGGTCGCTGGCCCGCCGCAGCATCTTCTTGACTGCCTCGACCCGCTCCCGCTCGGCCCGGGCCTGCTGCTCCTGGACGTTCTTGACGAGATTGTCGATCTTCTTGATGGCGTCCTGCTTCACGGCAAGCGGCGATTCGGCCTGCGGCTCCGCAAGCGCGTCCAGCTCCTTCAGGCCGTCCATCTTCTGCAGCAGCGGGTTCTCGTTGGCGAGCTTCTTCACCTGTTCGAATGTCTTGACAACGACGGCCCGGGTCTGTTTGACGCCCTCCTGGCGGATCTCCGCTACCCGATGCTCCTCCTGGCGGCCGAGCAGGTCCAGGGGCGGGATGGCGAACGAGACGAGCAGCGCGATCGCGATGGTTGCGAACGCATAGTGCCCCGATCGCGGAAACACGATCCGGAGGTGAGATTTGGGGGACATCGACCGGCTGATGCGCTGGGCATCCTCGCGGACGGCCTGCGCGAACGGATCGGTGGAACCGGCGCAGTAGAGGCCGCTGCTGATGCGCTCCTTCAGCCCGGCGGCCTGGTCCAGCGCGGCGGCGGCGGTGGGGCGGTCCTCCCGCGTGGCAATGAGCCACACCACCGAGATCAGCATCGCCACGCCAGCCGCACCCAGCGCCGCACCGGGGTAGAACCACGGGTGCTCCGTCAGCGAGAGAAGCTTATTGAGCAGGGCGACGAGGACGTAGGCGCCGGCGGCGGCCGTCGCCGACCACCCGAGCAGCCGCAACCAGCGATTCATCCAGAGGCGGCGCTGCGCAAGGCGCACCGTTCGATCGAGATCGGTCATCGTGCGCTCCCTTCTTCTGAGGGCATAGACGCCGACGGTGTTCCTATGTTATGAGGTGGCTACGGCACTTACAAGCGGCCGCCGCCGCATGGCAGCGGCAGACGCGGTCCCCCGCAGCCCGACATGGCGGTGCCGCCCGTCGTCGCGCGGCTACCGGCACTTCGGCGGGCGGTTCGGACCGTTGAAACAGTCCTGCAAGATCCCGAAGTCGGTCAACGATACCGCCCCGTCATTGTCGAGGTCGGCGTCGACCTCGCAGGTATCGCGCGGAGGACGATTGGGACCGTTGAAACATCCCTGGAACGTGAGGAAGTCGGCGAGATCCACATCGCCGTCGTGATCGAAGTCCCCCGGCGAGCACCCGTTTGCCTCGATCCGTCCGCCGGGGGGCGTGTTCGAGCACAGGTCGCACGCATCGCCGATGCTGTCGCCGTCCGTGTCGGCCTGATCGGGGTTGTACGTACTTGGACAGTTGTCCTGCGCGTCCGGAACGCCGTCGCCGTCCGCGTCCGGTTCAAGGGCCGCCTCAAAGCGGATGTCGTCGAAGTAGCCGCTGACGCGACCGAACTTCGTATTGATCTCGATGGCGTTGTAACCCAGCGCCGTCACGGAGTTGTGTTCAAACGTCAGGCTGCCGTCGATGTAGAACTTCACGTCGTTCGTCCCGTTCGGCAGCGCCGGGCCGACTACGATCCGCCCGTGATGCCAGCCGACCGAACGCGGCGTGTTCGTGTTGAAGTAGCTGGTTCCGCCGTAGCCGTCTGATGCGCCGACGATCCAAGCCTGATACACGGTGGGGTCGAAGTCCTGCGCGTTCCAGTAGGGGGCGCCGAGCGAGAGCCGCTGCACCTGAGTGACACCGATCGCCAGGTCGCCGGTGTTCGGGTAATCCCTGTCGCTCGGCACGGTGTCGTAAAACGCCAGCGCCACGAAATCCCGGAAGTCGGTACCGCCCGGGCCGAGCGGATCGTAGAACCACCAATCCAGAGCGACGTCGCCCGCGAAGGCGCTGCCGCCGTTCAGCCGGTAGGCGAGGTTGTACCAGTTCTGGTCCTGTTCAGGTCCCGGGTGGATATCATCCGGGACGCCGCGGATCATCCGATTGCCGGCGTGCGGGTTCACGGAGCCCTCCGTGGCGATGACCCGTGCGTTGGGCGGGTTCGGGCCGAACCACGGGTTATCGAAACCGGGCGGCGGAACGATGCCATTCGGGGCCGCGTTCGGCCCGCCGGCGGCGTTCTTGTCCAGGGCGCCCAGGTTGTAGCCCTCGAACCCGTCGGCGAACACCACGGCCGCCGACGCGCGCCCCGACAGGAGGAACACGATCAGCGTCGCCGAGGCCGATGCAAGGCGGCTCGTCCAGCGGCAGCTATGGCACATGCTCGGACTCCGTGGATTCTTCGGGGGCACTGCCGGACGGCTTGTCACATCGCAAGCCACCCGGAGGGATTGCGGCACCTTCTTCCCGCCTCTGACCTTACCCGCTCGATAATGCTATCCCTGCGCCCTTCCTGGTGTCAAGCAAGAACGCATTGTTTCGGCCGGGTTCGCGCGGCGGGGCGGCGTACGCCTCTCCGCCGTAACCTTCCGCGTGGTATCAGGTTACGCGGGAATGCGCGGAAAGCGCGGACCTGTTTGCGTGCAGAACCGGTTCCGGCGGTTGCGCTGCACACCACCGCCGGTGCGGGCGCGCCGAGCCGCCGAAATACCGCTGGCGCCTTTCGCTCCGTAGCCGCACCGGTCACGCGCCCACGCGACGGGTGCGTGACAATTCCCGCGGCGTTGGGTGCCATGCCCAAGAGCCCGGTTTACCGGGGCGCGGGCATGTAGAGCGCGGCCCAACCCGGGTTCATCATG
>CAZMVY010000037.1:0-26208 GCA_964569765.1 uncultured Planctomycetales bacterium
GGCGATCGATCGTTCGAGCACCGCCAGGGCGATCACCGCGCCGAGGTCGTTCGGGCGGGTCTTCCGCGCCCACTCGTACGCGCGTCCGACCGCCGCCAGCGCCTCGGCTGGCTGGCCGCGATCGGCCAGAAGCCGGATGCGCTCCAGCACGGCCAGCAGCGCCCATGAGTCGAGTGCGCGTCGTCGCTGCGGGTCGCTTGTCTGCGAATACACGCCGATGGCCTGTTGCGACGCGGCGTCGGCGGCGTCCAGCTTGTTTGCGAGCCGCTGGGCGATCGATGCCAGCACGAGCGACTGCATCTGCAGCCCGGTCTTCTCGTGCGGCTGGATCGTCCAGCGGCGGCGGGTGGCCACCTCGTCCGTCGCCTGCGAAAGCAGCTCGGCTCGCCGCGCATCGCCGTTTGGGAGGACCATAGCGCGATACAGCCTCGCCCAGGCGAGCAGGTAGGCGCCGGCCGCCTCGATCGACTCGAGTTCCTTCGGGCGGTTCGCCGCCGAGAGCTGCTCGAATTGCTCCGGCGGCAGCGTGCCGAGGCGCTGCCACTCGGCAGCGATGTCGTCGGTCAGCCGCTGAAGAACCGCGATCGCGCGGTCGGCCGTCGCGGCGATCTCGTCGCGCTGCTTCGGCGAGGCGAAACGAAACAGCAGGGCTTCGACGGCGGGGGCGGACTGCCGTTCCACCAGGTCGCGCCCCATTTCGAGTCGCCAGGCGAAACGGTCCGGGTGATTCGGGTTCTCCGCAACGAGTTTTTCGAGGATGTCGAGGGCCCGGCGACAGGCGTCGGCACGGTCCTTCGCGCTCCGCTGGGCGTCGTCGCAGGCGCGGAGGAGGGTTTCTCGTAGTCGCAGTGCCTGGCTGATCCCGTCGGCGGCAGGATGCTCGCGGTCGAACAGGTCGAGCAGCTCGATCAGGCCGCGCTCACGAAGCCCGCGGCGAAAGGCCTCGTCATCGGGTCTGTCGGGACCTTGTGAAGGGGGCGCAGCGGAGGCCGCCTCTGCTTCGACGGCGGGTGTCCGTGCGGCTGTGCCGAGAAGTACGCCTGCCCAGGCCGCCCGAAGGATTCGTCGCGACAGGTTCATAGGCGCTCCGCGGTTACGAGCCTGCGAAGAAGATGCGCTGAAAGGACGCGGCCAGGGCGGCGTTGTACGCGTTGACTACATCGTCCCAGCGTACGCGGTCGTCGGCCAGCAGATATACCGGCGTTCGCGAATCGTAGCCGGGTTGCTGCAACAGGCTGCGGAGGCGGCCGATCAGTTCCGCGCGCGGGACGGCGACGGAGGTCTTGTCGTCGATTCGCACGAGGCAGCCCTCCGCCCGGGCCGGATCGGCCGAGAGGTACAGCCGTACCGGTTCGCGCGGCACCTCGAAGCCCTCCGCCCGGGCGACGGCGGCGCCTTTGGCCGGCAGCTTGGCCGGCAGCGTGCCCTCCGGCGTCGCAAACCGGGTGACCACGATCAGAAACAGCAGCACGTTGAAGACGCAGTCGAGCATCGGCGTAAGGTTCAAGGCGAGGACTTCGCGGACGATGTGGCGGCGCTGGCGCCGGCGGCGTGCGCGGCGCGGGGCCACAACCGGCCCGGCCGGCGGCAGGGTGCCGCGCCCTTTCAGGGGGGGCATCGGTTGATCGCAACGGTTTTGTGCCCCGCCCCCCAGGGGCGCAGCGCCCGCGGCGGCATGGTCCAACGGTGCATCGTTCACGGCTGCGATCCCACCTCCGCGACAACGTGAAATCGCGAGATCTCATGCTCGCCCAGCAGTTCCATCACTTCGCGGACCCGCTGATAGCTCAGCCGCCTGTCTGCCCGCAGGATGACCTCGAGCTGCGACGTGTGCCGCCGCGCCGCCGCAAGCTGGTGCGAGAGTTCCGCCAGTGAGTCGACGCGGATCGGCCCGATCTGATAGCCGGGCGGCCGGTCCGGCCCGCGGTCGAGGATGTTGATGACGGCCGGCTCGGTCACGCGCTTGTCCCGGGCGAGGCTGTCGTCCGGGCGGGGTATCTCCATCTCGACGCGCTCGGCGGAGGCGAACTGGTTAACCACCATGAAGAAGGTCAGCAACAGCACGGTCACATCCACCAAGGCAGTCAGGTTGAGCCGGATGTCGCCGTGGGCTCGGGTTGTGCGTGTACGAGCGGGCATCGTGCGTTCCTTTGGAGTGCGGTCTCTCTGAGACCGCGTAATTGCGGCCTCGGAGAGGCCGCACTCCACACTCACGCCTTCGACTCACCGAGTGCGTTGATCAGCCGCTCCGCCTGCGCGTTGCACTCCTCCGAGATCGCCTCGACGCGGTTGCGGAACATCGCGAAGATCGTCAACGCGGGCACGGCGATGAGCAGCCCCCAGAAGGTGTTGACGAACGCGATCGAGATATCGCCGGAGAGCTTGGCGGCGTTCGAGGCATTGGCCATTCCGCCCTCCATGCCCGACATGCGGTTGAACGCCCGGATCATGCCCACGACCGTGCCGAAGAGGCCGACCATCGGGCTGACGTTGCCAATGATGTTGAGCAGCTCGATCCGCCGCATCAGCCGCGCGGTCTGGCCGTCGATCGCCTCATCGAGGGCGGCGCGAACCGCCTCGGCCCCCTCGCCGAGCCTGCTCAGGCCGGCGAAGACGACCGTTCCGAGCATGCTGCCTTCGGCCTGGCTCGCGGCGGCGGCGGCGGGGGCGTTGCCGGTCCGCAGCGTCTCCTCAAGTTCCTCGATAAGCGCCGGCGGAAGCAAGGCCTTTCGCCGGATCGTCAGGGCGTAGTGCACGGCCAGGGCCAATCCGATGAACGAGAGCGGAATGAGCACGAACCACGTCACCCATCCGCCCGCCACCACAAAGTGCTGAAAGATCGGGATCTCCCCGCCGGGACCGTTGGCGGCGGCCAGTAGCGGCAGGTTTCCCATCGCAAGCACGCAGTTCATCTGGCAACTCCGATCGTAACCCCGCGCATTGATACTTTTCCGCGGCGGCGTTTGCAAGCCTCGCATGCGAGGTGCTGTTGCCGGACTCGCATCAGACCATCATAGAAGATGAACCGCGAAATGCGCGAAACACACGAAAGGAAGATCGTCGAAATCCCCTTTCGCGTTGTTTGCGTGTTTCGCGGTTCATATTCTCCTTCTATCCGCCTTCCGCGGCGAATCCGTCGGTGACAAAAGAACGCGACCAGGAGCCGATCCGGCGGATCGATCCTGGTCGTGTCGCTCCGCGTGCGCTACGCGGAAGCTGTCGTCGTCTATCGTGCAAGGATGAACGCGGAGGCGTCGCTCCCGTTCATCGCTCATCGCTCATCGTTCGGCATCTGCCGTCCGTCACACAGCACTTGGCACTCAGCACTCGTGGCTCGCGTCAGCGTCCCTTCGCGAGTTCCTCGCGGTGCTTCGCGACGATCTCTTCCTGGATCTCGCGCGGGACCTGCTTGTAGCGGGCGAACTCCATCGTGAACGTGCCGCGGCCCTGGGTCTGGCTGCGAAGATCCGTCGCATAGCCGAACATGTTCGCCAGCGGCACCTCGGCGGTCACCACGGAGAGCATGCCGCGCATCTCCGTGCCCAGGATCATGCCGCGGCGGCTCGCCAGGTCGCCCACGACCGGGCCCTGATACTCCGCCGGCATCTCGACCTCGACTTTCACGATCGGCTCGAGCAGCACGGGCTTTGAGCGGAGGAAGGCCTCGCGGAAGGCCTCGCGGGCGCAGATCTGGAAGGCCAGATCGCTCGAGTCCACGGCGTGGTGCGTGCCATCCTCGAGGACCATCCGCACGCGGACGATCTCGCAGCCGGCGAGCGGTCCCTTGCCGCGGCACGACTGGAATCCCTTATCCACCGACGGGATGAACTCCGTCGGGATGCGGCCGCACTTGACCTCGTTCTCGAACTCGTAGTCGCCCGGGTGGTCCTCCGGCAGCGGCACGAGCCGCCCGATGACGTGGGCGTACTGGCCGGCGCCGCCGGTCTGTTTCTTGTGCCGGTAGTTGAACGGCACCTCGACGCTCGGGGCCTCGCGGTAGCTGACGCGCGGAGCGCCGACCTCGACCTCCACCTTATGCTCCCGCCGCATCCGCTCCACGTAGATCTCCAGGTGCAGCTCGCCCATGCCGCAGATGAGCGTCTCGCCCGTCCTGGCGTCGTGACGGATGTGGAACGTCGGGTCTTCCCTGGCGAAGCGGCTCAGGGCGCGGGCCATCCTGTCCCGGTCGGCGTTCTTCGCCGGCCGGATCGCCAGCGAGATCACCGGCTCGGGCACGTGGATCGCTTCGAGGGCGTAGTGGCGATCCTCGCCGCACAGCGTGTCGCCCGAGGCGCACTCGACGCCCATCAGCGCAACGATGTCGCCGGCGCCGGCGCGGTCCAGGTCCTCGCGCTGGTTGGCATGCATCCGCAGGATTCGCGTGACCCGCTGCTCGCGGCCGCTGCGGGTGTTGAGGTATGTCGCGCCCCGCTCGATCGTCCCCTGATAGATACGGGTGAACGTGAGCTGGCCGAACGGTTCATCCACAATTTTGAACGCCATCGCCACCACCGGCCCGTCCGCGTCGGCGGCGATCGCCACCTCGGCCCCCTCGTTCGCGTTGTCCGAGGCGTACGTGACCCGGTCCAGCGGCGAAGGCAGATAGTTCGCTACGGCATCCAGCAGCGGCTGCACGCCCTTGTTGTGAAACGCCGAACCCATCAGCATCGGTGTGATCTCGCGGGCGATCGTCTGCTCGCGAATGACCTTGTGCAGCAGCTCCTGGCCGATCTCGCGGCCCTCGAGCAGGGCCTCGGTGAGTTCGTCGCTGTGGAGCGAGAGCGTATCGAGCATCGCGTGGCGGGCGCGGGCGGCGGCGTCCTTCAGGTCGGCCGGGATCTCCCCGGTGCGGACGTCTTCGCCATTCTCGCCGTCGAAGTAAACGGCCTGCATCCCCACCAGATCCACGACGCCCTGATGTTCCGTTGCGACGCCGATGGGGATTTGCAGGGGGACGGCGACATGGCCGAGTTTCGTCTCCAGTTCCGAGACGACGCGGGCCGGATCGGCCCCGATGCGATCGAGCTTGTTGATGAACGCGATGGCCGGCACGCCGTACCGCTTCATCTGCCGATCGACCGTGATCGACTGCGACTGCACGCCGCCGACCGCGCAGAGGACCAGCACCGCCCCGTCGAGCACGCGCAGCGATCGCTCAACCTCGACGGTGAAATCCACATGACCCGGCGTGTCGATGATGTTGATCGTCCGTCCCGCCCACTGCACGGTCGTGGCGGCGGCGGTGATCGTGATCCCGCGTTCGCGCTCCAGCTCCATGTGGTCCATGGTGGCGCCACGCTCGCCGCCTTTGACCTCGCCCATGCGGTGAATCCGCCCGGTGTAGTAGAGCATCCGCTCGGTAAGCGTCGTCTTGCCCGAGTCGATGTGGGCGGAGATACCGATGTTTCTGATCGTGCTCAGGTTTGTCATGGTCCGATACCGCGATTCTTCTCCTGCCTCGTCCGCCCCGATAAGCGGGGTCAAGACCCTCGCCGGGCCGAAGCGGCGATTACTCCTTGCGTGCAATGGGGTTACAGTTGTCGGAAGATGGATCGGGTTCCCGGGCGCTGTGCCTCGCCCGCCTACAGGCTACCCCGTGCCACGTTTGTTACATTCGTTACACCAACCGGCTCACCCGAAGCCTGCTAGAGGTCTGCACCGATCCAACAGACCCCCGCATTCTAGCACGCGGCCGGCGCTTCCGCAAGCTCCCTTCCGCCGGATTCGCGGGGTCTGTCAACGGCCGATATCCGTGCCGACGCCGAGCGGTCCCGGCGAGAAGGCGCCGACGGTCGTGCGGCGTGCGATGCGGGCCGGGGTTATGCTACAATACAGGTGCACGAACGGAGCGAGCCGGATGGGGGGCAATGATCCATGACGTATGGTCGGAAGGGAATCGAGGCATGGGCTGTTGCCGCAGCCGCCGCGTGCGCAGCCGTCGCCCCGGCGGCGAGCGTCGCCGGCAGTTCGTTGGGCGATCTGAGCGGGCCGTGGCAACTCCTCGTGGATGACTACGTGATCGCGAGCAAGAGTGGCCTGGTTCGTACCTATCATGCCTTCGAGAAATACGCGGGTAACCCTGTCCTCGTGGCCGACCAGCCCTGGGAGGGGACCATCGTGTACATCTACGGCACCGTCCTGCCGAACGAGGCCGGCAACGGCTACCGGATGTGGTACCACACCATGCGGATCACCGCGGACGACGGATGCAACATTCTCTACGCCACCAGCAGCGACGGCATTCACTGGTACAAGCCCAGTCTCGGCATCCGGTCCTGGAATGGTTCGACGGCCAACAACATGTTCTTCACGCGGCCGCACGCCAGCGGGCTTACCTCGGTGATTCACAGTCCGTGGGATCCCGACCCGGCCCGCCGGTACAAACTGATGAGCGTTTACGGCGGCGGCTATTATGGCGCCTGGTCGAGCGACGGCATCCACGTTACTGATGTGCCGAACAACCCCGTGTTCACCCAGGGCAGCGACGTGGGCCAGTTTCTCTGGGACCCGCACACGCAGCAGTACGTCGGCTACGTGAAGAACGGCGCGGTGGTGAGTGGTCTGTCCCGCCGCGCGGTTGCCCGAACCACGACGACGGACTTTCAGTACTGGCCCGCCCCGCGGCTGATTATGGCGCCGGACGATTTCGACGACCGCTGGGCGCCGGCCGGCACGCTTCAGCGGACGCATTTCTATGGGCTCTCCGCGTTTGCGTATGAGTCGATGTACGTCGGCCTGTTGTGGATCTTCCGCGCGACGGATGTGGACGGATACTACATCGGGCCGGTCTTCGCGGAGGTCGTAACCAGCCACGACGGCATCCACTGGCTCCGCGAGGAGGGCGAGCGGCCGCCCATCCTTCCGCTGGGCCCGAGCGGGGCGTGGGACGACGGGCAGCTCTACACGGCCATCGCCCCGGTCCGCGAGGGCGACACGCTCAAGCTCTATTACGGCGCCTGCAACGAGGTACACGGGACGGCCATCAAAAAGACCACCTGCTCCATTGGCCTGGCCACGCTCCGCAAGGACGGGTTTGCCTCGCTGGACGCCGGGGCGACGACCGGCACGCTCACCACGAAACGGCTGATCGGCGCCGCCGGGCCGCTGCACGTGAACTACACGACGGCGGGCGGATGGCTGAAGGTCGAGGTCCTCGACGAGAACGGCAACATCGTGCCGGGCTACAGCCAGGCGGATTGCACGGCCCTTCTGGCCGGGGGCGTCGATCAGATCGTCACGTGGGGCCCGCGCACGGAGCTGCCGGCGGGCATCACGCCGCTGCGGCTGCGGTTCCTCCTGCAGAACGCCTCGCTGTACTCGTTCCACGCAGGGGACCTCGTGCAGCCGCTGGACGATCCGGCGCCGACGCTCGGCTGCCTCTACACGTTCGAGAAGAACTGCGAACAGGCGGCCAACGACAAGCTCGCCGACGACGGCCGGCAGGATATCCTCTTCCGTGGCGCCGTCGGCGTGGACGAGGATCCCGCCAAGGCGGCGTTTGGCACGCGGTCCGTCGTCTTCGGCTGCGACGGCTCCAGCGTCAACGCGCTTGAACTCGGTGGTACGAGCAACCTGGGCACGCAATTCACGCTCGCGGCGTTCATCAAGAGCGCCGACAACCGCCACGCGCCGCTGTTCAGCTCGCACCTGGCGGGCGGGGCGTTCCGGACGTCCGAGCTGCTGTTCGATTTCGATCCGACCGGGGCGGCCATCGGCGGGTTGCGGCTCGTCTGCAAGGGTATCGAGACTATCTCGTCGCCAGTCGCGTTCGCCGACGGCAATTACCACCATCTCGCCGTGACCTACTTCGACGGCGACGTGAGGTTCTATCTCGACGGCGCCGAGATCGGCCAAGCCTTTCTGCCGGGCGGGATGCCCGTGTCGATGTCGCGAAATCTCCAGGTCGGCCAGAACGTCAACCCGATCGACGACGAGCGGTTCGTCGGCCACCTGGACGACATCCTCGTGCTCGGGCGCGCACTCAGCGACGCGGAAGTGCTTTCGTTGAGCACCTACGGGGCCCAGGCGTTCTTCGGCCTCGGCGGCATTCCGGCCGATCTCGACGACGACAACGACGTGGACCTGGCGGACTTCACGATGCTCCAGGCCTGTTTCAACGGCCCGAATCAGCCGCCTCGCTGCGCCGGCTCGGTCGTGCCGAGGCCGTGCACGGCGGCGCCGTCCGCGCCGCCGCCGGTGCCCGCGGCGCCGATCGCCTTCGGCGAGAAATGGGACGCCTATGCCGTCGGGACGGCCGATCCAAACTACGCCGCCCGGTGGGCCGTCCTCGCCGGCGCCGGGCGATATGAGATCCAGAACACCGACCCGGTCTATTCCTCCCCGAACTCACTGAAGGTCGCCAAGCTGGCGGCGCTCGGCATCACGCACAATCTTACGCCGGAACTACAGGCCGCCGTGCCCGGGGCCACGGAGGTCATCGGCACCAGCGATCACCCGCTGGACCTCTGGTACTCCGTGTGGATGAACACCGACGGCTCGGCGACGAAGCTCGACCGGGCCGACATCTTCGTCGAGCTTTCGAAGGGCGATGTCCACGCGCCGGCCGCCAACAGTGCCGTCGTTCTGCCGGTGATTGCGTTCGGCATGACGTACGGGCTGCACGGAGCGAGTTTTCACCCGCGCTTCTTCGACGGGAAGAACTGGTCGCTTGTCTCCTCCGTCTCGGCGGGGACGCTGTGGAACCGCTTCCACGCGCAGATCCGCGGCACCGACGTCCTGCTCGAGGGTCAGTCGGGCGCGGGCGGTTCAGCGACCATGCCGCGGAGCTACACGGGCGGATTCGATCGCATCACGGTCCGGACGGTTTCGAACGACGGCCAGAGGCGTTCGTTTGACGATATTTCTCTCAGCAACGGTGCCGTCGTTGCGCCGTGCGCGAATCCGCCGGCCGTGGCGTCGATCACTCCGGATTCCGGCCGCAGCGGCGAGGTGCGGAGCGGGGTTATGGTCGCGGGCGCGAACTTCGCCATCGGGCAGACCGGCGTGTCGCTTGTGCGGGCCGGCTTCGCAGATATCGTGGCCACCGGTGTGAACGTGGCGGCGGACGGCCGGAGCCTTGTGTGCGACCTCGACCTGACCGGCGCCGCTCCTGGCGCCTGGGATGTGGTCGTGAGCACTCCGTATTGCCCGGCCGGTACGCTGGCCGGGGCTTTCACGGTAAAGCCGCCCGCGCCTCGGGGCGACGCCGATCTCGACGGCGACGGCGACGTGGACCTCGGCGACTTCACGGTATTCCAGAGATGTTTCAACGGCCCGAACCGCCCGCCGAAGTGTTGAGAGTGCTGCGTGCCGAGTGGCGGGCGCCCGGTGCGAAGAAAGCAGCAGAAGGGCGCAGGACCCTCTTCCCTTCGTCGCCCGATCGCTCGCGCACCAACGGAATAACGGATCAACGCGACCGGCTCTGATTGGCGTCGCCCGGCCGCGTTTCGTATCATCGCGTGCATGGCGATTGTCTCGCTGCAGGGCGTTCACGTGGGTTTCGGGGCCCACGTCGTGCTGAATGACCTCGACTGGTTCATCCATCGCGGCGAGAAGGTCGGCCTTGTCGGTCCGAACGGGGCCGGCAAGACAACGCTGTTCCGCCTCATTCTCGGCGAGATGCTTCCCCAGATCGGCACCGTGACCCGGGCGCGCGGGTTGCAGATCGCCTACCTGCCGCAGGAGCCGACGCTCGATTCGTCGAACACGCTCTTCGCCGAGGTCAGCCGCACGTTCGACAACCTCCGCGCGCTGGAGGAGCGCGTGGCGGAGGTGGCCCAGCAGATCGCGGACAATCACGACAACGCCGAGGCCCTCGACGAGCTGATGGCGGAGTACGATGAGCTTCACCACCGGCTCGAGGCGGCCGGGGGCTACCGGTACGAGACGTACGTCAACGAGGTCCTCGGCGGGCTGGGCTTCACGCCGGCCGACTACGACCTGCCGATCGCGGCGCTGTCCGGCGGGCAGAAATGCCGGGCGGCCCTCGCCAGGCTGTTGCTCCAGGAGGCCGACCTGCTGCTGCTTGATGAGCCGACGAACCACCTTGACATCGAGGCGACGCGGTTCCTCGAGAAGTTCCTGGCCGGCTACCACGGGGCGGCCGTCATCGTCTCGCACGACCGGTACCTGCTCGACCGCGTCGTGGACAGGATCGCCGACCTCGAGGAGAAGCGGATCACCGTCTATCCGTGTGCGTACTCCGACTACGCGGAGAGCAAACGCGTCCGCCAGGAGACCGCCGATCGCGAGTACGAGAAGCAGCGGGTCTGGCTCGAGCACCAGCGGGAATACGCAACCCGCGTGAAGGCGGACAAGAAGCGATCAAAGCAGGCTCACGGGCGGTTGCAGCGGCTCGAACGGATGGAGCGCGAGGGGCAGCTTCTCGAACGGCGGCCGCACGTCCGGCGGAAGATGGCGATCGACCTGGCCCCCGTGGCCCGGGCCGGCGACATGGTTTTGCGCTGCGAGGGCCTGCGGAAGGCGTACGGCGATCTGGTCCTGTTCGAGAACTTCAACCTGGAGGTGTATCGGGGCGAGAAGATCGGGATCGTCGGGCCGAACGGCGTCGGCAAGACGACGCTGATCAAGATGGCGATGAACAAGGTCCGGCCCGATGCGGGCGAGATCCGGCTCTTCGAGAATCTCTCCGTCGGGTACTATGACCAGGAGCACGCCGGGCTCAACCTGGACCACCGCGTGATCGACGAGATCCAGCCGCATCGCACGGCCGCCGAGGAGGGCGAGATCCGCTCGTACCTGGCGCGGTTTCTGTTTCGGGGCGAGGACGTGTACAAGCGGGTCGGCGACCTCTCCGGCGGCGAGCAGAGCCGCGTGACGCTTGCGAAGCTCGTGCGGGCGAACCCGCAGGTGCTGATCCTTGCTGAGCCGACGAACCATCTCGATATCCCCGGCAAGGAGGCGCTGGAGGAGGCGCTCATCGCGTACGACGGCGCGATCCTGCTGGTGAGCCACGACCGCTACTTCCTCGACCGCGTGGTGAACAAGCTGCTCGTCCTGCCCGAGCGGGCGAAGTACGAACTGATCCCCGGCAACTGGAGCACGTACGAACAGCGCCTCGCCGAGCGCGAGGCCGCCGAGCGTGCCGCGACGGAAGCCGCTGAGGAAGAGACCCGCCGCGCCGCCAGGCGGCGCCGACGAAAGAAGGCCGTCGCCGGTGCGACCGCGGATGACGACTCGCCGTATGCGTCCTGGTCGCTGCAAAAGCTCGAAGACGCGATCATCGAGCGGGAGGAGAAGCTCGCCGAGACGGAGCAGCGATTCGCCGACCCGAGCGTCTACCGCGACGCCGAGCGTGCGCGGGCGCTACGCGCGGAGGCGGACGGGCTGCGGGCGGAGCTTGCGGAGCTGAATGAGGAGTGGGAGGCGCGAGCGGAGGACGGGGAGTGACGTCGGGCGAGTCGCTCAAACGAACGGGGTCAGCCGGCATCAATCGGGAGATGCGCATGACACGTGCAATCGCTTCGTGTGCCGCGTCGTTGATCGGATTGGCCGCGGCGGCTTTGACGGTCGGATGCTCTGACGCGAGGCGCGCCGGTGGCTACGGCGGCGGGGCCGTCTTTGAGCAGTCTGAGCTGTACGTCTCCGGCCGGGAGGGGTACCACACGTTCCGCATCCCGTCGCTGATCGTCACGGCCAAGGGGACGACCCTGGCCTTCTGCGAGGGGCGGAGGAACAGCCGGTCCGACACGGGCGACATCGACGTCGTGCTGAAACGCAGCCGGGACAACGGGCGGACGTGGGGGCCGATGCAGCTTGTGGCCGACCACGGGCCGGACACGATCGGCAACCCCTGCCCGGTCGTCGATCGCGACACGGGTACGATCTGGCTGCTGCTCACAGGCAACCCGGGCCGCGACAACGAGAAGGCGATCAAGGAGCGGACCGCGAGCGGGACGCGCACCGTCTGGGTCAGCCGGAGCACAGACGAGGGGGCGACATGGACCACGCCGGTCGAGATCACCGCGGCGACCAAGCGGGCGGAATGGACGTGGTACGCGACGGGCCCCGGCTGCGGGATCCAGTTGGCGAGCGGGCGGCTGGTCATTCCGTGCGATCACAACGTGGCCGGCGGAAAGATGGTCCGGCGATCTCATGTGATCTACAGCGACGACCACGGTTCGACGTGGCAGATCGGCGGCGTGGCGATGGAGGACGTCAACGAGTGCCAGGTCGTCGAGCGGGTCGACGGCTCGCTCATGCTGAACATGCGGAGCTACGCGACGGGGCCGGGCGTGAGCAATCGTCGGGCTGTCGCGATCAGCCGCGACGGCGGGCTGACGTGGTCGGCGCCTCGCTACGATCCGGCACTCATCGAGCCGGTGTGCCAGGCGGCTTTCGTGCGTTTCACCGCCAGGCCGACGGCGTCGAAGAACCGCCTGCTCTTCGCGAACCCGGCGAGCACGAAGCGCGAGAAGTTCACCGTCCGCGTGAGCTACGACGAGGGCGAAACATGGCCGGCTGCCAGGGAGTTGCACGCCGGACCGTCCGCGTACTCGGCGCTGGCGGTGCTGCCGGACATGACGATCGGATGCCTCTACGAGCGCGGCGAGAAGGACCCCTACGAGACGATCACGTTTGCACGGTTTTCGATCGAGTGGCTGACGGCCCGCGCGGATTCTCTGTGATTCACACTGGGGCTTGGGAATCCCGCGACGGGCTCAGCGCCGCCGAGCGTCTGTTCACCGTTCGAACCCGAATGGTTCCAGCCAGCGGTCGTCGAGCCACCACCACGTGCAGTAGGCATGCTCGCTGCCATGCGTCGTCGTGACGTGGATCTGGTAGCGGTGCTTCGACACGTCACAGACGAGCGCGCCGGCCGAAAGGACCACGGCAGCGACCAACCACACGATCGCTGCTCGCCGGCGCACACCGGCCAGCGCAAACGCAATCGCGAACGCGACGAGAAGACCGACGGCAGGCCCTGCCTGCGCGAGCAAACACAGCACGGCCTCGCCACGGGTTTTTCCCGGCAGACTCCAGACGCTTTTCAGCAGCACGGTCCATAAGCCAAGCGACACGACGAAGTGGAGGACACCGCAGCCCGAGAGGATGAGCACCGTCCATCGCAGCCGGGGCGTCTCGATCGGACCGGGTCGCATGGCGTCGCTTCCTGTGACATACGAGATCCCGCAAGCCGAAATCCGTGACACGCTGCGCAAGTATACGACGCACCGACTGTCACGGCCGAGTCGGGTGTTTCGCCGTAGCGCGTGGACACGCCGTTGCGGCGGACGTTGGCGTGTACGAGTCATTCCGGCCTTGTCGTCGATGCCCCGTCATATGCGTCTGTCGTCGGCATCCCAGACAGATACCCGAGCGAGACCAGGAATTGATCGGCGGACCGCAGGGTCTCGGTGAAGTATCTGGTACTCCTCGGCCTGTAGTTGAAGAACCCGTGGCCCTGGCCCTCGAAGCCGACGAGTTCGCAGCGGTTGCCGGCGGCCTTCATCGTCTTGGCGAAGGCTTCCATCCGGGGATAAGGGATCAGGCGGTCGGCCTTGCCGTGGAAGATGATCGTCGGCGGCGTGCCCGGCTTGACGTGCAGCGCCGGTGAAAGGTCCTTGACGTCCGCGCCGCGGCGTTCGCGCCATCGTGCCTCCCGCTTCTCGTTTTCGACGATCGGCGTAAGGTCGAGGGCGGGGTTGAAGAGGATGAGGGCATTCGGGCGGAAGCTGACCGTCGCGCCCTTCTCGCCCGTGAAGTCCTTGAGCATGGCGGTGGCGGCGGCGAGGTGCCCGCCGGCCGACCCGCCGCCCGCGGCGATGCGATCGGGGTCGATACCGAGCCGCTTCGCGTTCGTCCGAACCCAGCGGATGGCCGCCTGGGCGTCGGAGACGCAGTCGGCGACCCTGGCCTGATCGCGGGCGTAGACGCGGTAGTCGGCTGTGATGGCGACCATGCCGCGTGACGCGAGGTAGCGGCACTGCGGGACGAACTGGCCCGCCGAGCCATGTGTCCAGCCGCCGCCAAAGAAGAAGACGATGGCCGGGCGGCGGTCGGTCGGCTTGTGGCCGGGCGGGTTGAAGATGTGGAGCTTCAACTCGACGTCGCCAACCCTCTTGTAGAGCTCGCTTCGCGCCGCAGCGAGTGCGTCGTCTGATGCGGGCTGTGATGCGAACGTTGGGCGGACGCGAGCGGGTCTGCTTTGGGGTGCCTGGGCCACGGCGAGCGAAGCTGTCAGTCCGAACGTCAGTGCGGTCGCGGCGAGTCTCGTTTTCACGTTGGGATGCCTCCTGTGTTCATCATCCGTGCTTTTCCCCGAGGACCGTCACCACGATTTCGCGCTGTCGCGGTTTGATGTCGCACTCGAGGTGGAAGATCTGCTGCCAGGTGCCCAGCACGAGGCGTCCGTCTCGGATCGGCACCGTGAGGTCCGGGCCGAGCCATGTCGCCTGAAGGTGCGAGTGGCCGTTGCCGTCGTGCCAGGCCATCTCGTGGCCGTACGAGCGGCTCGGCGGGATCAGCCTGTCGAGGATCTCCGGCAGGTCGCGCTGAAGGCCCGGCTCAAACTCGATCGTGCCGACGGCGCCGGTGCTGCCCACGACGAAAACGTGGGCAACGCCCGTCCGGACGCCGGAGGCCCGCACGACCTCAGCCACGTCGTCGGTGATGTCGTGCATGTCGCGGTGGCCCGTGGTGTTGATCCGCACCTCGTCCTGATACGTCACCATCCGGTCGCCCTCTTCTGTGGAGTGCGGTCTCTCCAGAGACCGCGAGCAGCCTCGGAGAGGCTGCACTCCAGATCGCGATCGCGGTCAGAGACCGCTCCTACAATCTAGCGGCCCTTCGCCTGCGTCACGTCGGCTCGCCAGTCCGCGTGCAGCTTCATTAGTGTGTCCACGATCTCCGGATGCTGGTCCTGCAGGTTCCTCGTCTCGCCGGGGTCGGTTTCGAGATCGGCGAGGAAGACCGCTGCGCTCTGAGCGTTCGCCTGAGCATCCGGCGATGCGGCTGGCGCCTGGGCCTGCCCGGCGTCGCGGGCGGCGGCCTTGCGGCGCGCGCCCGGGGCACCGGGTGCCGCTGGCGGCTTGTCCGCCGGTGCACGGGCAGGCGAACTGACCGTGGCACCCGCACTGAGCTTGTCCCCCGGGCGCTCATCCACGCCGTTGATGACGAGCTTCCATTTGCCGCGGCGCACCGCCTCTTGTCCGCCCTGCATCCAGAAGAGCGTCTCGTGGCCCGGTGCGTTGCGGTCCTTGAGCAGCGGCATCCAGCTCCGGCCGTCGATCTTGCGGTCCGCCGGCGGCGCGGCGCCGATGGCCTCGGCGATCGTCGGGAAGACGTCCGTCGCCATGACAAGCTGATCGCGCGTCTCTCCCGCCGGAAGCGTCCCGGGCCGGCTGATGATCGCGGGCATGCGGATGCCGCCTTCGTACAGGCTGGACTTGTAGCCGCGATACGGTCCGTTGCTGCCGCCACCGTAGTTGTTCCGCGCCTCGACGGATGCGCCGTTGTCGCTCGCGAAGAAGACGAGCGTGTCGCCCTCGAGGCCGGTATCCCGCAGACGGCTCAGGATCGTGCCGATCGCCTCGTCGAGGCCCGCGACGAGCGGGGCGTACTGGTTTCGCGGTGCGGGCAGATGGGCGTACAGCTTGCGCAGCCGCTCGGGGGCCTGCGTCGGGTAGTGCGGTGCATTGAACGCGACGTAGAGCAGGAACGGCGAGTCCTTTTTCCTCTCGATGAACTCCGCAGCCTCGCGAACGATGAGGTCGGTCATGTAGCGGCCTTCCTCGTAGACCTCGTCCCGGTTGCGATAAAGATCGTGATGAGGCGGGTCCTGCCAGTAGAACCAGTGCGAATAGTAGTCGATGCAGCCGGCGTGGTGGCCGAAGAAATAATCGAAACCCTGGCCGTTCGGGTCCGTCTGCGGCGTGAAGCCCAGGTGCCACTTGCCGATGATCCCGGTGGTATAGCCGCGGGTGCGCGCGAGTTCGGCGATCGTGAATTCTTCGGTGGGCATCCCCGCGGCGCCGGGCTGCGAGCTGACGTTGCCCGGCACGCCGGCGCGGATCGGGTAACGCCCGGTCAGCAACGCCGCCCGCGACGGCGAGCACACCGGCGCGGCCGAGTAGTAGTTCGTGAACCGCGCGCCCGAGCGGGCCAACGCGTCGAGGTTCGGCGTCCGGATGTCCGTACAGCCGTAGCAGCCCACGTCGCCGATACCCATATCGTCGGCGTAGAAAATGACGATGTTGGGCGGGCGAGCCGTCGCGGTCTGCGCGAAGACCGCGGCCGTAATCGCGATGATCCGGATTCGCACGAGGCATCCTCCTTATTCGTTTCGCCTTACGACGGTAACCTCCTCGAAGGCGGCACGCAAAGGCCCTTCCCCGCGGACGCCCTCGTGAGGCGGCCTCCGGCGATCGCCACTCTCGGAAGGCGGAATCGACCCGAACCGGTTGCCTCCGGTGCGGCGCCCGAGACGGTATTCTCCAGGCCGCGACAAGCGGGCCGCCCGACCCCAAAGCCGGCGGTTCCCAGAGGCTCCCCAAGTAGCTGCGTGGCCTGCGCCGGGATCCGTCGCGGGCGAATAGGCCGGTGGAGGCGCTCGCGGCACGGCCAGCCGGCGCGGCAGGGCACGTGGGTATTGGCGCTACCGACCGGCTGCTGGGGCTTCTTCGGCCCCGGTTCCAGAACCGGCTTCAATGATCCCCGCAGGGCAGCCTGTAGCCGGCCGCGCGATCACTGCCGCCAGTAACTTCTACTGCGACAAGCACTTCGGCAAGAGCGCTTCGGCTTCCCGGTCCTCCGTGGTCGGCACGCCCCGTCGATTGGCTGTCAGACGCGCTGAGGCCGAGGCTCGGCCGGCAGGCTCCCTGCACCGATCGGGTTGCGCGTGAGCGTCCTGGTTATGCGGACCATTATTTCTGGAGGCGTGTACCGGGTGAACCCGTGCGAATGACGGCGGTTTCACAGGCATTGGTCGGCGTGCCGGCGACCGGGCGCAGGTTGTCGGGCAGGGGCAGGGCGTGCGGCCTTGGGGGCTTGGCCGGGCAGTCGGGTTCGGGCGCTTGCGTATTCTGCCGTCGGTCGCTAAAAAGGGGTTTGCCAAACTCGCCGCGCGGTGTTATAGCAGACCCTGCCAGCGACGCAGTTGGCTGACTCCAGCGGCGCAGGCCTGCGGCCGGCAGTGGGAATGCCGGGGATACGGGCCGGTCGCCACGGGCGAGCAGAACTGATTCCAGGCTTAGAGACCCAAGAGGCCGTTGCGTGAGTACCACGACCAAGATCTTCATTGTGCTGGTATGCCTGTTCGCATTCCTGTTCACCCCGATGACGATTCAGTTTGTGGCCCGGACGCTCAACTGGCGCAAGCTGGCGGAGACGTATCGCGACGTCGCCGAGGCGGCCCAGGTCCACAACCGCAACGTCATCGCTCTGACCTTCGCGGAGAAGGAGGCGATCAACGACGAGATCGAGAAGATGCGGCAGGCGCAGCGGAAGTGGGAAGAGGAGAATACCAGCCTGCGGCAGGAGCTGGCCCGGCTCCAGGCCGCCTATGCGACGCTCGACCTGGACCGGGTGAACCTCGATACCCGGAACAGCCTGCTCGCGGCGGCGGTCAAGGTGAAATCGGATGAGAATCAGATCCTCACCGACAACAATGCGAAGCTCCGTTCGAGGAACGCCGCGCTGATTCAGAAGAACGTGGAGTTGAACGACCGGGTCAAGGAGCTCAGCGCTCAATTGCTGATCCGTGAGCAGAAGCTGCGGATGCAGGAGGAAGAGAACCTGGCGATCCGGCAGGAGAACGAGCGTCTGCGTGAGTCGGGCAAGGTCGCGCCGGCCTCGGGCGTGCCGGGGCCGGTTGGTCCGGTTCCGAATGTGGAGCCCATGGGTCCGGCGGCCACGTCGCCGATCCGGGGACAGGTGACGGACGTGCAGGGCAACAGTGCGGAGGCGGACGTCGGCTCGGCGGACGGCGTGAAGAAGGGCATGGTGTTTGTCGTCATGCGGGACGGCAAGTACCTGGGCGATCTCCGGATCGAGGTGGTGGAGCCGCGCTCGTCGGTCGGCTCGCTGGAACTGAGGGGCCAGGGCGAGATCAAGAAGGGCGACAGCCTCCGCGACAAGGCGTCGCTCGAAGCAGCTCGCTAGCGCGTGCGGATCCGCCGGATGCTTTCGATGATGGCACGGAAGGGGCATCAGTGAGTCAACTCAACACAGGACCGGTACCGACGACGGCGCAGGTGGTGCGCCCCGGCGCAGACCTGTATTCCGTCTTACTCATTGTGGCCACGGTGCTGCTGGCGCTGGGGACGATCTTCGTCGCCGTGCGGTCGCAGCAGTTATTCGGGAGCCTGTTGCCGCCTTCGGGCGGCTGATGGGGCCTGACGGCGACGCCTTTCGTGTTCCGATCGATACGCGGCGCCGGTTCGGCCCGGCGTTCCGGCCTCGGAAAGAGGCCGTTCTGGCGGCGGAAGGACACATGCCGTGATTTTCGACCGATTGCTCGGGCTGTTCAGTGTGGACATGGGGATCGACCTGGGCACCTGCAACACGCTTGTCTGCGTGAAGGGTGAGGGGATCGTTCTGAACGAGCCGTCGGTGGTGGCCGTAAAACGGGGTACGAACCGCGTGCTGAACGACGGCAACGCCGTCGGCGTGGTGGCCAAGGAGATGATGGGGAAGTGCCCGGGCACGATCACGGCAATCCGGCCGCTCAAGGACGGCGTGATCGCCGACTTCGATATCACCGAGGCGATGCTCGGCTACTTCATCCGCAAGGTGCACGGCCGGCGGAACTTTTTCCGCCCGCGGGTGGTCATTGCGGTGCCGTCCGGGATCACGGCGGTGGAGAAGCGTGCGGTGTACAACAGCGCGGAGCGGGCCGGCGCCCGGCGGGTCTATCTGGTCGACGAGCCGAAGGCCGCGGCGATCGGCGCGGGCCTCCCGGTAGCCGAGCCGACGGCGTCGATGATCGTGGACATCGGCGGCGGTACGACCGAGGTGGCCATCCTGTCCCTGGCGGACATCAGCGTCTGCGAATCGCTCCGCGTGGCCGGCGACGACATGGACGAGGCCATCACGAACCACATGAAGCGGACCTACAACCTGATGATCGGGCCGCAGATGGCCGAGCGAATCAAGGTCGAGATCGGCTCGGCCGCGCCGCTGGCGGAGGAGAAGACCCTTCAGGTCCGCGGGCGCGACATGATCAGCGGCCTGCCGCGCGAAACGACAGTGACCAGCGAGGAGATCCGCGACGCGCTGAAGGAACCGATCGGGCTGATCATCGAGTGCGTCCTTCGCGTCCTGGAGAAGGCGGAGCCGGAGCTGGCAGCGGACCTGGTCACCAACGGCATCACGCTGGCGGGCGGAGGGGCACTGCTTCGGGGAATCGACCAGGTGATGAGCGAGGCGACCGGGCTGACGGCCCGGCGTGCGGACGACCCGCTCACCTGTGTCGCCCGCGGCACGGGAATCTACCTCGACAATCTGAATCAGTGGAAGGATACCCTGGAGTCGGACGAGGACGAGATGTAGCGTGAGGTTCCATCCGCGGCGATTCTCCCGTACGAAGCTTTTTGCCGTTCTGATGGCGGTTTCACTGATCGGTTTGTTCATTCCCGGGCGTCTGCTGCGCCCCGCCAAGAACCCCCTTCAGTTGCTCGCGGCCATGCAGTGGGCCGTGCATGACCGGGCTTCGGCCGTCGAGGAGGCGGTCCGGACGCACGTCCGTACGGCGGTCTCCGGCGAGGAGTTCGACCGGGTCGACCGGGAGCGGGCAGCGCTGGAGAATCGCCTCATTGCGATGGAGGCGCAGGTGGCCGAGCTGGAGCAGGCCCTGGAGGCGGTATCCGGCTGGCGGGCACGGGGCTTGCCGTCCTCGACGCGGCTGATCGGCGCGCGGGTCGTCTCGGCTGATGCGATCGGCTGGCGGGAGTCGATCCAGATCGACCGCGGGTCATCGGATGGGGTTGCGGTCGGCGACTGGGTGGTCTCGCACGGCTTTCTTCCGCTGGCGGGCGGAGGCGACAAGCCGGGGATCGATCGGTTGTCGAGCGAGTGCCTGCTTGGGCAGGTGGCGGAGACGGCGCCGCTGACGAGCCGCGTGATCCTGCTGAGCGATCCATACCTTCGTCCGCCGACGCGGGTCCGCGTGGCGCGGCTGGAGGCGGGGCGGATAAGCGGCCCGGAGGACGGCCTGGTGCTGTACGGAGCGGGCGGGGGAGCGATGACCGTGCCGGACGTGCCCGCTTCGCTTTGCGATGCGGGCAAGGTCCGCGTGGGCGATCTGGTCATTACCACCCGGGGCGAGGCACGGTTGCCGATCCCGATGGTGGTCGGCCGGATCGAGCGGATTGACCGGGACACAAAGAACCCGTTGCTGTATCGCCTGTCGGTTCGGCCCCGGCTGGACACGAGGGCGATCCGGCAGGCGTACGTGGTAAGCATGTCCTCGGCGGAAAAGTGAGAAAGTGAGAAACTGAAAAAGCGGGAAACGGGCCGGGCCTGGCGCGTCTTCGCCTCTTCGCTCTCCTCCTCCGTGTTTGTTGTCCGGGTGGGTGGTCATGACTGAGTTCCTATGTGCGTTGGCGGGTCTGGCTGTGGGCGGCGTCGTCGCATGGGTCTTCGCCTCCGCGCGGGCTCGTGCCGTGTTCGCGTCGCGACTGTCGGAGGCGCAGGCGCAGGCGATCCGGGCCGAGGCCGTTACGGCCGAAGTGCGCACTCAGGCGCAGAAGGCCGAGTCGGACCTGCAGGCGCTTCGCGGGGAGCTTGACGCGGCGCGCCGGTCCCGGGTCGAGGCCGAGACGCGGCTGACCGAGGCGACACGGAACTTCGAGGAGCAGAAGAAGCTCCTCGACGAGGCGAGAGACCGGCTGGCGGATGCCTTCAAAGCCCTTTCCGGCGATGCCCTCAAGAGCAACAATCAGGCGTTTCTGGAACTCGCGAAGAAATCGCTCGAAGCGATCCTCGCGGAGGCCAGGGGCAACCTCGGCAAGCACCAGGAGGCGATCAAGGGCCTCGTCGGTCCGCTCGAAGAGGCGCTCAAGCGGTACGAGCAGCAGGTCAAGGCCCTCGAGGAAAGTCGTCAGAAGGCCTACGGCAGCCTTGAAGAGCAGCTCAAGTCGCTCACGAGCACGCAGCAGCAGCTTCAGAAGGAGACAGGCAACCTTGTCACAGCGCTGCGGACGCCCCAGGTCCGCGGTCAATGGGGTGAGGTAACGCTCCGCCGCGTCGTCGAGCTGGCCGGGATGTCCGACCATTGCGACTACGAAGAACAGCCGTCGGCGGACACGGAGACGGGCCGGGTTCGCCCGGACATGATCGTTCACCTGCCGGCTGATCGCGACATCGTCGTGGACGCCAAGGTGTCCCTCGCGGCGTATCTCGACGCGCTTTCCGCCGAGTCCGAGGACCAGCGGAAGGATTGCCTGCAGCGTCATGCCCAGCAGCTTCGCAAACACATGACCCAGTTGGCGGGCAAGTCGTACTGGGAGCAATTCAAGCGGGCGCCGGAGATGGTCGTGATGTTCATTCCCGGCGAGTCGTTCTTCGCCGCGGCGGTCGACTGCGACAAGTCTCTGATCGAGGACGGCATGAGCAGGCGCGTTGTTCTCGCGACTCCGACGACGCTGCTCGCGCTGCTTCGCGCGGTGGCGTACGGCTGGCGGCAGGAGCAGATTGCGCAGAACGCCCAGGAGATCAGCGATCTCGGCAAGCAGCTCTACGACCGCCTGCGCACGCTCGCCGAGCACTTCGCAAACGTCGGCAAGTCCCTTCAGAAGGCGAACGAGGCCTACAACAAGGCCGTCGGCTCGATGGAGACGCGGGTCTTCTCCGCGGCGCGACGCTTCAAGGAACTCGGAGCCGCCGCCGGCGAGGAGATCGGCGTCGTCGAGCCGATTGACGCGACGCCGCGTTCTCTCGACGTGCCGGATTCGCACGAAAGCGGCTCGTAGCCGGCCCCGCTGGTCTTCCCCCTGCGGCGTCCTCTCTCGCTGTCCGCGGCGCGGCTACGGCAGAACCTTCACCACGACGAGCGTGACATCGTCCTCCTGCGGTGCTGTCTGCCGGAAGGCGGCCAGGGCCTCGGTGATCGCGAGGCTGATTTCCTCGGCCGAGCGTTCGGCGCTGCGCCGGATCACCGAGCGAAGGCCGTCCTTGCCGAACATCTCTCCGGCGGGGTTGCGCGTTTCCCAGATGCCGTCGGTGCCGATGACGATGATCTGGCCGGGCTGCAGGGCGACCGGCCCGTGCTCCCGGTAAGGCCAGGCCGCTTGAATGCCGAGCGGGATGTCGCCGCCCTCCCATTCGCGGAATGTGTCGCCCGCCGGCTCGTACGCAATCGCCGGATCGTGGCCCGCGCAGACCCACCGCGCCTGGCGCGCGTGCGAGTCGATGAGCAGGTACGCGAGCGTCATGAAACGGTTCGTCGGCGTATCCTCGGCGAGGTGCGCATTGATGTCCCGCATGAGCTGCGCGAGGCTGCCGGGTTGCGAGGCGCGGCTGCGCAGCAGGGCCCGTGCGGTGGCCATGAGCAGCGCCGCGGCGATCCCGTGGCCGGCTACGTCGCCGACCGCGATGCCCAGCCGGTTCGGCCCGAGCTTGGAGAGGTCGAGAAAATCGTAGTAGTCGCCCCCCGTCTCGTCGCAATAGATGCTCTTGCCGGCCACGTCGAGCCCGGGGATCCGCGGCGGATGCGCCGGCAGGAGACGCTGCTGCACCTCCATCGCCAGCGAAAGGGAGTGGCGGATCTTCAGGCGGTCCCGAAGCTGCGGGACCATCTCGTTGAACGCCCGGCCGAGCTCGCCCAGTTCATCATGCGTTCGGATGGCGACACGGGTGTCGAGCTCGCCACGGGCGATCCGGCCAGCCGCGTCGGCGAGTTCGCGGATCGGTCGGGTCACCCGCCGTGAGTAGACGAACGCGATCATCGCGACGACCAGGATCACGCCGCCGCCGACCGCGCTGGTGAGGCGCAGTTGCTGCGCGGTCCGCGCCAGCACGTACGCCTCGGCCTCCCGGGCCTCGGCGACGACGTCATCGTATGGCACGATCATCACGACGCCGACGCCCTTCGCTTTCGAGGCCAACGGGCCGTATGCCCACAAACCCATCCGTCCGGCCTGCGGCATCCGGCGCACGCCCGACTTCTCGGCAAGCATCTCCTGCGTCATTTCGCGAAGCTGCGCCGTATCGTCTGCGGCAAGCCACTCGAATTCCTGCGGCGCATCCCATCGGCGGCCGCGGCTTGCATAGTCCGGCCGTGCCACGATCCGCAGATGCGGTTCCGCCCCACCGGGCGGCGGCTCGGCCGCCACGAGCATGGTGCGGGCCCCTTTCGCCAGGAACGACGGCAAGGGCAGATGGCGGACGATGTCGGAGGCGACGATGTCGATAGCCGTGACGCCGGCGAAGGAACCGTCGGGGCGGTGCACGCGCTGCGCCGCGGTGAGGATCACCTGCCGCGTGGAGACATCCACGTACGGCGCGCACCACTGCACGTCCTCTTCCCCTTGCGCGAGCGTGTACCACTCGCGCTTTCGGGGATCATATTCCGCGGGGTAGCCGCCGTGGCCCGGGTAGCAACTGTGCACGCCGTTGTCGAGGCTGGTGTATTGCCAGTAGATCAGTTCCGGGGCGCCCTCGTAGAGCAGACGGTACATCGGCAGCATCGTGGTGAGGCGGGCGACGTCGTCGGCGACCGCTTCGCGCGACACGCCGGGTGCGAGGACGAAAACCTGCTCGTTCAGCGTGATCGATATCGGCCCGGTGCTGTTGTCCGGGCGGATTCCATCGTGCCGTGCGGACGGAGCCATGCCCGCGGGCAGGTTGATGCCGCGGTCGTAGTCTTGCGTGTAATAGGGGCGTGCATGGACCGGCGGCGGGGCGGCGAGGCATCGTTCGACCTCGAAAGCCTGCGCCCGCAGGGCCTGATGGATTCGCTGTCCCTCCTGGCGGATCACGGCCGCCTGGTCGTCCACCAGTTGTTGCAGCGCCCGACCGGCGCGGTCGATGAGGGCTTCGCCCGCGCGAGAGGCCATCTCGCGTCCGAGCCCCAGCGTGGCTCTGCGGTGGAGCGTGCTGACCAATGCCAGCGGCGTGAGCGCGATGAGCAGGAGCAGGATCAGGAGTTTCCAGCGGATTCGCATGATGGCTCGCTGTCTTGCAGGGCGGCGGCGACCGGCGTCGTCCTCCCCCCGGCGGCCCGTATCCCACCATATGGCGCGGCGTACGTCCAGCCCCGCATGGTGAGGGGTGCCGGGCGCTGCCGGGCATTTCCGCGGGGCGGTGCCGCGGATATCATCCTGACGTGCACCGGATCGCCTGGCGCGCGCGGCCGATTCGGGAGTCGGCTCGCGCGGCGCCCGGGGCGGCCGTGTCCCGAGGGGAGACCCGACATGAGCGTTCGTTGTGCGTTCTTGCGCGGACTGGCGCCGGGGGTCGCGGGCGCGCTTGCCGGGGCGGTGGGGGCGGCGGATCCCAGTCAGAAGCAGGAGAGGGCGTCGGCGTCGATCGTGAAGGATGCGCAGCACGAGAGGGACAGGGTGAAGGACAAACAGGAGGCGATCCCCACCGACGAGATCCCCCCGAAGGTTCGCCAGGCACTGCTCCGGCAGGCCGGCGGCGCGAGGATCGCAAAGTACTCCTACGAGAGGGGGGAGGGTTTCGAGATCTACGGGGCCGAGTGGGTTGCCGGGGGCCGGCAGTGCGCGGCCCTGGTGACGTCCGAGGGCGATCTGATTCAGCACGACGAGGAGGTGGCGGAGAAGGATGTACCGCCGGGCGTGCGGAAGGCCGTCACCAGGATGTTCCCCGGCGCCCGGGACGTGGTCTTCGAGAAGTGGATCACCGTGGAGTACGACGTCCGCGCGGTGGTCAAGGGCGAGGAGCGGGAGGCCGTCTTCAGCCCCAGCGGGCAGGTCCTCGAGACCGACGAGGATGACGTGCAGGACGAGCAGAAGCCCGGGGACAATCGCGAGGAGAAGGACCGGCCGGCGGAGTAAGACCCTCGGAAACCGGGCGATCCCTGAATCCGTTTTTCCGGAAAGGCTGTTTTTTCGAGGCCCGGCCGCTTTTCTCATCGTCTTCTCATGTTCGATCGTTACTCTGGGGCCCACGTAAACGTCCGCCGTGGACTCGTGGCGTGCCGGGTGGCTCGCCGGGCGGGCTGAATCGCGAAAGGAGATCGATCATGAAGGCGCGTTCCATCTTGTTGGGAGTTCTGGGTGTAGGGCTGGTCGGCGCGATGGCCGTCTGGGCCGCGGAGAAGGAAGGAAAGGAGCAGAAGGTTACGCTGGATCAGGTACCGGCGGCCGTCAAGGCCACCATTCTGAAGGAGGCTGAGGGCGGCAAGATCGAGGACATCGACCGGGAGACGGAGGACGGCAAGACCGTCTACGAGGCCGACGTGGAGAAGGACGGCAAGGAGTTTGAACTGAAGGTCGCCGAGGACGGCACGCTCATCGCCAGGAAGGCCGAGGGCAAGGAGAAGGAAGAGGGCGACGAGGAGAAGGGCAAAGAGGAGGAGATTCCGGCGGACAAGGTGCCCGCCAAGGCACGCGAGGCGCTGCAGAAGCAGGCCGGCGACGCGAAGATCACGAAGTACACGTGTGAAAAGGAAGACGGCATGGAGACGTTCGAGGCGGAATGGACCGTCAACGGCCTCGCACACTCGGCGGAGGTTACCGCCGATGGCACGCTCGTCGAGGTCGAGGAGCAACTGGCCCCGAAGGACGTTCCCGCTGCCGTTCAGAAGGCGGTCGCCAGGATGCTGGCCGGCGCCACGGACGTCGTGGTCGAGAAGAAGATCAAAGTGGAGTATGAGGTGAAGGCCAAGGTTAAGGGCAAAGAGCGCGAGATCGTGCTGAACGCGGCGGGCCAGTGCCGGGAGAAAGACGAAGGCGACGAGGAGCACGAGGAGAAGGAAAAGGAGGAGAAGGAGGAGAAGTGAGGTTAACGGCGGTCGCCGGCGGAGGGTAGAATGGTGGCGCCCCGGGCCGGGCGGCCGCGCCTCCTGGACGTGGCGCAGGAAGGCGTAGGCCAGCCCGGGGCGTGCCGCGGCCCGCCCGTCGCCCTCGTTGGTCGGCAGCGTCGCGTCGGTGCCGGGCCGCACCACCTTGGCCTTGCCGATCGGGGTGACGAAGTCGCCCACCGGCACGTCGAAGGACTGGCCGTAGAGGATCTCGTTCTCGAGGAAGACCACCGGATTGGGCGAGCGGCTCGCGGCCTTGAGCC
>CAZMVY010000038.1:0-17803 GCA_964569765.1 uncultured Planctomycetales bacterium
CGCGACTGCGCGCCGGACGAGGATGACGACGGGCGGGCCGGTGGTGCCGGCCGGCCGTACACAACTCGCACAACCGCCGGCGGAGGTTGTTGCGCCACGGACGGTCCTCCGCCTGGGGACCTTGCCCAGCGGAGGGAAAAGAGAAGGAGCACGGCCGCGGCCGCCGCCAGAGGCGCGGCGATCGAGAAGATCCGGTAGACGACAAGACGACGCGATCGCTGCTCCGCCTGCCGGGAAAGCTGCTCCATGACACCGGCATGAAACGCCGACCAGTCCACGCTCAGGGGCATGCCGCGCGTACCGAGGGCACGAACGACGCGGTCGACGCGCTCGAGTCGGGCGGCCTCGTTCTTCGCCCGCTCGTTCGCGGCGAGCAGGTCATCCAGCCGAGCCGCCTCGGACGCGCTCAGATCTCCGTCGAGTCTGCCCGCCAGCAGCCGGTCCAGTTCGTTATCGAAGTGCTCGCTCATGATCCGCCTGCTTTGGCTCACAGGTACTCCGCCAGCTTCTCCTTAAGCGTCTTTCGCGCCTGGAAGACGTTCCACTTCACGGCTTCCAGGCTGCATCCCAGCACCTCCGCCACATCCCGTTGCGGCCAGCCCTCGATCGCGAAGAGGATCAGGGCAAGCCGTTGCTTCTCGGGCAGTTCCGCGATCGCCTTCTCGATCCGGCTCCGGACCTCGCTGGAGGCAAGGCCGCCGCCAGACCACTCCCCTCCGGCCACCGGTGCCTCCCGGGCCGCCGGCATCGACTCCTCGTCCGACAACACGTCGTCAAGAGGCAGCCCTCCGAGCCGCCGTGCCGACCGCCGCGACCGCCGGAAGTTCAACGACAGGTTGCTGACGATCCGCATCAGCCAAGGGCCGAACCTCGCCGGCTCGTTGAGGCTCCCCAGCGACCGGTATGCCCGGAGGAACGCGTCCTGACTGACCTCCATGGCATCCTGGATGTTCCCGACGAGACGGTATGCCGCCGATACCGCCCGCCGCTGGTACCGCTCCACCAGCGCACCAAAAGCGGCCACCTCGCCGCCGAGTGCCCGCCGAACAAGCTCGGCATCTTCGGGCCCGGCGTCGGGTCGGTCCGCTGGTCGTCGATCCTCTTCCGCAGGTATAGACACAGCTATAACTAACGAGGTTAGGCTGCTTTGTGGAATCGCGGCCACAACAGACTACGGTTTCCGCCTTGGATTGTCAACGTGCCTGGCGCATAACGTGCGTTGCTGCCGAGAGTTGGCAATTTGTAACCGCGCAGGCCGTCCCAGGCGGGTTACGGCCTGTGCCCCGCACACCCTCTTTCGACCCCTCCAACCGCGTTCTCAATGCTGGCGGCGCCATGACGAGCGCGATGCCCGCGGAGCCGGCGACACTCCTGGCGACCGGATACTTTCCGTGGAAAGGTTGTTCACGAGGGCTTGGCGCCAGGCCGATAATAAGCCGGAGGACGTGCGCGCTCTATGCCGTTGAAGGCCGTTTTTGATGCGTTGATCCGAACCAGGAACCTCGCGGCGGACGACGCGCTGGCCGCGGCGATGGCGGATGCCGAGCCCGAAGCCATCGACGCGATCATGCGGGCCGCCCTCGAGCGCAATCAGCCGGCCGGCCTGGCCGGACTCGTAGCCTGGTACCACCGGATGAGCAAGGAGCAGCAACAGGTGGTGCACGGCTGCGTCGACCGCCTCTGCGGAGCCATGCGGGATTGCTGCTCGATGGACGAGGTGCAGGCGCGGCTGAACGTCGTGACCATCGTGACCGAGTCGCGGCGATACCGGCTCGCGTACCTGCTGAGCAGCCTTCTGCGCGACCGCTCCCCGCGCGTGCGAAAGGCCGCCGCCACAGCGCTCCAGTCGCTCGTTGACCGATTCCTCACGGAGATGACCGCCTTCACCAGGGACTGGAGCGAGGAGCCGCCGGACGCCGACTGCCTGCACCGCAAGCAGGCGGCGCTGCAAGAGAAGCTGCTCGACCGGTGTCAACTTGCCGACGCCGTCGGTGCCGCCCTGGAATCGTTCGACAAGCACCTCCACCCCCCTGTCGTCGAGACCGCGATGTGGCTTGTCGACGAGCTGGGCGAGCGGTTCTGGTCTATCCTGCGTCTGGC
This sequence comes from uncultured Planctomycetales bacterium, assembly GCA_964569765.1. Lineage (GTDB taxonomy): Bacteria > Planctomycetota > Phycisphaerae > UBA1845 > PWPN01 > CAZMVY01. The sequence continues at coordinate 2,101 of CAZMVY010000038.1, forward strand.
CGGCGGCCACGCGCGCCGGGCCGCACTGGACATCATCCAAGGGACGCTTACGCCCCGCCTTGTTCCGTTCATCATTGAAGGCCTGGCCTACGATGAGTTCCGCCCGACGATCGTGCGGGCGCTGTCGGGCAATCTGCCCGAGGCGACCATCACCGAGTGGATCCGCCAGAGCTGGCGGCTGCGGGCCGAGCCGCTGTCCCGGTCGCTTCGACTCGTAAAGCAATGGCCGCGACTGACGGAAAGCTTCACCTGCGCGGAGAAGTGGGTTCCGGAGGATCAGTGCGGCGCGGTGCGGCTGCTGGCGCACACCCACCTTCCGGCCGAAACGAAGGTCGGGCTGCTTCGGAAGCTGCTTCTGCGCGGCAGTCCGGAGGGCCGGCGGGCCGCGACCTGGGGTTTGTGCGAGACCCGCTGCGCGGCGTCGTCGATGGTGCTCCGAGCGGTCGTCGAGGGCAGCGATCCCCAGCTTGCGGCGATCGCACGACGGGAACTCAAGCGTCGAGCCCGACTGGAGGCGAGCGAGCCGCCCAAGGGACTGCTGAGCGAAGACAATCCGTTTGTCGTGGAGATGGAGCGGTACTGGAGCGAGTTTGAATCGCTTTCGCCAGGCGAGCAGGCCGACCGGGGTCTGGCGGTGCTGAGCCGTCCGGAGGCCGTCCACGCGTTCGCCCGGACGAAGCTTTGCGGCCAGAGCGTCACGGCGAAGATCAAGGCGCTGCGGATCCTTGCCGTTACGGGTTGCGGACCGGCCGTGGAGCAGACGGTATACACCCTGGCCCACGACACCGACCCCGTCGTGCGAAGCGCCGCCATGACCGTGCTGGGACAGATCCGGACGCCCGCCAGCGAACTGCTGCTCCGCAGTGCGTTGCGCGATCCGGACAGCCGTGTCCAGGCACACGCGACCGAGCCGCTCCCTCTGATCGCTTCCGCCGCGACCGAGCCGCTCGTTCACGAGAAGCTTCAGGATGAGAACAACCGAACCCGTGCCAACGCCGTCAAAGCGCTGCTCAAACTCCGGGTGCGCGAGGCGGCCGAGTCGCTGTGTGCCATGCTCCGGAGCCCCGACGTGGAGCAGCGGCGAAGCGGCCTGTGGGTCGTGGGGCAGTTGCGACTGACGCCGCTGATACATCGAATCGCCGAGCTCGCGCAGAGCGACCCGGACCCGCAGATCCGCCGCCGCGCCCGCGAAGTTCTCGACGGACTCGGCCCCGAACCTGGGCCGGCCGACGAAGACCTCATGCACGAGGAGGTACTGCGATCCGCCCGTTGATTCTCCTGTTGCAGGCACCCGTGGACCTCACGCCGGAAGAGCGCGCCAGGGCTGTCCAACAGCTTTTCCAGGACAACCCCGGGGCGGGGGGGGCACTCATCAAGGTACTGCTGATCTTCGCGGCCATCCCCGTGGTGCTCGCGATCCTCTATCACCTCCAGCAGAGAGCGCAAGGGGAGCGCGCCCGGCAGCCCGTCCGCCTCCTGTGGCAACTGGGACGCGCCGCCTCGCTGGGCTGGTGGGACCGCCTGCTGTTGATCCGAATGACGCGGCAGGCCCGCATGAAGGACCCCGCGGTGGTGCTGTTGAGCGCGAACTGCTTTGACCGCGCCATGACCGTGTGGCTTCGCGACAGCGGAGGCGAGGGCGCCGCCCGCCTTCAGCACATCCGGCGCCGGCTTTTCGGCGGGTAGCGCCCGACCGCCGGCCGTGGGGCGTCCGTGCCCGTAGACCGGCCGGTGGAACGAAGTCCGCAACTTCGCCGATCCCGTGATCGCGCGGTTCGACGCCGCCGGCATGACAGCGGCGCGGCGAGCCTGCAACGCGAAGTACACCTCGCGGGCGAATGAACCGAAGCCCGCCATGCCGCGGGGCACTTTCAGTGAGCCGGGTCAGCCGCCGGCGTCAACGCGGGGGCCGACCGGGGCGCCGCGGACGCGGGAAGACGCCGGGTTGGGGCCGTCACGGGCCGGGTCGCCGCCGACGTGAGCGACTCGTAATACCTCCGGAGATGCTCATACAGCTCCGCATTGTCGTGGCGACTGAGTCCGTAGCGCTCCGCCTCGGCAATGGCACGATCGGAGGTCCAGCCGCAGTGCTTCATCCGATAGGCGGCAATGGCCGCACCGGTACGCTGCACCCCCGCGGCGCAGTGGACGAACAACGGCCGGTGTGCCGGGTCGGCGATGTAATCGGCCGCCGCATCCAGACTGGCGAAGTCGGCGCATCCGTTGCCGGGCATGGGGATCTCCTCCAGCGTCACGCCCGTTTCCGAGGCAACCTTCCGTTCCCTGGATTCCCGGGGATCGCCGGGGGCAAAGTTCATGAGGCACAGAATATGCCGCACCCCGTACCCCTCGATCAGTCGCTTCAGCGGCCAAGGCTCCGTGTACCCCCCGCGGTACAACTGGCCTGGCTCGACGACGGCAAACCGTTTCGGAAACAGTCGGTCGCGGCTCAGAAGCACAACGACCACCGCAACCGCCACGAGGGCCGTTAGTACGATCAAGGCGCTGCGAGTGCGTTGGCGGCGCGGATTCCGGGCTGGTTCCATGTCCACTATGATTCCGCATATGGCGGCAATAGGCAAGTGAGGGGCACGTCAACAGGGCTGGCCCCTCCGAGCCCGCAAGTCGCGATCCGCAAGCAACCGTTTTGCACGGGTACGCCCTCCGGACGGCGGTTTGCCGGGCCGTTTCCAACGGTCTGCCCGCCGCGGTCCGGTCGCCGGGGCCTCAATCGCGGCATAAACGGTACACGAGAGCAACCGTTCATCCGTGCAAAGAGAACGTCACGTCGTTTTCTTGCGGCGCTTCGTGGGCCGGCTGTCCCGTCGCTTGCCATCGAGACGAATGCCCCGGTTATCCGCCTCGGTCTTGGTCGCCATGGCATAGCCGGCGTCCTGACGGCGGTGGTTGACCTCGAGCTTCTTGCGGTACAGTTCCATCACGTCGTCGGCGTCGAGGCCGACGCACTGGGCCATGCTGATCCAGAAGAAGAGCAGGTCGATCACCTCGACGCGGGCGTTCTGCAGGTCGTGCAGCTCGAAGCGACGGCCGGCCTTCGCCTCTGCGCACCAATGCTTCCAGTAGGTGCAATTGCGAAGCTCCTCCAGCTCGTTGCTCGCCGCAGCGATGTAGTTGTTCAGCCACTCGCCGGCCTGCCGCGGGTCGAAATGCTCCCGCAGCCGTACCGGGTCGAAGCCGATTCGTTTGTTCAATTCCGCCTGTCGTTCGAACAGTTCGTGAAGCATCGCGACCCCGTCATCCGTTGTTTCGTCGTCCGTGGACCGATTCTTTCGTTCATCCGTGGAGCGCGGCGATCCTCCGTCCGTACTCCGCATTCCGGCGGCCGCCGTTATTCGATCGCCACTCTCGGGATCCTCCGGCCCAGACCGCACGTCACCTCGTACGGTATCGTGTTCATCAGTCGGGCCAGCGCCGCCACCGAGTTCGGCGCCTCCGGATCATCGTCCACGATCACCACCGGCTCGCCCTCGTGCACGTCCGGCACATCCGTCACGTCGAGGATCGTCTGGTCCCTGCTGACCCGACCGACCACGGGCACGACGACCCGCCGATCGGTTCCGGCCCGCAGCGTCATCACCGCCCGGTTGCTCAAGGCCCGCCGGTATCCGTCCCCATATCCGATCGGCACGAGGGCCAGCACGCTGTCTCGTGGCGCGACAAAGGTACGGCCGTAGCCGACGGCACTGCCCTTCGGAACGCGCTTCACCGCCGCAAGCCGCCCGACCAGTCGCAGACACGGCCGCAGCGGAACCGGCGGCTGCTGGTTCGGATCGGGCCAGTAGCCGTACACCGCCACGCCGGGTCGTACCATGTCGAGGTGCGACTCGGGCAACCGGAAAACGGCCGCGCTGTTCGCCGTGTGCCGAACTGCCACATCGAGCCCCGCCACGGCATCCCGAAACACGGCGAGCTGCTGCCGCGCGAACGTCAGGTCCGCCTCGTCGGCCGTCGCGAAATGCGTGTAGACGCCCTCGACTCGCAGGCCCGGCATCGATCGCAGCTTCCGCACAAACCCGGCCGCCTCATCCGGCAGCAGGCCCGCGCGGCTCATGCCGCTGTCAAGCTTGACATGCACGATCGCGGGTCGCCCTACCCGGGCGGCGGCGTCGGCCAGCGCGTGGGCCTCCGCACCGGTTGCGATGGTGCATACGACGTTGTGCCGGACCGCCTCGCAGGCCAGCTCGCGCGCCTCGCGGGCAGTCGCACCCGTCACGGGCCTTCCGAACACCAGGATTCCGCCTGCCCATCCCAGCGAACGAAGCTCAACGCCCTCGGCAAACGTTGCCACCGCGACGATGTTCACACCGGCGTCGCGCAGCGCGGGCAATACTACTGCCACGCCATGTCCGTAGGCGTCCGCCTTGACGGCCGGGCAGAGTCGTACGCCGGGTCCGATGGCCTGGCGAACGAGATCCAGGTTGTGCCGAATGGCCGCGCGACGAACCATCGCCCGGGGCGGCCCCGCGGGAACCATCTCGTCGGGTAGCGCCATGCGTGCCGAATCTATCGCCGGTCGGGTGCGGGGACAACCTCCACCGGCGAACGACGGGGCGCTTCGATCCTTCGAGCTGACGGGCAGCGGCCCGCTTTCTCCGGAATGAGATTCTCGCCGCCTGCCCGCGAAACGGGCGTTCACCCGCGACGGCGCGCAGCGCGGCGCTGGCATTGCCGCCTCGACGGGAGTAAGATGAAGGGTTTGAGTTGCAGGTTGTTACGGAGCTGGTATGCACCCACCGCGAGAGGCCGCATCCGCATTTGCCGAGCTTGGGGTCGAGTTGCCCTGGCTGAAGGCCCTGGCGAAGATCGGTTTTCGAGAGCCCACAGAGATTCAACGTGCGCTGATTCCCCCCGTCCTGGCGGGCCGGGACGTCATCGGACAAGCCCGCACAGGCACCGGCAAGACGGCCGCCTTCGGGCTGCCCATTTCGCAACGCGTCGACCCGGACCGGCGGCTCCAGGCGATCGTCCTGGTCCCGACGCGCGAACTCGCCGTACAAGCGGCCGCCGAAATCATCCGTCTCAATGAGTTCACTCGCGTACGCTGCGTCCCCGTTTACGGGGGCGAGCGCATCAGACATCAGCTCCATCAGCTCGGCCGCAAACCGCACATCGTCGTCGCCACCCCCGGCCGGCTGATGGACCTGCTCGACCGCCGGGCCATCTCCTTCGAGGAGATCCGCTTCGCCGTCCTCGACGAGGTCGACCGGATGCTCGACATCGGCTTCCGCGACGACATCCGCCGGATCCTCTCGCAGATCCGGACGCCGCACCAGACGATCTCCGTCTCGGCAACGATTGAGGACGAGATCAAGCGCCTGGTCAGCCAGTATGCGAACGACCCGCTCGAGCTGAACGTCTCGCGGGACGAACTGACCGTGGAGGAGGTCTCGCAGGCCTATTTCTCCGTGGAGCCGTGGGACAAGTTCCGCCTGTTGCTGGCCCTGCTGAAACGGGATCAGCCGAAGCTGGCCATCGTCTTCTGCCGGACCAAGCACGGCGCCCGGAAGCTGGCCCACCGGCTGCATCAGGCCGGCATCGAGGCGAAGGAGATCCACGGCGACCTCGTGCAGCAGAAGCGCGACCGCGTGATGGCGCGGTTCCGCAAACACCAGATTCGCCTTCTCATCGCGACCGACCTGGCCTCGCGCGGGATCGACGTGCACGCGATCAGCCACATCATCAACTACGACATCCCCGACGACCCGGATGTGTACGTGCACCGCATCGGGCGGACCGCCCGCATGGGCGCATTCGGGCGCGCGTACACCTTCGTCACGAAGGAGCAGGGCAAACAACTCACCGAGATCGAGAAGCTCATCAACAAGATGCTGGAACCGGACACGATCGAGGGCTTCGAGCCGAGCCCGCCACCCGCCGAGGAAGCGGCCTGGTCGAGCCTGCCGCCGACCGGGACACCGCGATCTCGCTTTGAGCAGAGCGTATTCGGCGGTTCCGGCGAGGCCGCCGCCGCGCCGGCGATCCCCAAGACGCTCGGCAGCAAGTTCAAACCGGCCCGCCGGCGACGGAGGCGGTGAGGAACGCCCCGCGCCGGGCGGACGAAAGGACGTTCTGCGCGAGGGGCGCGGTTCGCAAGGGGAATAGCGCAAGACGAGGCGCATGGACTCACGCAAACGACTCATCATTGCCCTGCTTGTGCTGCTGACGGTGTACCTGGTCGGCACGGCGGGCTATGTCGTACTGGAAGGGGCGTCGTTTGCGGATGCGGCATTCATGACCGCGACCACCCTCTCCACGGTGGGATACCGCGAGGTCTTCCCGCTGCACGGCACGGGGCGGGCATGGACGATACTGATCATTGTCTTCGGGATCGGGACGGTCTTCGCCGCCTTCGGCACGGTTACCGCGATGATCGTGGGCGGCGAGGTCGGTCGCATGCTGGGGAGTCGGAAATTGCACGCGCAAATCAGCCAGCTCAGCGGGCATGTCATCGTCTGCGGCTTCGGCCGTATGGGCTCGCTCGTGACGCAGGGGCTCCGGGAGCGGCACACGCCCGTCGTGGTCATCGACAGGGATGCCGCCCGGACGCGTCAGATCGAGCGGGACAAGGTGCTGTACGTCCTGGGCGACGCTTCGGAAGAGGCCACGCTCCTGGAGGCCGGCATCCTGCGCGCCCGAGCGCTGGTCTGCGTACTGCCCCACGACGCGGACAACGTCTTCGTAACGCTGACGGCTCGCGGCCTGCGAAAGGACCTGTTCATCATCAGCCGCGCCGAGCAGAGCGCCTCGGAACCGAAGCTGCTGCGCGCCGGGGCCAACCGTGTGCTCAGCGCGCACGCGATCGGGGCGGTGCGAATCGCCAACATCCTCACCCGTCCGCACGTCGTGGACTTCGTCGATATGGCGGCGCGCGGCGTGGAACTGGAAATGGACGAGTACGTCATCGCCCCCGGCTCGCCCATCCAGGGCAAGACCCTTCGCGAGGCACGGATTCGCCAACGCGCCAATGTCATGGTGGTCGCTATTCAGCATGCCGACGGCCGCACGACCTTCAACCCGGGCGCAGACGCCGTCCTCCAGGCTCACGACACGATCATCACGATCGGCCAGGCCGGAGGCTCGTCGAGGCTTGAGGCACTGCAACTGGATCAGCCCGGACAGGAGAAGCCCTGAGACGACGAAGGGAACGACCCGACCCATGCGACGCGAACCCATCATAATCCTGCACGAAGACGACGACATCCTCGTGATCAACAAGCCGGCCGGTCTTCCGTGCGTTCCCGAGCGGCACGGCATCGGGGAAACGGTCCTCTCGCAGCTCGCTGACATGAGCCGGCACACCGCCGGCTGCCCGTTGCGGATCGTTCACCGCATCGACCGCGATACGAGCGGGGTCCTTGTCGTGGCGAAAACGGTCGAGGCACAGCGCGCCCTGACAGCGCAGTTCGTGGCCCGCACGGTCGCGAAGACCTACGTCGCCCTCGTTCGCGGCGCGCCCGACGAACCGGCCGGGCGCATCGATGCCCCGATCGGGGAGATGCGCGGCGAGCTGGTTCGCGTCTGCGTGAATCCGAAACGCGGCAAGCCCGCCGTTACGGAATGGGAGCTGATCGAACGCTTTGCCGGCTACGCGCTGTTGCGCTGTCGGCCCCTGACCGGCCGGCAACACCAGATCCGTCTGCACCTGCAGCTCGCGGGCATGCCGCTCGCCGTGGACACGCTCTACGGCGGGAGCGAGGCTCTGATGCTCTCGACGTTCAAGGCCGACTACAACCCCAGCCGCCGGCATGAGGAGCGCCCGCTGATCGGCCGCCTCTCCCTGCACGCGGAGACGATCGAGTTCGAGCACCCCTCCACGGGCGAGCGAATGCGATGGGAAGCGCCCTTGCCGAAGGACTTCCGCGCCGCGCTGAACCAGTTGCGCAAGCACGCGATCGTGCCTCCGCCGTCCCGCTGAGGCCGAAGCCCCCGGCCCGCGGCTCCGAAAAAAACGGCAAAGCCCGCGTCCGCTCGAAAAACACGCATTCGCGACAGGCCGTATTCGTTGATTCGTGCCTTCAGCGAACCGATAATCCTGTAAAGGTGTGTCGCGGCACATGCGGGCGCGCGGACCCCGCCCGTCCGCGGGAGAACCGTTCATGTGTGGCATCGTCGGTTATATCGGACACAAACGTGCCGAGCCCATCCTGATTGAGGGCCTCAAGCGGCTTGAGTACCGCGGGTACGACTCGGCCGGCATCGCGCTGCTCGAGAACGGGCGCATCTTCCTGGCCCGCGCCAAGGGCCGCATCAGCATGCTCGAAGGCAAGCTGGCCGGCCATGACAGCGACGCCTCGATCGGCATCGCCCACACCCGGTGGGCAACGCACGGCGCTCCGAGCGAGGCCAACGCCCATCCCCATCTGGCCCTTGACGGACGCATTGCGCTCGTCCACAACGGCATCATCGAGAATTACCAGTCGCTGCGGAAGTTCCTGGACTCCCAGGGGGCCGTCTTCCGCAGCGAAACGGACACAGAAGTGCTCGCGCAGCTCGTCGGGCACTTCTACAGCGGCGACATCGAACACGCGGTGCGCTCCGCCCTGCACGAGGTCCAGGGCACCTACGGCATCGCCGTGCTCTGTGCGGACGAACCCGACCGCATTGTCGCGGCCCGCAAGGGAAGCCCGTTGATCATCGGCGTCGGCAACGGAGAGTATCTGGTCGCCTCGGACGCCTCCGCCATCATCGAGCACACCACTCAGGCGGTCTATCTCGCCGACGGCGAAATGGCGGTCGTCTCGCGCGACGGGTTCCGCACGACCACCCTTGACGCCGTCCCCGTGACGAAGGATGTCCAGGAGGTCGAATGGTCGCTCGAGCAGATCGAGCTGGGCGGCCACGAGCACTTCATGCAGAAGGAGATCTTCGAGCAGCCCCAGTCCCTGCGCAATACGCTCCGCGGCCGGCTGGATGTGCATGAGGGCGCCGTCCACCTGGGCGGGATCGACAGGTTCTCGCGTGAGCTGGTGCGGGCCCGCCGCTTCATCTTTACGGCACAGGGGACGGCGTGGCACGCCGGCCTTGTGGGCGAGTACCTCCTGGAAGACATCGCCAAGATCCCCGCCGAGACCGAATACGCCAGCGAGTTCCGCTACCGAAACCCCGTGATCGAGTTCGGGAGCATCATCATTGCGATCAGCCAGTCCGGCGAGACGGCGGACACGCTCGCCGCGTTGCGCGAGGCCCGAGAACGCGGCGCGATCGCCCTGGGCATCGTCAACGTGGTCGGCAGCACTATCGCACGGGAAACCGACGCGGGTATCTATCTCCACTGCGGACCGGAAATCGGCGTCGCCAGCACGAAGGCGTTCACGAGCCAGTTGGCCGTGCTCGCGATGCTGGCGATCTACCTCGGGCGGCGGAAGTTTCTCTCCCAGCACGGCGCGGTTCCTCGGTCGGGGTTATCATTACCCGGTGGCTCTGGAGGGCGCCCTGAAACTCAAGGAGCTCAGCTACATCCACGCCGAGGGCTATCCGGCCGCCGAGATGAAGCACGGTCCGATCGCACTGATCAGCGACGGGATGCCGGCCGTCTTCATCGCGACGCGCGGCAGCCAGTATGACAAGGTGATCGGGAACATCGAGGAAGTGCGGAGTCGCGGCGGCCACGTGATTGCTGTGGCCACGCAGGGCGATGACGAGATCCGTCGGCACGCCCGCCATGTATTCTACGTTCCCGACTGCCCCGAGCCGCTGCAACCCCTGCTCACGGTGGTGCCGCTGCAATTGCTCGCCTATCACGCGGCGGTGCTCCGCGGCTGCAATGTGGACAAGCCCCGGAACCTCGCCAAGAGCGTCACGGTCGAATGACCGGTCCGGGCAGTGACCGGGTGCGCATCGGACGCGGGGCCCGTTCGCGCGCCTTGTCCGGAGCGCGCTGAACCCGAAGCGCACGTGATGGCCCGTTGCACCGGCCGTGCGCCGACTGCGAGCGCAAAGAGGGGCCACGACGCCCCGCAAGCGCAATCAGACCTTCTGAACGTGCGGAAAGAGCGACGCCAATCCCTTATGGGCCCTTTGGCATGTCCGCGCGTAACCCATCGACGAACCGCGGAATTCGTTTGCCCCGTCGGGTTTCGTTTCGTATGGTTCACTTGTACGAACGTGGGAGCGTGGCACGGCAGGTCCGATTGCGTGCCGTCTGCCACGGGCACCAGGCTTGATCGAGCCGTTGATTCGCCTGAAACCCGCGCCGCCCGGGCGTGCAGTTATCCCGCCGCAGTGGTGGGGAGCGTCCTGGCGGCGCGGCACACGACATGCGACGGCCCGCCGGATTCGGCCGGCGGGTCGCACGATCGGGGAGAGTAGCACGCCGCCGGACGGAGTCACCGGCGGCAAGAGAGTCCATGCGGGGCGTCATGCGGGGCGTCACGCATTGCCGGTTCCCAACGGCTCGGATGATCCCGAGGATTTGGGGACAGCGTCTCCGGCTTTCGTAACGAGGGTCGGAGACGCGTTTTCTGCGCGCCATCGCCCCGCCGCGTCCCGTGCTGATCCGCAGGCCGCTTCCCGACTCCGTGCCGACGCACGCAGTGGCACGCCCGGTGCACATCTTCTCCGCGGCGTGGAAATCGCCGCCGGGGCGGATATACTGACATCCCGTCCGAGGGGGCGATTAGCTCAATTGGCCAGAGCGCATCCCTTACACGGATGAGGTTGCAGGTTCGAGCCCTGCATCGCCCATTAGAAGCAACTATTGCTGACTTCGCGAGTTGCGAAGGCCCATCATCCGGCGGAGCGGCCGTAACCCATGGCCCGAACGCGAGTGGCACTACTCGCAAGACCCCGGGAGGTCGGTCGTCTCTGCCAAGCCCGGGAGAACACCGTACTGCCGGATCTACGACGTCGCCGGCCCGGTTATGTCGGCGAAGGCTGGGCTGCGGGTCCGGCGGACGCGCTGGCTGAGCGGCTGTCGTGTCGTCCTTGTGCGGTGTGTCGCACAACGACCTTTTCGACGCTACCATGTTCGGCATGGATCAGGGTGAAGCGAACATTCTGACGGCTTGCGGTATCCGCAAGAGCTTCCGGAGCGATTCGGTCGTTACGGAGGTCCTCCACGGCCTGGATCTGGAGATCCGGCGCGGCGAGTTCGTCACGGTCATGGGGCCTTCGGGTTGCGGCAAGAGCACCCTGCTGCACATCCTCGGGTTGATGATGGCCCCGACGCAGGCCGACGACCTCATCATCGACGGGACATCGGCGCTGGGCTTGAGCGACAGTCGTCGCACACAGGTGCGACGCGAGAAGATCGGTTTCGTCTTCCAGCGGTTCAACCTGCTGCCGGTGCTCTCGGCGGAGCAGAACGTCCGCCTGGCGCTCCGGTTGCGCGGCATCGAGGCCGACGGCCGCATCGACTCCATCCTCGCGGCGGTCGGACTGGACGATTCGCGGCGGAAGAAGCCCGGCCAGCTCTCTATCGGCCAGCAGCAGCGCGTCGCGATTGCCCGCGCCCTCGTGACGCGGCCGCCGCTGCTACTGGCCGATGAGCCCACCGGGAACCTCGATTCCGACAATGCCACGCGCATTCTCGATCTGCTCCGGGGCTTCCGCGATCGCGACGGGCAGACGATCCTCATGATCACGCACAACCCGCAGTGTGCCGACTGGGCCGACCGTGTTCTGCACATGAGGGACGGACGCTTTGAGTGACCCCCTCTTGACAGGCGGCGCCGCGCCGGCAACGCCCGGGTCCGACGCCCGTCCGGGCGCAGCCGGCACGCCGCCGGAACGGCCGTCTTGTCCGGATACGGTCCCGGGCGACCGGATCGATCTTCGTCGCTGGTTCGATCTCTTTCTGGCCTGGATGGTCGTTCTGGCGGTTCTCGTCTATGCCGGCCGCATCTATGCCGAGGACGGCCATCGCGCGGGGCTTGTCGTTACGGTGCTCGCCGCCTACGCGTTTTACCTCTCGCTGTGCAACACGTTCTTCCCGGCGCCGACCACCTGGGCCGTCATGCTGGTGGCGGGCAACCAGCTTGCCCTGTTCGGCTCGCCGGCGCTTCGCATCATCGTGGTTTCGATGCTCGGGGCGGTGGCCACGGCGATGGCCAACCTGAACGAGTACCACGTCTTCACGTTCCTGCTGCGCCACGGGCGGATCGGGCGCGTCCGTGAGACGCGTTTGTACCACTGGGCGGCCGGCTGGTTCGCCGTCTCGCCGTTCACGATCATCACGCTCTTTTCGTTCATCCCGATTCCCGTCGATGTCGTCCGCTGGCTGGCGATCGCGTCCCGTTATTCGCGGTCCCGTTTCTTTGCCGCCTATGTCGTCGGGCGCTCGCTGCGATATGCGGTCTGGGCGATCTCCGCCGTGTCGCTGAATCTCTCGATGCGACAGATCGCGATCCTCCAGGGCGTGCTGATCGTGGCCGCCCTGGCCAAGGTGACGACCAGCGCCGTCCGCCGTCGTCGCGACGCGGCGCCTTCCTCTCCGACTTGAGCGATCGCGGGGCTGGGCGTACCGTATGGGCGGATATCGGGTTGCGGCCAACGAGCGAAGGAGCGTTCAAGCATGTTAAGAGGACTTGCATCGGTCGTCGCGATTGTTGCAGGGGCGTCGCTTGCCGGCGAAGTGCCGGCCCGGTCGGATGCCGGGGGTGGTGCGACGGCGGCCACGGCGGTGGCGAGCCGCCCGACATCCGCGCCCGCCACGGCGTCCGCCGTGCCGATCGACCCGGAACTCGAGGGCATTCTGGACCGGCTCGAGAAGCGGGGCGATACGGTCAGCGATCTGTCCTGCAAGGTCCGCCAGGAGATGAAAGGCCTGACGGTCGGCGAACTGATCACGAAGGAAGGCGAACTCCGCTACCTCCGCGGTTCCGACGCCAACAACCCGCGCTTCTACATTCATTTCACGAAGATCACGCAGGACGACTTCCCCATCAAGCCCGAGTGGTATGTCTTTGACGGCCGGTGGTTTATCGAGGCCAAGGAATCGACGAAGAACGTGATCCGCCGCGAAATCGTCCGCCCCGGCGAGAAGCTCAACCTCTTCAGCGTCGAGAAAAGCCCGTTCCCGCTGCCGTTCGGCCAGAAGAAGGCCGAGATCCTCCGCAACTTCGACGTGAAGCTTGTGGCTCCCGAACCGAAGGATCCGCCCGATTCCCGCCACCTGATGTGCATTCCCAAACCGGGCACGCCCAAGGAGCAGGAGTATAAGGAGATCGACTTCTACATCGACCCGAAGCTCGACCTGCCGGTCAAGATCGTCGCCTACCGCAAGACGGGCGAGAAGGTCTCGGAGATTCACACCGTCACGTTCCCCGGTCTGGACAACAAGTGCATCAACAGGGGCCTGCCCGCCAGCGATTTCGAGTACAAGGTTCCCGCCGGGTGGTCGGTCTCGGAAGAACGGCTGGAGGCGGGCGATTCGGCCGGGCCACGGCCATAAAACGCGAACCACACGGGAGGAGGCGAACGTGCAAAGAAAAGGATTCCCGCGCGGACGACGAATCGGTCATTGGGGGCCGGCCCTGCTGGCCTGTCTTGTCCTGGCTCGTGGGGGCCTCGCCGATGTGCCTTCGGCCGGGCTTGCGGCGGAACACGGCGCGTCGGGCGGGGGGGGCGCCCCCCGCGCCCCGCGGGCGCCGCCGATGCAGCTTTCCTACGAGCGCTACCTCGACCAGGTCCTCGGCGGCTGGATCGGCAAGTCCGTCGGCGGCGCGGTCGGCGCACGGTTCGAAGGCTACAAGGGCTGGGTCGAAGTCAGCCCCGACAAAATGTTTCCCGAGAAGCTGCCGCCGAACGACGACCTCGACCTCCAGGTCGTCTGGCTCAAGGTGCTCGAGGAGAAGGGCTCCGCCACCAGGGCGGACGACCTCGCCGCCGCGTGGCTCGAGGGCTGCTGGTATCCCTTCAATGAGTACGGCATCTTCCGCCGCAACTGGCGGCTCGGCATCCACCCCCCGACGTCCGGCCGCTTCACGAACCAGTTCTGGGAAAGCGGTATGGGCTGCCCGATCCGCTCGGAGATCTGGGGATATGTCTTCCCCGGCGCCCCGGATCTTGCCGCCCGCTACGCGGCCATGGACGGCTCGCTTGATCACACCGCCCAGTCCATCGGCGCCGAGCAGATGTTCGCCGCGATGGAGTCGATGGCCTTCTTCGTTCCCGACGTGCGTACGCTCGCCCGCATGTTCCTCCACTACCTCCCGGAGAACACGCCCATCGCCCGTATGACCCAACTGGCCTTCCGGTGCCATGAGGAGGGTCTTTCGCTGCGCGACGCCCGCGACCGCATCATGGTCACAGCGGGCTTCCCCGAGGCGTGCGATGCGCAGGCGAACGTGCCGTTCACGTTTCTCGGCCTGCTCTACGGCGGAGGCGATCTGCAGAAGACGATCCTCGCCGCGCTCTCGTGCGGCTACGACACGGACTGCACCGCCGCCACCTCCGGCGCGATCATCGGCCAGATTCTCGGTGCGAGCCGCATTCCGGCCGCGATCCGGCAGCGCGTCGGCGACGAGCTCGTCATGGGAATCGAGTACTCGCGCAAGGAGATGACCCTTTCCGCGCTCGCCCGTGATACGGCCCGGATCGGCCTGCTCCTGGCGAAGGAATGCGACACAGGCGTCGAGTTCACGGGTGCCCCGGAGGTCGCGCCGTTGCCGCCGACCGCACATTCGCCGGGACTGCGGATCACCACCGAATACGTCGGCCTGCCCGCGGCCGCGCCGGGGGAGTCGGTTCGCGTCTCCCTCCATGTGGAAGGCCGGATTTCCGAAGGTGCCCGCCTGACGGTGGAGGGGCCGCCGGGCTGGACCGTTGCTCCCGCGGCCGCCCGCCTGGATGATCTTCGTCGGACGGTCTCGCTCGTGCTGACCGCCCCGACCGACGTTGCCCGGTGGCCGATGCGCAACCTCTTCACGGTCCGCGTCGATACGAGTCCGCCGGTCTCCTACACCTTCGGCGTAGCGGGCGCCGGCCTGTGGCGACTTCTTGGTGTCTACTACGATCCTCTACCCGACGAGAAGGACCCCGTTCAGGCCTCGCGCCGGTTCAACCAGCACTTCGTCTCACTGGGGAAGGCGTACATTCCCGAACCGGACCCGGACGTGGACGGCCTGTTCAGGACGTGGTCGCAGAAGCTCGGCCGCCCGGCGGTGATCGCTTCGTACGAACACGAGATCGACCTCTCGCGCCTCATCGGCCTCCGCGGCCCGTACTGTGCCTACCTCGCCCGCACGATCTTCTCACCGGACGACCGGTCCGTGTTCATCGTGATCGGCAACAACGACGGCTATCGGCTTTACCTCAACGGCCAGAAGGTCGGCGAGAGGGACGAGAGCACCTGGTGGGCGCCGTTCAACAACGCCCATCGCGTCAAACTGCGTGCCGGGCCCAACCAGCTCCTCGTGAAGCTTCTCAAACGCGGCGACGACCTGAAGTTCACCCTCGGCATTCGCGAGGACAAGAACCCGCGTCACCCCGGAAGCTTCAACTGCGAGGACTGGGTGGTGGACGTTGCGGACGCCGTGCCGTGACCGGCCGGCCATGTGAGCCGCCCGGTGTGGCGGTCGGCGTGCAGGTTTCGTCGGCTTTCAGCCTTGTAACGCCGACTCCGCCCGCAAGGTGACTCGGGGGGCCGGTATGCCGCCCACTACGCGACAACCGGGATCATCGCTTTGTCGCCCGGACGATCGAGTCCATTCCCTCGCCGCGCCGCAGCCGGGTCGCCCCGCCG
>CAZMVY010000038.1:17813-25281 GCA_964569765.1 uncultured Planctomycetales bacterium
CTCGACGATCTCGTCGCGCGTGATGCTGTCGTTCAGGTCGTCGCGCAGCTCCTCAAACGTGTAGGTACCCCCGAGCGGCGTAGACACCAGCATATTGATCGCGAACATCGCCCCGGCCGCCGGGTGAACATGCGAGGCATCCATCACAATGTCGCGGATCAGGACCGTTCCGCCCGGCGTTAGCGCCGCCTGCACTTTCGCGAAGAGTTCGCGGTTCTGCTCGCGCGAGTTCTGATGCACGATCGCGCTGATCCAGGCGAGGTCGCAGCCGCCCGGCAGCGGATCCCTGTAGAAATCTCCCGGCACCAGCGTGACCCGATCGGCGAGCCCCGCCTCCGTCAGCCGCCGGCGCGCCATCGGTATCACATCGGGCAGATCAAACAGCGTCGCCTTCGCCCGCGGTGCCGCCCGCAGAAACGCCATCGTCCACGTTCCCGACGCCCCGCCGATATCCAGCAGCCGGTCGAATCGCAGCGGCTGCAACGCCCCCATCACCTTTTCCACGAGCGGTGCGGACACGTTGTGCATCGCGCCGATGAAGGCCGCCTCGTCGGCCGCCTCGCCCCGGATGCTCGGTTTTCGCTCCGCCGGTCTGCCGCTTTGCACCACCTGCGGCAACTGCACCCACCGCCGCAGGCAGTTCGCCTGATGGCGCGCCATGTTCACGACGCTGTGCGCCCCGGCGTCCGTGAGCAGGTCCGCCACGTCCGGCGGAACGTTGTAGCGATCGGCCTGTTTGTGCAGCAGTTCCATGGCCGTCAGCGCGTCAAGCAGCACGGCAGTCGCCCGCGGGTCCGTCCGCATCGCCTCCGCCGTCGCGGCGGCCGTCAGGGGCCCGGCACGCAGCACCCCGAATACGTCGAGGTCCACCGCCGCCGCCAGCACGCATGTCGGCTGAAAGCCCCGGGCCATCTCCAGCACATCTTCTGCAGTCCACGATCGATTCATGAGCAACCATCCGGCTCATTTGCGGCAGGTTTCGTTTTCGCTGAGCGGGTTGTGCCTGCTGGGAGGCGAGCATCCGGCCTGCCTTCCGGCGGGCAGGACACAAGCCCCCCGATTCCCGCCGCCGGCCGACGCCGGGGGCACGCGCAACGAACAATGAACGACGGACTACTGCCGCTTAGTCCAGCTTCCACGGCGGCCGGTACTCGCAGGACAGAAGATCGTTCGCCTTCTCGTCGTTGGTGACCCGCTCCGCCTTCGCGTCCCATTCGATCCGCCGCTTTCGATCATAGGCCACGTTGCCCAGCAGCGTCGCGCTGGTGGAACGGTGTCCGGTCTCGATGGGGCAGACGCATTCCTTGCGGCTCTTGATGCAGCCCAGGAAGTTTCGCGCGTGATCGGCTTCCGTCACGCGACCGCGGCCCTGCCGCGCGGTCGCCGCTTCCTTCGTCGGTGCGTAGGCGTCCCGGTTCTCCACCCGCCGCAGCGGATCATTGCCGGGGATCGGGATCGTGTGGTGGCGCTCGGGCACGAGTTCATACGAGCCTCCCGAGATGTAAAGCGTTCCGTCGGTTCCCCGGAACTCGACGGCGTCGCCGCGTGCGTTGCCCGGCGCCGCGTTCGCATTGACCTGCGTGAACTCCACCAGCGTGCCCCCGGGGTACTCCCAGACGACCTTCAGGGTATCGGGGATCTCGCGGTCGTCTTTCATCACGTACTTTCCGCCCATGGCGGTCACGGCCACGGGCGCGTCCTGGCCGATCGCCCACTGGATCATGTCGAGGTAGTGCGTGCCCATGTTCGTGAGCTGCCCGCCGGAATAGCTGCGGAACCAGCGGAACTTGTACAGGCAGCGGTTCGGGTTGTACGGCACCTTGGGCGCCGGGCCCAGCCACATGTCCCAGTCCAGTTCCTTCGGCGGGTCGCAGTCGGGCGGGTTGCCGATGCCGTGCGGATACTCGTTCACGATGTGGTAGCACTGGGCGAGCGTCACGCGCCCGATCGCGCCGGAGCGGATCAGCCCGATGGCCTCCTGGATGAACTTGGCCGACCGCCGCTGGATGCCGACCTGCACCACGCGTTTCGTTCGCGCCGCCATCTCGACCATGCGCCGTCCTTCGCGGATGACGAGCGACAGCGGTTTTTCCACATACACGTCCTTGCCCGCGTTGCAGGCGTCGATGCATTGCAGCGCGTGCCAGTGGTCCGGCGTCGCGATGATGACCGCGTCGATGTCCTTGCGTTCGAGCATTTTGCGGTAGTCGCGGTACGTGTCCGGTTTGCCGCCGAGCCCCGCCTTCGCGGCCGCCAGGTATGGCTCGAACACATCGCAGAGCGCGACGATCTCGGCATCCTTGTGTACCTTGAACCCGGCGATCACCTGATCTCCGCGGTTGCCCGTCCCGATCACGCCGAGCCGGATTCGTTCATTCGCGCCGAGGGCGCCCAGAGTCGCCGTCCGCGTGACCAGCCCCGCGCCGACCGCCGCGGCACCGATTGTGAACTGCCTTCGCGTCATTTCCTGTGCCATGTCCATGTTCCTCCGTTGCCGGCGATTACGTTCTGCAGTCGCTTGTAACCGCAAAGGTCGGTTCGTGTCTACCCCGGCCGCCGGCGTGTGCCTTGCCCTGTCCCGGCGCTCGAGGCGGCGCTCCGCGTGCCTGTCGGCCCGTGCCGTTCGACTCGCTCTCTTGACGGAGCCGGCATTCGCCGGTGTCATGCTGCCATGCAGTATCGTCGTTTCGGCAGGACGGGGCTCCGTACGTCGGTCTTCACGCTCGGTCTGATGCGCTACATGTCCGACGACCGCGACCGCAGCGCCGAGGTCGTTCACCGTGCCGTCTCCCTGGGCATCAATCATCTGGAGACGGCCCACGCCTACGGCACGAGCGAGGAACTCCTCGGCTACGCCCTCCGGGGTCTCGACCGGAGCCGGCTGATCCTCACCACAAAGGGCGCGCCCCGGAAAACCTACGACGAATTCATGCGGTCCTTCGACGAGTCCATGGCGAAACTGGGCGTGGATTACCTCGACAACTTCGACATTCACGGCATCAACAATTCAGAAAAACTCCGCCTTGCCGTCGATGAGAAGCACACCTGGCGCGCCGTCCGCAGGCTGATGGACGCCGGCACGATCCGCCACATCGGCTTCTCGACGCACGGCGAACTCGACGTGATCCTCGAGGCGATCAACACGCGGCTCTTCGAGTCGGTCAATCTCCATTACTACTGGTTCTTCCAGCGCAACGCGCCCGCCGTGCAACGCGCTGCGGAACTGGACATGGGCGTCTTCATCATCTCGCCCAACGAGAAGGGCGGCATGCTCTTCAAACCGACCGAATCCCTTGTCGAGCTCTCCCGGCCGTTCCACCCGATGAACCTCGCTCAGCGGTGGTTGCTGGCGCAACCGGAAGTCCACACCCTTTCGCTCGGCGCCGCAGTGCCGTCGGATCTGGATCAGCACCTGATCGTGGCCGATCAGGTCGGTCCGCTGACGGCGGAGGAACGCGAGGCCCTGGATCGGTGGTCACGACGGTTTCAGGAGGTTCTCCAGGTTCCCGCGGTCCCGCGGAACGAATACTGCACCGTCTGCCACCGGTGTCTGCCCTGTCCGCAGCGGGTGAACATCCCTGAGGTGCTGCGGCTGCGAAACGTGGCGCGTGCGTTCGGCATGAAGGAATACGCAGCATTCCGCTACAACCTGCTCGATGGCGGCGACGACTGGTTCCACGGCCATCCGGGCGACCGTTGCACGGAGTGCGGCGAGTGCCTGCCGAGATGCCCGGAAGCGCTTGATATTCCGCGCCTGCTGTTCGATGCGCACGACGTGCTGAAGGCGAAACCGGGCCGGCGGCTGTGGGGATGAGACCCGCGGGCGATGACCGGGGATCGGCGCCGGGAGGCGATGTGGCATGGACGGCGAGATCGCACAAAAGCCGATTCGGGGCTGGTTCGTCACCGGCACGGACTACGGCGTCGGCAAGACGGTGATCGGGGGCGCGCTCGCCCGGTTGCTTCGCGAGGCGGGCCGGCGTGCAGGAGTGTTCAAGCCGGTCGCGGTTGCCTGCCGTCGGGATGTCCGGCTGGGGCTGGTCAGCGGCGATGCGGAGTTTCTCGCCCATTGCGCCGATTCGCCGGACGACCTCGCAACGATCAACCCTGTCCGGTTCTCGCAGGAACTTGATCCGATGGTTGCGGCGGAGCGCCTGCGCCGGCCGATCGACTTCGGGGCGATCCGCGGATCGTTCGAGCGGATTGCTTCGCACAGCGACGCGATGGTCGTCGAGGGCGTCGGCGGGCTGCTCACACCGCTGGACCCCGGGACGGCCGTCGCCGAGCTGGCGGTCGAGTTCGGTCTGCCGCTGGCTGTGGTCGCGCGGGCGGGGCTCGGCGCGGTCGGCCAGGTGATGCTGACGGTTGAGGCGGCGCGGTCGCGCGGGCTGAGTGTCGATGCCGTCGTGCTTAACCACTACGAGTCGATGCAGCCCACGCTGGCCGAGGAACTCAACCCGGAAGCGATCGCGCGGCTCGCTCGCGTGCCCATGCCGATCGTCGTGCCGTTTGATGAACAGGTGAATCCGGCGAAGGGCGTACTGCCCGAGTCGATCCTGTTTCCGCTGCGAGCGCTTGTGCGGGGGGGGCCGGCGCGAGCGTAACAGTGGAGTAAACCCGCGCTCGTGCGGGGATCGCTTCTCGCGTGCCTGACGGCGGGAATCCGTTCCCGCAAGGCGCCGCGCGACGGGAATCGCAGGACGGTGGTGTCGAGGATGAATTCTCGATACGGGGCGGACCATTTCCTTTTCGACCGCAGGGTTGCTCTTTGAGGATCGTTGAAGGGGTAGGCGCTCGACGCACGCGGGTTGCTTCCGAGGCAACCCGGGAAGCGCGAGGCGGGGTTTTGTCTCGAGGCGCGGGCTCGATACCCGCTTGTCGTGAGGAGGAGTTTCCATGAAAAAGATTGCATTGCTGACGTTGGCGGCTCTGCTGGTGAGCACGGGATTCGCCTGGGCCGCGGGTTCTGGAATGTGTGGTGGAACGCGTGTCGAAGGGGCGATCGTCGCGATCAACGCCGACGCCCGGCAGATCGTCGTGGCGGGCGTTACGATCCAGGTGACCGGCGAGACGGTAATCAAGATGGGCGCGAAGAAGATCTCCTTCGCGGACCTGAAGGTCGGAATGACCGTGGCCGTGTGCGGGGTGGTGGACGACGACGTTCTTGTCGCGTCGTGTGTGAATGTGAAGTATCAGGGCAAGTAATCGCGGTTGGAGCCGTCTCGCGACGAGCGTCGCCGGGGGAGACCGGCAGGGCTTGCGCAGGGTCCTGCCGGTCGCTGCCGTTTCGGGGGAGATACGCCGGATGCAATCGTGCGGGGCGCTTCCTGTTGTGAAGGGGCAGTATCGCTGCGACAATGCGCTGCCGATCATGGACCAGGCAGCGACGGACGCAACATTGATGGCCCGGGTAGCCGCGGGAGACCGGGACGCATTCGCTGCGCTGATCGAGCGGCACCGGGAATACGTGCACAAGCTCGCCTATCGGTTCGTCGGTCGGTGGGACGTGGCCGACGACCTTACGCAGGACGCCTTTCTTCGCGTCTATCGTGCGGCGGCGACGTACGAACCGACGGCCGCGTTCTCGACGTGGCTCTACCGGCTCGTGCTGAACCTCTGCCGCGACTGGCGGAAGGGGCAGTCGTATCGGAAATACGCGCCGCTCCGCGACGGCTTGCCCGGGGTGGACGGAGGCGCCGATGCTGTCGAGCGGCAGGAACTGGCCGAGGTCGTCCGCCGGGCAGTCGAGGCCCTGCCGGACCATCAACGCGAGGCCCTCATTCTGCACCGGTTTGCCGGGCTTTCGCACCGCGAAGTCGCGGCGGTTATGGAGAAGTCGGAATCTGCCGTAGAGTCTTATATTACAAGGGGTTATGCGAGTCTTCGTGCGATCCTTGCTCCGCAGGCTCGGTCGCGTGGCCGACCGCAGGATGGTTAAGTCCGGGTCGTTGAGTATTGGGAGACGTCTGATGCAACACCTGACGGACAGCGAGGTGATTCGGCTCGTTGCGTGCGAGCTGTCGCCGACGGAGGACGGGGCGGCGCGCGCCCATGTGGAGTCGTGCCGGGAGTGTGCCGCCCGGGTGCGCGAGCAGGAATCGCTCTGGGCGCTGCTGGGCGCGTGGGAGGCGGCGCGGGCAGTGCCGGACGTGACCGCCGAAGTGCTGGCGCGGCTCGACGGGGAATCGGCGGAGCGGTTGCAGAGGCGGACGTACTTCGTGGGGCGGCGGGCGCGCTGGGTGCAGGTCGGCCGCATCGCCGCGGCGCTGCTGATCGCAGCGGGTGCGGGGCACGCCGTGGGGCGATGGATGGGCCCGCGGGGTCGGTCGGACGCGAACGTGCCTGTTTCTGTCCTGACGGCGGACGTCGTGGAGTCACTGGGGCTGGATGCGTTTGCGCTGGCGCCGGCGGGGCTTGATGAGCTCTTCGGCGATCAGCTCGATCAGGCGGGTATCGAGAGGGGGCAGTCATGATTGCCAAAGCGGGCCTTGGGATCGGGCTGGCTGCTGTTCTGGTCGGCGTGGGGTCGTATGTGGCGACGGTTTCCGTCGCGTCGCGAACCGATACGCGGCCGGCGGCAGGCTGTTCGCGGGGGCTGGTTCGCTGGCTGTCGCTGACGCCCGAGCAGCAGCGCAAGGTGGAGGCGGCCGATCCGACATTCGCCGCCGAAAGCCGCAAGCTGCGTGACGAATCGGATGCGGCGCGGGCGGCCTTGGCCGAGACGCTGACGAAAGACTCGGCGTCGGATGCGGATGTGCTGGCGGCGACGGAGCGTGCGATCGAAGCGCATTCGCGGCTGGAGCGGCGCGTGGCCAGGTACCTGCTCAACGTGCGGACGATACTGACGCCGGAGCAGCGGCGGAGGTTATTCGAACTGTCGGCGGAGCAGGTTCGTCAGGGTTGCTGCCGGGGACGGGGTTTCGGCAGTCCGCCTGAAGGCCGGGGTGGATCAGACCGCGGACGGGGTCATGATGCCGGTGCGGGCGAGCCGGGCGGCGGCCGGCGAGGCAGCCACGGCCAGGGCCCCCCGTGGCAAGAGAAGGACACAAGGAGATAACGATGAGTGCGAGAAGACTGATGATTGCGGTGGTTGGTGTGCTGGCGGCGGCCGAACTCGCGGCGGCGCAGGGGGCCGGCGGGATACGCGAACGGCGGCGCGACGGATCGTGCATCGCCGAAGGGCAGGGTCCGCCGTGGTGTGTAATGAACGCGCCCGATGCGAAGGCCGAATCGCGACGGGATCGGGACATCGACAAGTCGCGGGACACGGGGGAGGCAAAGGGGCGCGAGCGGGTATCTCCGCCGGGGGCCGGGCCGCGACGGCCGGGGATGCCGCGAGCCTATGGGCCGGGGATGGCCCCTGGGGCGGGGCGTTGGCAGTCAAGGCCGTTCGCGCCGCCGGGAGATGGTGGTTGGGGCCGGCCTTGCGGTCGCGGCGCATGGGCTGACCGCGGCCCGGATCGCTGGG
>CAZMVY010000039.1:0-25193 GCA_964569765.1 uncultured Planctomycetales bacterium
CTGTAAGGCTACCGCACCGTAACGCCGATGTCAAGGGCTTCTCCGGCCAATTCGCGGTTCTTTTTCGTTTCTTTCTGCAGAAGCGGCCCTCCACGCCGCCCAACGGCCGGTAAGCCGGAGAGGGTGTCGGATAGCGAACGACGAACCTTGCGTGACGGGGAAGTGAGATTTGCGTATCCGAGGGCGGTCCGGCAAACCACGAACGCCGGCTCCGTGCCAGGAGCGTGCGGCACCACGGCCGCCTCCGTGCGTTTCCTGGACGCGGGCGAGAAAGGAGTGGTCGCCTCGCGGGCTGTTCGCCTTGCGAACGGCAGGCCTCCGGGCCTCCGGCGTTTGCGACGCTGCCGCTTGGCGCGGCGGGGGCACGGCGTCATACTCGGAGCGTTCGGCATCTCGTCCTTCTCGCGTGAGGGGGACCTGAAAACGCTGTTGGCCCGGCGGGGGCGAAGCCCGCCGCGGAGGTGGGATCATGTGTCATCACTGTCACGAGTCGGGCGACGGGATCTCCCGGCGGGAGCTGCTTGTTGCGGCGGCCGGGACGACGATGGTCGGCGGCTTTCTCCTTCGGGGCGCGACGGCGGCGGAGACGGCCCAGGTCACACAGCCCGAGTCGCCCGCGGAGTGGCCCGAGGTCCACGTCGCCTGGCTCCGCCCGAAGGAGAAATACTGGCTCGGCTGGCCCGGCACGGCGTGGGACGTCAAGGCCTACGACGGGTTCCTCAAGAGCAGCCGCGCCCAACTGGAGAAGTTCGGCCGGGAACTCAAGGTCCGCGTGACGTTCGAGGCGGAGCCGCTCTACGATGACGCGGCGACCGACGCGTTCATCGCGAAGGTCAAGAGCGAGAAGCCCAAGGGCGTGCTGCTCTTGCCGCTGCACATGCAGGAGTGGGGCCGCGTCGGCAAGATCGCGCAGGCCGGCATCCCGACGATCATCTTCGCGGGCCTCGGCGTGTGCTTCACCGGCCACATCCAGGCCATCTCGCGGCAGCCGGGCGTGTACCTGATCTCGTCGCCGGACTGGGAGCTGAACCCGGTCCGGTTCGGGCTCAAGATGATCCGCACAGCGCACGAGGTCCGGCGGACCCGCATCGCCGTCATCGCCGGGACCGAGACGAAGGACGAAGTGCTCGAGCCCTTCGGCCTGCAGATCCGGCGGATCCCGCGGCAGCGATTCCCCGACACGCTCAAGACCATCGAGGAAACGTCGGAGGTCGTGGCCGTCGCGGAGGAGTACGCCAAGACGGCGAAGAAGATCGTCGAGCCCTCGCGAGCCGACCTGATCAACGCGTCCAAGAACTACTTCGCGGCGAAGAAGATCCTCGAGGAGGAGGGTTGCCACGGCGTCACGATGGACTGCCTGGGGCTCGTCCGCGACCGGCTGATCCCGACGCCGCCGTGCATGGCCTGGTGCAAGTTCCTCGATATCGGCCTGATGGGCGTCTGCGAGGCGGACACGAACGCCCTCATGTCGCAGGTGCTCTGCTGCAAGCTGCTCGACAAACCCGGCTTCCAGCAGGACCCGGTGCCGGAGACGGTGAACAACACGTTCATCGGCGCCCACTGCGTCTGTCCGACGAAGCTCAACGGGTTCGACAAGCCGGGCGAGCCGTTCATCCTGCGGAGCCACGCGGAGTCGAACATCGGCGTCTCGCTGCAGGTGCTCTTCACGCCGGGTCAGGAGATCACGATCATGCAGTTCGTCGGGCCGGGCAAGATGATCCTGGGCAAGGGCAAGGTCCTGCGGAACTTCGACACGCCGCCGGCCGGGGGTTGCCGCACGTCCGTGGAGCTGGCGATCGACGGCCCGGCCGACACCCGCGACACGCAGGGCTTCCATCAATTGTTCATCTACGGTGACCACGTTCGGCAGTTCCAGGCGTACGGCCAGATGTACGGGATCAAGACGGAACACATATAGGAAAAGTGGGAAAACGGGAAAGCGAAAGAGTGGAAAAGTGCGCCGCTTCTCCGGCCGCTTTTCCACTTCTTCTTGGGAACGGAGTGATGCGGCTCACGATGATCCTCGTGTGGGCGGGCGCGGCGGGATGTGCGCCGGCGGCGGAAGATCGCGCCACGACGAGCCGGCCGGTCTCGCCCGCGATCGGGATGTGGTACACGGCCTGGTGGACGAAGGACGACCAGTTCAAACACTGGTCCAACTGCCACCGCTTCCCCAAGCGCGGCCGGTATACCGCGGGCGATCCGGACGTGATCGCCGCCCATTACGCCCAGTTCCGCGATCTCGGTGTCGACTTCCTCATCATGGATGACACGAACTGCGCCGGGAACGACGGCGGGCGGATCAATGACAACATCCGGGCGTGGTTTGACTTTATGGACCGCAAGCCAGCCGAAGAGCGGATCCCCATCTGCATCGGCGGTGGCGGCGAGATGAGGGGTGGCGGCCGTACCGCGCAGAAAGGCGCGGCGGACTTCTACTACGCCCAGTGGGCGCATAGGGCGAGCTACTTCCGGCTTAACGGCAAGCCGCTGCTCCTGGGCGACACGGACGACAACTACGGCCCGGGCGACTTCGACGACGCGCGGTTCGCCGTGCGCTGGGCCTATAACGGCGACAACCACGAATCGATGAAGCGGCGCGCGACATGGGGCTGGGGTTCGTATTACCCGCCGCCGATCCTGGCCGAGTCGATGAGTATCTGGCCGGGCCATCGCTTCCCGAAGTACGTCGCCGAGCAGGGGCGCGACCCGCTCGAAGAGCCGCGGGAGGGCGGGAAGCTCTACGTGCGGATGTGGCTGCGTGTGCTGAAGGCCCGCCCGCGGTTCGTCACGATCGCCGACTGGAACAACTTCGAGGAAGAGACGGCGATCGAGGACAGCTACGCATGGGAGGATTCGTCCGGTCACGCGACGCCCGATCTGTACACGCGGATCACCCGCGCGTACTCGCGACTGCGCACCGAGACCCTCGTGAAGGGCGAGTACTACAAGGATGAGAATACCCCGGAGGTGTACCTTTACGACGGACGGCGTCTCGTCCACCAAGCGGCCATGCCGCGCCGGGCGGCGGTGATCGTCACGCCCGCGGGCATGCTGGCGCGGATACGGGAGCGGATCGGGCGATAGCGAGCGATTCAGGAGTCGCCGACGTCGCCGCGGGGGCGGCCATCGCGCTGGGATTCCTCGGAGCTTTCGCTGTCACGCCGTGCGCGGTAAAGAAAAGGCAATGCGGCCGGGTGAGCCTGAGGATGATGCTGTGGTCTCGGAGTTCCGCAAACGCGAGCGGCGGCAGCTTCTCGCCGTGTTGCCTCTGATGCTCGCCGTTGTCGCCGCGAAGCTGGCCCACGATCACACCGGCGGGGCCGTCTTCGCCCTGCCGGCGTGGAGCTTCTACGTCATGGCGGTTGCGCTCGTCGTCGTCGCGGTCGTTTTCTCCGTGCTCAACTGGCGGTGCCCTGCGTGCCGGCGGTATCTCGGCCGCGGCGCCATCCGAGAGACCTGCCCGCGATGCGGCCGGCGGCTGCGCTGATCCGGCGCGGAGTCGCTTGGCAGCCGAATGAGCTGATTACTTCGGAGAGCTTGCTCTATTCGAGGTAAACCTTCGATCCCGGCTCGATCTTCGGAGGCTTGGGGAGGACTTCACGGAGGTGCTCGGCGTCCAGGGCCAGCCGCGGGCTGATCTCGATGGTCGCATCCGGCTCGCCGTCGCTGCGCCGCGGCACCTGCGCCCCGCAGGCCTCCAGCCAGGCGGCGGCTCGGCGCACCATGTCCCGCCGCGCCGTCTCGGCGCTGTCCACGCCCGTCGCGTTCTTCACGGGGCTGAACTCCTCCGCGCGAACGGTCTGCAGGACCATCGGGTTCTTCGCCAGCGGGATTGCATCGAAGATGAAGGTCTCGAGCTTCACGGCATTGGTGGTGGCGGGAGTAATCCGCTCGCCGCGCTCGTTCACGTACGCCACCTTCTTGTCCGCGCGGTGCCACGGCAGCGCGAAGCGGTCCGGCTGGGCCGTCAGGCGTTCCACAAAGCTCCGGCTGATGACGTGAATCGCGATGCTCGCCGCATCGAACCGCCGGACCCCGCCGGGCCCCCTGGCCACCGCCAGCTCCGGCGGCAGGTCCGAGTATTCGATCACCGTGAGCTTTCCGTCGGCAATCACGAAGTTCCCCACCCGCTCGAAGTCGTCCGCTTTGGGGATGGTCTTGCTGGACATCTCGGAGTCGTCCATCTCGTGAAGCCCGATGAAGAGCGGGTCCAGCACCCGGACGAGCGGGTTGTCCACCTGGAAGTAGCTGATGTAGTCGATGCCGCGATCGGCCATGTCCTTGAGTGCTCCCGACCTGGCCAGTGCCAGCAGCGCCCCGCCATGTCCATCGGGCGACATGGCGACGCGGTGCTTCTGGTCAAGCAGGATGCGGCCGTCCTTCAGGAGCGCGGGCATCTGCCCCTGGACGAAGAAGAAGACATCCTCCTTCGGCAGGCCGAACCAGTTGTTCCGCGCAAAGAAGGCCTTCGTCTCGGCGTCGTTCAGGGGGCTGGTCATGATGTACCAGCGGGTCTGTGAACCATATCGCCGGCGAGCTCCGATGAGGAACTCGGCGAAAAGCTGAAACAGGGGCTTGTTCTTCACCGGGGAGATCGGGTACGCGCCCTTGGGGCCTTCGAAGCCCAGGCGGGTGCCCTGGCCGCCGGCGACCGTCATGGCCGCCACCTTGTTGTGCCGGATCAGCGAGATGCCGCGTTTGACGGCGTCGGCGTACTTGCCGACCAGGTCGATGCCCGGCCTGGCGGGGTAAAACGGGGCGGGCTCGATCGAGGTCGCCAGCGCCGCAGCCGGACGGTAGCGAACGTGCGTCTCGATCAGGCCAGCCAGTTCACCGAACGGAATGTGCTCGATGTCGTCGATCAGGGCCGCCCGCTGCTCGGCTGTGAGCTCCGACCAGAACCGCAGGAGGTGCTCCTGCCCATACGCGCGAAGCCGCTCCCGCCAGTACGTCTCGTCCAGTTTCTTCATTGCGCCTGTTCGCACTCCAGCCGGCCGGAAGGGCGGCTCAACACACAGGGAATCCGTGTCCGATAGATACGCATGACGTCCATCCTTGTCAACCGGGAACCGAAACGGAGTGCCGCTTCATGAATCAGGGCGACCCCTCGAGGCGGCAATTCCTTTGCGCGGCGGGGCGGGTAGCCGCCGGCGCCGCCGCCGCACGAAGCCTGATCGGCCTGCCCGCGACGGCCGTCGGCTCGAACCCGGCCGACCCGCCGGCCACGAGCCCCGCGACAAGGACGGCCTCCGGCCCGGCACAGGTGGTGTCGGTGCGGTCGGATGACGTGGTCCGCGAGAACATCATCCGGCTGGACATGCTCACGGAGATGCTGACGCGCTGCATCTGCCGGCTGACCGAGCAGTCTCAGATCCACGATGCATGGCACGCGATCCTTCGCCCCGACGACGTGATCGGCGTGAAGTTCAACCGCGTCGGCGCGCCGGAGCTCGCCACCACGCCTCTGCTCGCGCGGGTGCTCGTGCGAAGCCTCACCGCCGCCGGATGGAAGGCCCGCAACATCATCCTCATCGAGGCGCCCGAGTCGATCCGCGAACAGCTCGGAACGCCCACGCCGCCGTATGAGTGGTCCGCCCGCGAAGTGGACTTCGGCAGCGGCCGGGATCGGTTCGCCGCCGTGCTGGACCGGATCTCCGCGCTGATCAACGTGCCGTTCCTGAAGTCCCACAACATCGCCGGGATCAGCGGCTGCCTGAAGAACCTCTCGCACGGTCTCGTCCGAAGCCCGGCGCGCTACCATGCGAACCGATGCTCGCCGTTCATCGCCGACATCGTCGCCGCCGAGCCGATCCGCTCGAAGCTGCGTCTGCACCTCGTGAACGCGCTGCGAGCCGTCTTCGACAAGGGCCCCACGGCCACGCCGGAGACCATGTGGCCGGCCGGCACCCTCCTGGCCTCGTTCGACCCGGTGGCGGCGGACACGGTCGGCCTCGAAATGATCAACCATCAACGCGACGCACACAGCCTGCCTCCGCTTGACGACGACGATCAACCGATCCCGTCGCTCCACGACGCCGAGCGCCGCGGCCTGGGCACGACGTCGTGGGACAGAATCCGGCACGTGAAGATCCGTCTGTGAGGCGGGTTTTCTCGGGCGTCGGCGCCACCGGACACCGGCAAGCCGGGTCTGCTGTCGGTACGGCGTCCGGCACTTGCGCTTTTTCGGCAGCGCATCGCGGCCATACGCAACGCCGCGCAGATATCCTGGCGCCAGGTGGCATGGGCACCCACCAACACCGCTGCCGGGACAGCACGGACCTGCCTGAGACCGCGTTCGATCCCCGGCGCTTCGCGTTGGGACGGGCTTGGAGTATAGTGTTTCCGCGTTTCGGGAGACCGACGGTGGAATTCGACATTCAGCGTTTCTACCGGATCAACCGCCGTGTGCTCATGTGGGGCCTGTTTTTTCTGCTGCTCTACATGCTCCGGGGGTTCTTCACGCTGGTGTTCCTGACGTTCATTCTGGGATTCGTCGGCCGGCAGGTGGCCAACTGGGTCGTACAGCACACCCGGCTGTCGTACCGCCTTGCCGTCGTCATCCCCTACGCGATCTTCGTCACCCTCGTCGTGGTGTTTCTGTCATTTGCGCTGCCGCGGCTCTTTGCGGAAGGGCGGGATTTCGCTCAAAAGCGCCTCCCCAGCATCCAGGCGAGCATCATCCGCGAGGTCGCGAAGGTCGAAGCGGCCTATCCCTTCATCAACCACATGATCGAGGAGCGGGTCGCGCAGCTTCGCGCCGGCAAGCAGGCAGAGGCCTCCCCCGGCGCGGCCGCCGAACCTCCCCCGATCACGGAAGCGGACTGGGAACAACGCGCGATCCTCTCCTTCGTGGAGGACTACACCGGCGAGCCTCTGCCGAAGCTGGTCTTCGGCTTCCTCGGGGCGATCGTCACCGTCACGCTGCAGTTCCTGCTGGCGATTTTCCTGAGCCTGCTCATTCTGCTGGATTACACGCGGGTCCGCGCGGAAGTCTCGCACTGGCGCGATTCGTCCGTCGGGGCGTTTTTCGAGGAGACCGCCTCGAGCGTGGTGAACTTCGCCGCGGTCGTCGGCCGCGCGTTTCAATGCCAGTTCTACGTGGCCACCCTGAACGCGGCGCTGACGCTCCTCGGGCTGGCCTGCCTGGGCATCAAACCGCTGATCCTGCTGACCACGATGGTGTTTATTCTCGGATTCATCCCCGTGCTGGGGGTGTTCATCTCATCGGTGCCGATCATCCTGGTCGCACTGAACCTCGGCGGGGTGTCCAAGGGGCTTTCGGCCCTGTCCGTAATCGTGCTGGTGCACCTGGCGGAGGCCTACATCTTCAACCCGCGGATCTACGCCGCCCGGTTCCACATCAACCCGGTCATCACGCTGATCATCCTGCTGATCGCCCATCGGCTCTTCGGCGTCTGGGGTATGCTGCTGGGGATCCCGGTCACGCACTACGCCCTGACGGTGGCCATGCAGATTCCGCGGCCGGACCGGCAGCGGCCGAGAATCGCAGCCGCCGAGGCGGCCCAGATGCGAGATCCCCCGCCCGCCTGATACGGTTTTCCCTTCGCAATTGCGTGGCGGGCGTTCCCGCAAGAGGTTACGTGCCCGGGTGGCCTGTGAGTTTTGCCGATCCCGCGCGCCGCGACAGCCGGTCGACATCCGGCCCGTCGTGCGGACAACATCCCATCCGTGGTCTTTGCTGTGCCGGCTCATTTGACACCCGCAGACGCCCCACTACGATGGCAGCCCTTCGTTCGTCGTCCCCGCGGCCGCGTGTAAAGGAGGAGTCGGACATGGGCTTCATGTCGGGTCCCGTCACGTTCAAGCGCTTCTTTGTCGCCGGAGCGGCACCGAAGCGCGTGGATCAGGACCTGCTCGATCGCGTC
Organism: uncultured Planctomycetales bacterium; assembly: GCA_964569765.1. Classification (GTDB taxonomy): domain Bacteria; phylum Planctomycetota; class Phycisphaerae; order UBA1845; family PWPN01; genus CAZMVY01. Next base: position 7,890 of record CAZMVY010000039.1, read on the forward strand.
GAGCAGCGGGCGATCGGCAAGGGAACCGTCTCAACCCGGGACGGCAGCGAAGCCGGCTGGATCACGGGCGATCACATCCTGGACACGAAGTTCGACTTCGCCAAGAACGCGATCGCGGAATGCCTGTACCTGGCGATGCGGGTGGATGCCAACAAGCCGCCGTCGGAGATCGTCCGCTCGTACCAGAGGATCCACGAGCAGGCTTTGCGGGAGAAGTCCGGCCGCGAGTTCCTCAGCCGGCAGGAACGTCGCGAGGCCCGCGAGGCCGCCCGCGACCAGGCCGAAAAAGAGGCGAGGGCCGGCCGCTTCCGCCGCATGCGCCAGGTTCCGATGCTGTGGGACCTGACGCGGAACCAGGTGTACCTTGCCGCCACAGCGCCCGCGGTGGTCGATCGCTTCGCCGTCCTGTTCAAGGAAACGTTCGGACACGCACTGACGGCGGCCACCTCCGGCGAGATGGCCTCGCGCTTCGCCGGTGCCGCCAGACTGACCGGAGCGTACGAAGAGCTTCGCCCCGCCCAGTTCACCGCGCCCCCGGAGGGTGCGGAGATCGACCGCGGCGCCGCTCCCGCTGATGAGGCACGAAGCAGAAACTACCTTGGCACGGAGTGGCTCCTTTGGCTGTGGTACCGGTCTCGTCACGAGGAGGTTGAGGTCACGCCGGCCGGCGGCGAGGAAGGTGCAACGGGGCGATTCGAGAAGTCGCTGCAACTCGATTGCGCGTACCGGATGACGGGCTCGGTTGCGCTGCGTACCGACGACCCATCGCACAGCCCCGAAGCGGTGGCTGCCCTGACCGCCGGCAAGCTGCCCGTGCGGGCAGGACTTCAGATCGTGCATCGCGGCGAGGCGTACGTCTGCACCGTCCGCGGCGACATGATGCATTTCAGCGGCGTGCTGCTTCCGTCGACCGCCCAGCCGGACAATCCGCGCGTCCTCTTCGAGGAACGGACGGCCCGGCTCCGAGACTTCACCGACGCCGTCAACGCGTGCTACAACGAGTTCCTCAAGGACCGGCTCTCCTCGCGCTGGGGCAAGCTCCTGGCGGCGATCCGCGCCTGGATCGCGACGGGCTCGCTCGGCGGCGCGGACGGCGCGCTGACGGGCATGTCGGCGGCGTCGTAAGCGAGATGCACGCGCGAGCCATCCGACGTAGAATAGCACGACCATGAAGGTCGCGCTCGCACAACTCGACCCGCTTGTCGGCGACATCGCGGGGAACACGGGGAAGATCCTCGCCGCGGTCGGCGAGGCGAAGGCCCGCGGGGCGGAACTGGTCGTCTTCTCCGAACTGGCCGTGATCGGCTACCCGCCCAAGGACCTGCTCCTCAAGCCGAAATTCGTTCGGGACAACGTCGCCGCCGTCGAACGGATCGCCCGGGAGTGTCGGGGGATCGCCGCGATTGTCGGCTTCGCGCAGGAGAACGAGGAGCCGACCGGCCGGCATCTCCGGAACTCCGCCGCGCTGTGCGCCGACGGCCGGATCGTCAGCGTACACCACAAGTCGCTGCTGCCGACGTACGACGTTTTCGACGAGCAACGGTACTTCGAACCGGGCCCCGACATCCAGGTCGCCGCGCTGCCCGCCGCACGCCGCCCGCCCGCACGGCTCGGCGTGTGCATCTGCGAGGACCTCTGGCACGATGAGAGCATTCTGGGCCGCAAGCTGTACCACATCAGCCCCGTGCGGACGCTGACCCGAGCCGGAGCGGACCTGCTGGTGAATCCCTCCGCATCGCCCTACTATCTCGACAAGCACGACACCCGGATCGAGCTTTTCGGCCGGCAGGCCCGCGAGCACGGCATCCCGCTGCTGTTCTGCAACCAGGTCGGCGGCAACGACGAGCTGATCTTCGACGGGGCCTCGACGGTCTTCTCTGCCGACGGCCGAGTCCTCGCCCAGGCCAAGTCCTTTGCCGAAGATCTGCTGCTCGTCGATCTCGACGCCGCCGGGCCGTCGCGCATCGAACCGCATCCGAAGGCCGAGGCGGCACTGTACGAAGCGCTCGTGCTCGGCACCCGCGACTACGTGAACAAGTGCGGGTTCCGCGCCGTCGTCCTGGGGCTTTCCGGCGGAATCGACTCCGCCGTCACCGCCGCAATCGCCGCCGCCGCGCTCGGGAAGGAACGCGTGCACGGAGTGGCGATGCCGTCGCGGTTCAGCAGCGAACACAGCCTTGCCGATGCCCGCGAACTGGCGGAACACCTCGGCATCGACTTCCGCATCGTCCCGGTCGGCACGATGCACGAGACCGTGGAGCGCGAGCTGCGGCCCCTGTTCGAAGGCCGCCCGCCGGATATCACCGAAGAGAACCTCCAGGCCCGGCTGCGCGGGATGATCCTCATGGCCCTGTCGAACAAGTTCGGCTGGCTCGTGCTCACCACGGGCAACAAGAGCGAACTGGCGGTGGGCTACTGCACGCTGTACGGGGACATGTGCGGCGGCCTGGCCGTCATCGGCGACGTGCCGAAGACGTGGGTCTACCGTCTCGGCCGATACATCAACCGCCGCGCCGGCCGCACGATCATCCCGGCCGGCTCGCTGACGAAGCCGCCGTCGGCCGAGTTGCGGCCGGACCAGACGGACCAGGACACGCTTCCGCCGTACGACATCCTGGACTCCATCCTTCACATGTACGTGGAGCAGGAGCGCAGCGCCGACGAAATCATTGCCGCCGGCTTCGACGAGCAGACCGTCCAGGACGTCGTCCGCATGATCGACCGCAGCGAATACAAGCGCAAGCAGGCGGCCCCCTGCCTGAAGGTCACGAGCCGGGCGTTCGGCTTCGGCCGGCGAATGCCGATCGCGGCGAAACATAACGGATAGAGTCCGCCACGGAGACCACAGAGGCCGCAGAGAGAACCGCGGACGAGAGGGCCCGCCTCGTGCGGGCGCGCTGGCGACGGCGGCGCCGCCTTTTTTCTCCCGTGCCCGAGTCGATGGCGTCTTGGCCGCACCCCGTCGCCGCGATATGCTACGGTCGGCCATAGGAGATGCGCATGCCTGCTGAGAATACGAAAGGTCGTCGCTACATCAAGGACCTGGAACCCGGCGAGCGGATCGAGGATCAGGTCTTCCTCATCGCGAGCAAGGATCTCCGGCAGACCACCAACAACTCGCTCTACATACATGTGGTGCTGGCGGACCGGACGGGGCAGCTCCTCGCGCGGATCTGGCAGGCGACAGAGGCGCAGTTCCAGCAGATCCCCGAGGGCGGCTTCCTCCGCGTCCGGGGCCGCACGGAGAGCTACAAGGGCACGCTGCAGTTCATCATCGAGGGAATGCGGAGTGTCGAAAAGGCGGATGTCGACCTGAGCGACTTCGTCCCGGCCACCGACAAGGACGTCGACGCGATGTGGGCGAGGGTCAAGGAAATCCTCCGCATGATCCGCAATCGCGACCTGCTCCTGCTCATCAAGCAGTTCGTCGAGGACGACGAGATCGTCACGCGCTTCAAGCGGGCGCCGGCGGCCATGCAGCTCCATCACTCCTTCATCGGCGGCCTGCTGGAACACACGCTCAACGTGCTGGAGCTGGCCCTCGTCGTGATCCCGCGCTACCCGGAGGTGAGCCTCGACCTGGTACTCGCGGGCGTCTTCCTGCACGACATCGGCAAAACGACCGAGCTGTCCTACGAGACGAACTTCCGCTACAGCGACGTCGGCCAGCTCGTCGGCCACATCATCCAGGCCGTCATCTGGGTCGAGCAGAAGGCGAAGGACGCCGCAAAGGCGGCCGGCAAGCCCTTCCCGGAGGACATCAAGCTCGCGCTGCAGCACATCATCGTCAGCCACCACGGCCAGTACGATTTCGGCAGCCCGAAGCTCCCGGCCCCGCCCGAGGCGATCGCCGTGCACTACCTCGACAACCTCGACGCGAAGCTCTACTCCTTCCTCCACGAGATCCGACGCGACGACAGGCCGGACGACAACTTCACCGACTACGTCCGCAGCCTCGAAACGAAGGTGTACAAGAAGGACGTGATGGGGATACGGAAATAGGCAAAGCGGAGTCTTTCGGATGCGTACACGCACCCTCGCGCTCGCGGCACTCCTCGGCCTCGCGAGCCGCGCGACCGCCGCGGAGCTTGCGCCGCAACGAGAGGCGGCCTGGCGGCGATGGCTGATCCCGTTGCCCAAGGAGATCCGCATCGAAGGAGAGGTTGAGCTACCCCCGTCCGGCATCTCGGTGCGCCTGCGGGCGAATGCCACGGACGTCGAGAAGGCCGGCGCCGAGCGGATTCGCGAGCTTCTTCCCGGCGGGGCGGCATCCGCGGATACGGCGAGCTTCGAGATCCGGATCGGGGCCGCCGCCCCGGACGCCGGACCCGCGGACCTCCCCGCGACGGAAGCGGCCAGGCTCGCGCAGCTCCCGAACAGCGAACAGGCCTACCGCATTCGACCCGACGGCGGGAAAAGGCTGATCCTTACCGCAACGGACCCGCGGGGAGTCTATTACGCGTGCTGCACCCTTCGACAACTGCTCGAAGGCTCGATTCGCGGCGGAACGATACGCGTGCCCCTTGCGAACGTCACCGACTGGCCGGACCTCGCCGAGCGCGGCGAGTGGGGCGGCAGCGCCAACCGCGACATCGCCTGGATGGCGGAACACAAGATGAACCTCGTCGAGTCGCACGTCTTGCTCCAGGTGGCCGAGGACGGCAAGTGCATCGGCACGGTCGATGCCGAGCGGCTGGAGGCGGCGCGGCTCGCCGCCGTCAAGTTCGTGCCGATCATTACGCACCTCGACCAGCTCGACCGCACGGGCGTCTATAAGGTCTACCCCCAGCTTCGCGGCAAGGGCGAAACGGCCCGGCGGACGGGCTCGAAGGAGATGGTCGCGCCCTGTTTCTCGCAGCCGGAGCTGATCGAGATCCTCGCCGGTTGGATGACCTCGCTCGCCGGGCAGAAGGGCGTGACGGACATCTGCGCCTGGCTCTCGGAGTTTCCCCTGCAGTGCGGATGTGAGGAGTGCCGCAAGGTCGGGCAACACGTACTGGAAGCCCGCGCGATTGTGCAGGCGTGGCGGGCCGCACGGCGAGAGCATCCGCGGCTGGGTCTGCGAATCCTCCTCACGCAAGGCAGCTACGCCTCGAACGACAAGGTGCTCGCCGAGGTTCCCGAGGACGCCGGCGTCACGTACTACGACGGCGGGCGGACATACGACTCCTCCCGGGAGCCGATGATCTATCCGCTCCTCGAGGCGTTCGCGGCCAAGGGGCGATGGCTCGGGTGCTATCCGCAGCTCACGGCCTCGTGGCGGATCGTCTGCCCCTGGACCGGGCCGCAGTTCATTCGGTATCGCATGCAGGAGTTCGTCGATAAGAAGCTCAAATGCCTCTGCGGCTACGCGACGCCCAACAACCGCTTCTACGCCTTCAACGTGATGGCCGCCGCCGAATGGTCGTGGAACGCCCACGGCCGCAGCGAAAGGGAATTCGCCTCCGCATGGGCCACGCGAAGACGCATCGCCGACGCGGACAAGGCGGCCGAGTGGGCCCTCATGATCGGCCAGGTCGGCTGGGACGTGTACGGATCGGAGATCCCGTACCCGTGGTTCTGGAGGATGGGCGACGTATTCGCCAAGCGCAAGGCGCTGCAACTCGGCACGGGCATGCTCCGCTACTTCCCGACCGTGGAACACATGGACCAGGACCTGCGAACCTGCGAAGCGGCCCTGCGAATGGCGGAAGACCTTCGGGAGCCCGATCTGATCCTGGAGACAAAGGTCATCCAGAGCTACGTGCAGATGGCCAAGGCTCTCTACGAGATATCGCAGGACCTCTCCCGTGCGGCGTCGCCCGATGAGACGACCCGCGCGCATCTCGCGGACGCCTTCCGCCGATGGACGGCCGCCGCCTCGCAGAACGTCAACAGCCTCAAGCAGTGGGAGCAGACCGTCGCGCCCGGCCTCGGCGGATCCCGCTTCCCTGACACGATCCGAATGACCGAAGACGTGACGCGAGCGCTGTCGAAGACGCTGGAGCCCCTTGGGGTGCACGCAACGACCCGGCCGTAACACTCCCGGCCCATCGAGCGGTTTGCCTTGCGGGCACGTCTCGTCTATGATCGTCGCAGTGCGGCCAGTCCGCTTCCCGGTATCCCGCTTCAAGGCGAATCCATGCGAGACCTGACGTCCGACAACGCCGGAGTATTCCTCATTCCGAATCCAGCATCCATCACCTGGTGACCCATGCCCGATCCGACATCCGAACGCATCCTGAAGTACATCGGCGCCTCGACGTACCATCCGCAGAAGGTGCGGGCCCTGGCCCGTTCGATGGGCATCGAGGAGCAGGAATACGCCGAGTTCCGCGAGAGCATCAAGTCGCTCATGCGGTCCGGCCGCATCGTCCTCGGCGGCGGCAACGCCGTCATGCTCCCGCAAACGCCGGGCATGATCCTTGGCACCTACCGCGCAAACCCGCGCGGGTTCGGCTTCGTCGTGCCCGAATCGCCCGACGAGCACGGCGACCTGTACATCCCGCCGGGCGAATCGGGCGGCGCGGTCACGGGCGACACCGTCCGCGCGCGGATCCTCCGCAAGGGCAAGCGAGGCGACCGGATGCTGCACGAGGGGCGGGTCGTCGAGATCGTCGCCCGCGGCAACAGCCAGTTCGTCGGCGAGCTCCGGCACGAGGCCGGGCGCTGGTTCGTCTGGCCGGACGGCAACACGCTGAACGCCCCGATCGAGGTGGCCGATGTCACGGCCAAGAGCGCCCGGGCGGGCGACCAGGTCGTCGTCGAGCTGACGGAGTACCCGAGCGGCCCGCGGCCGGCTCGCGGCGTGATCACGAAGCGCCTCGGGCGGCGGGGCGAGGCGGCGGTCGCCGTCCGCAGCATCATCTATCAGCATCACCTGCCGGAGACGTTCCCGGAGGAGGTGCTGGAGGAGGCTCGCCGCATCACGCGGTCGTTCAAGCTCGAACACGAGCTGGCGAGGCGCGAGGACCTTCGCCGCGAAGTCGTCTTCACGATCGACCCCGACGACGCGAAGGACTTCGACGATGCGATCTCGCTGCGGCGCCTCGGGCGGGGCGAATGGGAACTCGGCGTGCACATCGCCGACGTCGGCGCCTTCGTGAAGGCCGGCGGCCCGCTCGACCGCGAGGCGTATGAGCGCGGCAACAGCGTGTACTTCCCCGGCCACGTCGTCCCGATGCTGCCGGAGATCCTCTCGAACGGCCTGTGCAGCCTGCAAGAGGGCCAGCCGCGCCTCGTCAAGAGCGCATTCATCCGCTACGATGCGAAGGGCCGGCCCCTCGCCGCGCGATTCGCCAACGCCGTCATTCAATCGAAGAAACGGCTCACCTACCGCCAGGCCGGCGCGATCCTGGAGGGCAGGACGGGCGGCTTCCCCCGCGAGGTCGCCGAGACGCTCCGCGAGGCGGAAAAACTCGCCCACGCGATCCGCCGGCGGCGTCTGGCCGACGGCATGCTCGTCCTCGATCTGCCCGAGGTCGAACTCACGCTTGATGAGAAGGGAAACGTCGTCGGCGCCGAGCCGGCCGACACCGGCTTCTCCCACACGCTGATCGAAATGTTCATGGTCGAGGCCAACGAGGCCGTCGCCCGGCTCTTTGCACGGCTCGGCGTTCCCTGCCTCCGCCGGATTCATCCCGAACCCGACGCGGAAGCCGGCCGGCAACTCGGCCAGTTCCTCCGCTTCCTCGGCTACAAACTCCCGCGGGTGCACAGCCGCAAGGACCTGCAGGCGCTGCTCGACGCCACTCGCGGCAAACCCGAGGGCTTCGCCGTCCACATGGCCGTCCTGCGATCCATGGAAAAGGCCGTCTACTCGCCCCGGAACATCGGGCACTACGCCCTTGCCAGCGAGCACTACTGCCACTTCACCTCGCCGATCCGCCGCTACCCCGACCTGATGATCCACCGGCTGCTCGATCTCCACATCAACGGGCGGCTCGATTCGAAGAAAGACCGCCGCGCCGTACCGTCGCACGCACAGCTGGTGCGGGCCGGAGCCCATTGCAGCCTGACGGAGCGGCGGGCCGAGGACGCGGAACGCGAAATCAAGAAAGTGCTCGTCCTGCAACTGCTCGCCCGACGGCTCGGCGAGGAGTGCGACGGCATCGTCACCGGCGTGGCGAACGTCGGCGTGTTCATCCAGTTGGCCGAGTTCCTCATCGACGGGTTGATCCGCATGGCCGATTTGCCGGACGACTGGTGGGAGGTGAACCGCGATCGCGGCATGCTCATCGGACAGCGGAGCGGCCGGAAGATCCGCATCGGCGACCGGATGCGGGTGCGGATCGCGGGAGTGAATATCGCGGCGCGCGAGCTGGATCTGGCGCCGGTCGAGCCGAGGGCGGCGGGCCGGAAAAGCGCGGCCGCCGGGGGACGGGCGCCCCAGGCGCTTCTTCCGACGGGCGGAGTGCCCGTTGTTCGCCGACGACACGCGTCGCCCGCGCGCGACGCCCGACACGCGAGACGCCGACGTGGCCGCCGATGAATCCCTCCGCGTGTTGATCGACCCGCCGCTCGACGGCCCGACGAACATGGCCCGCGACGAGGCCCTGCTGCGGCGCCTCTCGCAGGGCGAACTTGCCCCGACGATGCGGCTGTACGAGTGGCGGCCGGCGACGCTCTCGCTGGGCTATTTTCAGCCGTTCGAGGACGTGTCACGCCAGCCGGCGGCCATCCGCTCCATGCCCGTGGTGCGGCGGCTCACCGGCGGCGGCGCGATCGTGCACGCCGACGAACTGACCTACTCCCTGATTCTACCAAGCGATTCTCCCCTGCTGCGGGAAGGCCCCTTGGGCCTGTATGCGCTTGTGCACGACGCGGTCATCGAGGTGCTGGCGGCGCACGCCGTTCCGGCACGGCGGGCCGGCGGCTCCGAACCGATCCACGCGCAACGCGGAGCGTTTCTCTGTTTTCAGCGGCGGCACCGCCTCGACGTGGTCGTCGGACCGCACAAGGTCCTCGGCAGCGCCCAACGCCGCACCAGCGGGGCGATCCTGCAGCACGGCTCGCTTCAGCTATCCGGATTGCCGCCGTCGGCCGTCACGGGCGTATCCCTCCCGCACCCGAGGGAACTCGCCGAGGCATTCGTCGCGGCCGTTGCCCGGCGCGCAAACCTCCGCCCGGCGCGGGCGCCATGGTGTGCCGAGTGCCTCGCACTGGCAGACCAGTTGATCGGCAAGTACGCTGGCGTGGCCTGGACCCGGCAACGATGAAACCCGGCGCACTCAGGGAAACGAGACCGGGCACGGGGACGACGCGGCCGGGGAGACGGCGTGAGGATGCAGGGCCATGCGCGCCCCGGACGGCTCGCAGACCGGCGGGGCCGGGGCCTTGCGCGGCAGGGGCGGCAGCGGCGGCGCGGGCTCCACGAGCTTCTGATCGACCGCCCACGAGATCTCCCGGCCGGTCTGCGCGTCGACGAGCCGAACGGGATGTCGGGGCCAGATCGTAAGCTTCTCTACCGGTCCCCGCTTGAGCTGCCAGATCCATCGGGCCGTCTTGATCGCCGTCATCACCACCCCGTACGTGCCCCAGAGCTGCGTGCCGAAGCGCTTGCGCCCGACCCGGTCGCGCCCGTACTCCAGCCAGCTCGTCATGAGGTGAACGGGGTTGTAAAAGGACGCATAGGCCGCGAGCAGGTTAAGCTGGCGCTTCCACACATCCTTGTGGCGCGTATCCATCACATGGTTGCCATCCCGATAGGCGTCGGGCGCGGGCTGCCCGCCGACGCGAAGCAGGAGCGTTCCCTTGGGGATCGTCTCATCGAGCAGCCGCGTTCCGATCGCCGCGCCCAGGTACGTGCACTGATAGGACACAGCACCCGCCTGGTACACGAACCGGGCCTGGTCCGTGACCCCGCGGAGATCCCGCCCGGAAGAAAGCGGCTGCTCGTCATGATGAATCATCATGACGTGCGGCTCGATCCTGTGCTTGCGAAGCTCCGCGAAGAGGGCAAGGGTCTTCGCTGCGGATTGCCCCTTGTTGATCATGCCCGTGTGCAGATCCTCGATGCCGAACCAGATCCCCCGCAACCCGCCCGCGCTGCACAACGGGAGCAGGTCGCGGTTGCGGTAGACGTCGGCCTGCGTGGCCTCGGTGAGAAACCGGGCCTTGTCGCGGAACTTCCGCCCCGCGATCCGGGCCCTCGATGCCGCCTCGAAGATCCGCTCGACCGTCTCACGGCGGGCGAAGAAGTTGTCGTCCGTGCCGAAAAAATAGCGGATGCCGAAGGTCTCCGCCGCGTCGCGGAACTCCTCCACCACGCGTTCAGCGCTCTTGTACCGCCAGCTCCGCTGGTTATACGACGGGATCGGACAGAAGCCGCAGTTGAACTTGCAACCGTGTGTAACTACCACGGACAGCAGGATGTTCCGGATATTCCGGCCGAACCACCGGTCCGGCAGGCTTCGCCCGGTAAGCTCCTCGCCCCGGTGCCTCGGCTCCAGGAGCCGCAACGCCGCATGCGCCATCGGAAGCTCATCCAGATCGCGGACGAGCCGCTGCACACCCGTGCTGATGGCAATCGGCTGCGTCGGCGGGCATTCCGGTGCCCGATAGGCGAGTCCCGGGATCGCATCGAGCAGCCGCTCGCGGCGGACCCGCTCGAAGGCCTGGCGCATGGTTTCATGGCTGCCGCGGTGCGAGCAGAGGAGATGCATCAGCTCCAGCAGCACGTACTCCTCGCCGGTGACCGCCACGTCGGCATGAACGGCGGCGTCGGGGCCGATACCGAGAAAATGATGCGGCTCATAGATGGCCTTCGGCCCCCCCGCGATGATGAGCGGGCGATCCTCACCCAGCGTCCACAGATCGGCAATCATCCGGTAGGCCGGCTCGCTGTGAATCTGCATCGCCGAGACCATAAACACATCGGGGAGGCGGCCATCGAGCCTGGCCCGGGACGGCCGGAAGTTCGGCGTCCACTGCTGCAGGACGATCCGGATGCGGCGAAAGCCCGCGTTCATCAGCGCTGCGGCGATCGCGCGCGGACCGAGCGGCGGCATCCGCTTGTCGGCCATGAAATACGGAAGCAGCCGCGTGCGCCAGTCATACGCGTAGGCGATGAGGATGCCGATGTCGTGACAATGGGTTTGCCGCTGCAACTGGGCCGTCATACGGCCGAACTGGCCGTCGGGCAGGAAGATGTCGCCCTTCGCACGAATGGGCAATTCCATGGCCGTTCGTCTCCGCCCGATGCTCGCCCTGGGGTACGCGGTGGACACACCCCTGACGGCCGCAGCCACCTTTACGTTCTACTACACCACTGCCGCCTTCGCCGCAGCCCTGCGCGAAGACCTCCCGTTCGCTCGAGCGGGGCTCGCCACCCTTTCTTCGATAGCACGCGCGATCTTCCCGTTCTCGGCTGCCTGCGGGCTCAGCTCGCCGGAAGCGCGGACCAGTGACCGCGGATCGCTCTGGAAGAAGCTGCCCAGCCCTCGCAACCGGGCATACCGCCGCTTGAGCAAGGTCTCGATCCGCACGCGCTTCAGATCGCGCAGGGTCGCAACGATCCATTTCTCCAGGTTCTCCGCAGCCGCCAATGGATCCCGGTGTGCGCCGCCGAGCGGCTCAGGGATGATTTCATCAATAATGTTCAGCTTCTTGAGCTCGCGGGCGGTGAGCCGAAGCACCTCGGCCGCCTCCTTGGCGCGTTCGCCGGTCTTGAACAGGATGGCGGCGCAACCCTCCGGCGAAATCACGCTGTAGAAGGAGTGCTCGAACATGGCCACCCGATCACCGACGCCGATGCCGATCGCCCCGCCGCTGCCGCCTTCGCCGATCACGGCACAGGCAATCGGGGTCCGCAGCCGCGACATCTCCATCATGTTGACGGCGATCGCCTGGGCAATCCCCCGCATCTCCGCCTGGTCGCCCGGATATGCCCCCTGCGTATCAATGAGGCAGACGACCGGGAGCCCGAACTTTTCCGCGAACTTCATTTTCAGCAGAGACTTGCGATACCCCTCGGGGTGAGCACAGCCGAAGTTACACTTGATCCGCTCGCTGGTATCTCGCCCCTTGTGGTGCCCGACGATGAGGCACTTGATCCCGCCGATCCGGCCGAGACCCGTCATGATCGCCCGGTCATCCCCGTAACAGCGATCACCGTGGAGCTCACAGAAGTCCTTGACGATCAGGCCGATATAGTCGCGAAGCAACGGACGACGCGGGTGCCGCGCTACCTGAACCGTCTCCCACGCCGTGAGCTTCCCGTACGTCCGCTTCATCATGCTGAGCAGACGCGCCCGCATCTCCTGGATATCCGCGGAGAGGTCACGGCCAGTCTCGACCTGCCGCTTTTCCAACTCCGCGACTTCCTGCTCGATCCGGGCGAGCGGCTTCTCGAAGTCCAAGTATCCGTTCCCTGCCGCAGGCAGACTGCCTGCGGGAGAGGTCGTTGGCATTCGGCTCATGCAACCCTCTTTGCCTGGTCCCGGCGAAAGGCCGCGCCTCCTCCTTGAGCCCGCGCCCGGGCCCCTCGCCAAAGCACACTAGGTTAACCATTTCTGAGCTCAAGGCAAGTCGCGAATTGACCGCAGACCGGCGAGCCGATAAAGTGGCGCCATATCAAAGCGAGCCGGATTTGCGCAACGCACTATATATCAAAGAGTTACGAAGAATTGCCATCGTAGGCGTCGGCCTGATGGGGGGCTCGTTTGGCCTGGCGGTGCGGGCGGCGGGGGCCGAGGCACGCCGGGTCGGCATCGGCCGCCGCCAAAGCACCTTGGACATGGCGTTGTCTTATGATGCCGTTGACGAGGTCACCCTCGACATGGCCGAGGGCGTCCGTAACGCTGATCTTGTGATCGTCTGCACCCCGATCGGCGTGATGGAGTCGATGTTCAAGGCTATGGCCGCCCATCTGCCCGACGGCTGCGTCGTAACCGACGTGGCGAGCACCAAGGCGCAAGTCTGCCGCCTGGCCGAACGAATCCTGCCCCGCAGCGTGCAGTTTGTCGGCTCGCATCCGATCGCCGGTTCCGAAAAGACGAGCGTGGAATATGCGCGGGCGGACCTGTTCCAGAACGCGGTCTGTATCGTCTCGCCGACCCGCCGCAGCAACCCCGCGGCCGTGCAGAACCTGATCGACCTCTGGCGGGCCGTCGGCGGACACCCGTACACCCTTGCGCCCCGACGACACGATCAGGTTCTCGCCCGCGTCAGCCATCTGCCCCACGCTGTGGCGGCGGCCCTCGTCCTTCTGGCCGATGCGGGCAAGGGCATGCGCTACGCCGGAACAGGCTTCGGCGATACAACGCGGATCGCCTCGGGCGATCCGGTCCTGTGGCGGGACATCTTTGCCAGCAATCGCACGGCGGTCCTGCGCGCGATCGACCGCTTCGAACACGAACTGAAACGCTTCCGACGGATGATGCAGAGGGACGACGACGAGGCGCTGCTCGCCTGGTTGAGCAAGGCCAAGGCCGTCCGCGACGCCTGGGTGCGGCAACGATACGCGCAGAAGGAAATCGAGCCGTGACACAGGCTTGGCGATCGGAGAATCTCTGGTGCGTGGCGGTACAGCCGAAGTGCCCCGCGTATGACGTACACGGCCGCCGCGTGCTCCAGGACGTGCGTGAGTATGGTCTGGCCGGCATCGCGCGGATCGAATCGACACGGTTGTTCTTCCTGAAAGGCCCGCTCGACGAGGATGCCGTTCGACGCATCGGCACGGAATTGCTCGCCGACCCCGTAACGGAGTCGTTCGAGTGCCGGCCGGACGCGCGGTCCGCGGGGCCTGACCGGCGGGAAGACGCGACGATCGAGGTGCATCTCAAACCGGGCGTCATGGATCCGGTCGCGGCTTCCGCCATCGCGGCGATTCGGGACATGGGCCTGCGCGTGGAGGCCGTGCGAACGGCGCGACGCTACGCGATTGCCGGGGCGTCCGGCGCCGACGAACTCGAATGCATCGCCCGCCGGGTCCTTGCGAACGATTGCATCGAAGAGGTGTACATCCGCGGTTTCGGGCGGCACGATGAGCCGGGCGACGTGTTTCGCGGCGCGCCGATCCGGCCCTTCGAGCTGCGGCACATCGCGATACGCGACCTCGACGCCGACGCGCTCCGCCAACTCTCCCGCGAGGCGCACCTGTTCCTCTCGCTGGAGGAGATGAAGGCGATTCAGACGCACTTCCGCGAGGCCGGGCGCGATCCGACCGACCTCGAACTGGAGATGATCGCCCAGACCTGGAGCGAGCATTGCGTTCACAAGACGCTCAAGAGCGCCGTCGTGTACCGCGGCGACCCGATGCCGAACATCTGGAGTACGGCCTCTCCGAGGCCGCTAAGCAGTCTCGGAGAGACAAGCAGTCTCGGAGAGACTGCACTCCAGAAAGGAACGTCACTGCGCGGCGAGGTCGAGATCAAGTACGATAACCTGCTGCGGGACACCATCGCCCGGGCGACGCACGAACTGATTGCCGAAGGCAAGTCCCCCTGGTGCCTCTCCGTCTTCGAGGATAATGCGGGCGTCATCGAGTTCGACGACGAATACGGCATCGCGTTCAAGGTCGAGACGCACAACCACCCGTCGGCCATCGAGCCGTATGGCGGGGCGGCAACCGGCATCGGCGGCGTCATCCGCGACATCATGGGCTGCGGGCTCGGCGCCAAGCCGATCGCCAACACGGATGTCTTTTGCGTCGGCCTGCCGGACTTCCCGATCAACCTTCTTCCGACGGGTGTCTTGCACCCGCGACGGATCCTCAAGGGCGTGGTCGCCGGCGTCCGCGACTACGGCAACCGGATGGGGATCCCGACGGTCAACGGCGCCGTGTATTTCGACCCGCGCTACATGGGCAACCCGCTCGTTTTCTGCGGCTGCGTGGGGCTGATCCCGCGCCGGTTCATCCGGAAGCGGGCCAACCCGGGCGACCTGATCGTGGTCGTCGGCGGCCGCACCGGCCGCGACGGCATCCACGGGGCCACGTTCTCGTCGGCCGAGCTGACCGACTCGCACGCCGACGAGTTCTCGCACGCGGTTCAGATCGGCAACGCCATCACCGAGAAAAAGGTGCTCGACACGCAATTGCAGGCCCGCGACCACGCCGACGGTTGCCTGTACACGGCCTGCACGGACTGCGGCGCCGGCGGGCTGTCCAGCGCGGTCGGCGAGATGGGCGCGGAGATCGGCGCCGTCGTCGATCTGGAGAAGGTGCCCTTGAAGTATGCTGGCCTGCGCTATGACGAAATCTGGATCAGCGAGGCGCAGGAGCGGATGGTGCTGGCCGTGCCGCCGGCGAACTGGCCGAAACTCAAGGCGATCTTCGATGCGGAGGATGTCGAGGCGACGGTCATCGGCACGTTCGGCAACCACGCACGGCTCGTAATGCGGTACGAGGGCAAGGTAGTAGGCGACCTGTCGGCGGAGTTCCTGCACCACGGGATCCCGAAAACGCAGAAGACGGCCGTGTGGAGTGCGGCCTCTCCGAAGCCGCATGCAGCCTCAGAGAGGCTGCACTCCATAGAAGACCCTGTCGATGAACTCAAGCGTCGGCTCTCGGAGTTGAACGCCGCGAGCAAGGAATGGATCATCCGGCAGTATGACCACGAGGTGCAGGGCGCCAGCGTGGTCAAGCCGCTGATGGGGCCGCATCACGGCCCGTCGGATGCGGCCGTCATCCGCCCGCGCCTCGATTCCAACCGCGGAATCGCAATCGGCTGCGGCCTGTGCCCGCACCTGGCCGACGTCGACCCGTATTGGATGGCGGTGCATGCGATCGACGAGGCGATTCGCAACGTCGTCTGCGTCGGCGGCGACCCGGCGCGAACGGCGATCCTCGACAACTTCTGCTGGGGCAACTGCGAGGACCCGCAAGTGATGGGTGCGCTTGTCCGCGCCTGCCAGGGCTGCTACGACGCAGCGAAGGCGTATGGCGTGCCGTTCATCTCCGGCAAGGACTCGCTCAACAACGAGTTTGCGCTGGCGGCCGAGGATGCGGAGCGGCTGCGGAGCTACTTCCAGGCGCATCGCGTCGCGCTGAGCAACAACCGCCTCCGCATCCCGGGCACGCTGCTGGTCAGCGCCATCAGCCTGATCGACGACGTGACGAAGTGCGTAACGGCGGATGCGAAGGCATATTATCAGGGCGGCCGTGTGGAGGAGAGCGCGTTCTTTCTGCTCGGCCTGCCGACCGAAAACGGCCTCGGATTCTCGCTTGAGGCGGCGGCGAAGCTCCATCGCGAAGTGCATCGGCTGATTCGCAGTGGTGCCGTTCTGGCCGCACACGACTTCAGTGAGGAGGGCTACGCCACATGCATGGCGGAGATGGCGATGGGGGGAAGTTGCGCCGTGGAGATACACGTTGGCATCGGGCCGCCGTGGGCCGCTGACCCGTTTGCCCCGTGGGCTTCCGGCTATGTGCTGCAATCAGGCTTCTGGGGGCTTGCTGAGTGCGTCAGGCCACCGCTTCGCGCTGTTGACGCCGGCATCGGGGCGGGAGACGCGCCGGGTCCGGTCACGTTCGTTCCGGGGGGCCGGAAGCTGCGGCTGTTCCCGAAGCGGCCATACAAGACGGCAAGCGTGGGCATCGAGGAGCTGCGCGAGGCGTGGCGCGCCCCGCTGCGCTGGTAATATGGAGTGCAGCCTCTCTGAGGCTGCACGCGGCCTCGGAGAGGCCGCACTCCAGAAAGCAGGCGACCCTTGAAGAGGCCGCAGTCCGGAAAGTACTCCGGAACCCAACTGGTAATATGGAGTGCAGCCTCTCTGAGGCTGCACGCGGCCTCGGAGAGGCCGCACTCCAGAACGAGGACCGGCTGTCATGGCCGAGGAGAGCTTCAAACGATACGTGCATTCGCCCGCCCATCTCTTCCGACCCGATGCCGTCTACTTCATAACGGCGGGCACGCTCTATCGCCGACCTATCATGCACAATGGACCACGAAAGGACATGGTGAAGCAAGGAATCGATCTGCTGTTTGACAGGCACAATTGGCACCTGATCGCCTGGGTAATCCTCGACAACCATTATCACATGTTGGCTCGGGCGCCGGAGTCGGGTGCCGGGGCCCTCGCCCGGTGGGTGAACGATCTGCACAAGTTCACCGCAGGGAGATGGAACAAGGAGGACCGCACGCCGGGTCGCCAGGTGTGGCACGAGTATTGGGACCGGTGCATTACCAGTGAGTCGTCCTTCTATGCGCGGATCAACTACATACATTGGAATCCGGTGAAGCACGGATACGCGGATCATCCCCGAGACTACCCGCACGGCAGCTATTTTGCATTCTTCGGCCACGACGAGCGGCTTCGGGAATGTTGGGAGCACCGGTATCCATGGGACCGGGTAAGCGAACCGGACGATTTCTGACACGAAGC
>CAZMVY010000040.1:0-24720 GCA_964569765.1 uncultured Planctomycetales bacterium
CGCCCGGTTTGCCCCGGCCCGGCTGGTTCTCCTGGAGCGGGCGGAGAACAATCTCTTTTATATTGAGCGGGAGCTTCGGCGAAGCCATCCGTCGCTGGAGATCGTTGCGGTGGTGGGGGACATCGGGGATGCGGCGCGGATGGAGCAGGTCTTCCGGGCGCACCGGCCGCAGACCGTCTGCCATGCGGCGGCGCACAAACATGTTCCGATGATGGAGGCCAACCCGGGCGAGGCCGTGAAGAATAACATCGGCGGGACGAAGACGCTGGCGGACACGGCGATCCGGCACGGGGTCGAAAAGTTCGTGATGATCTCCACGGACAAGGCGGTGAACCCGACGAGCGTGATGGGCTGCACGAAGCGCGTAGCGGAGCTGTACGTGCAGCAGCTTTCGACGAGGGGCCGGACGCAGTTCGTTACGGTCCGTTTCGGGAATGTGCTGGGCAGCAGCGGGAGCGTGGTGCCGATCTTCCGGGAGCAGATTGCGGCGGGTGGGCCGGTGACGATCACACACCCGGAGATGCGTCGGTATTTCATGACGATTCCGGAGGCGGCGCAGCTCGTCCTGCAGGCGGGAGCCATGGGTCAGGGAGGTGAGATCTTCCTGCTCGACATGGGCGAGCCGGTGAAGATCATCGACCTGGCGCGGGAGATGATTACGCTCAGCGGGCTGCGGCCGGGGGAGGACATCGAGATCGTCTGCACGGGAATCCGCCCGGGGGAGAAGCTGTTCGAGGAACTCTCGATCGAGGGTGAGGACGTGAGCCGGACCGCACACCCGAAGATCGGGATCATGAAGAAGCGTCCGCGGGAGTGGGAGGAGATCTGCGAGGGGATCTCGCGCCTGCTGAGCCTGGCAGAGGAGGGCAACGAAGCGGCGATCCGCTCGGAACTCAAGGCCCTTGTGCCGCAGTACAACCCGGGCAATGGCTGGGAACAGGCGGCGATCCCGCCGCCAGCGGCTCCTGCGGCCGCGCCTTCCGTGGCGCCGGGCGCCGCAACGACCTGATCCGAATCCCGCGCGGCCTGCCGCGCAGCCGATGCCCTGACCCCAACGAGCGCCTCGCGCCGCAAAAAAACACAGAGAGCATGATCGGTCGGAGAGAGAATTCCGAGCCGCTGCTCTCTGCCTACCACGTGGTTCCCCACCGTCGGCCACGTTCGAGCCGCCAGTCGCCGAAACGACCGCGCTCGTGCTGACCCGCAGTGAGCCCGCGTGGTCAAAACCCTTTCCCCGGGGTTCCGTTATGTCATTATATCGGCTACGTGCCGGCGGTTTCCACTGCCGACGGAACTTCAAGTGCGGATGATCGCCCGGCCCCGGGCCACCTGCGTCGGCCGGGCATGCTTCCACGTTGCCGGTGTGACCGGTGCGGGCGGCTTCGCTTGTGGCGTGCGACCGGTGTGCTGCCCGACGGCCGCTCCTGATTGGTGCGGCTGGGTCCGGACGTTATGACAGTTATACGCACCGCGGGTACACTGTCGGACGACAGGTGTTCGCTATGCCGACCGGCCAGGACCAGAGCTGCCGACGGAGGGAGCTTTATGCCCTTCTGGGCGATCTGCCTGACCGGCATCGCCCCGTCACGGCGGAGCGAATCGCCGAGATTCGGACCGCCTTCTACGTGCTCGAGCGGCTGGTGCTCGATCTCAACGGCATCGAGCCGGTTCCGGCGTATTTCGCCCGACCGTTGGGTGCTGCGCCGGGCGAACGTCGGCCGACCGTCCTCTACAATCACTCGCACGGCGGTGAGTATGAGATCGGCAAGGACGAGTTGCTTGCGGGCCGCCGCTACATGCATCGGCCGGCGTACGCGGAGGTTCTGACGGGGATGGGGTACAACGTCCTGTGCATCGACGCGTGGGCGTTCGGTGAGCGCGGTGGCCGAAGCGAGACGGCGATCTTCAAGGAGATGCTCTGGCGCGGGCGGGTGATGTGGGGGATGATGGTCTACGACAGCCTCCGCGCGGTCGACTACCTGACGACGCGGGCGGACGTGGACGCCTCGCGGATCGCGACGCTTGGCATGTCGATGGGCAGCACGATGGCGTGGTGGCTCGCCGCGCTCGACGAGCGGATCAAGGTCTGCATCGACATCTGCTGTCTGAGCGACTACGAGGCGCTGATCGAGACGCAGGGACTGGATCGGCACGGCGTCTACTACTATGTCCCCGGGCTGCTCAACCACTTCAGCACGGCGGGCATCAATGCTCTGATCGCGCCGCGCCCGCACCTGAGCCTCGCCGGCGAACTCGACCCGCTGACGCCCCCGGCCGGCCTCGATCGCGTCGACCGCCATCTCCGCGAGGTCTACGCGTCCCACGGTGCGCCGGACGCGTGGCGGCTCATCCGCTCACCCACCGGCCACGTCGAGACGGCTGCGATGCGCGCGGAGGTGGAGGCGTTTCTGCGGCTATGCCTGTAGGAGGGGGCGGCGATGCGAGCCAAGGCGCCGCCGTTGACGGCGCACTCCAGGAGCTTCGCGGGCAGCGTTGCGTTTGCGTTTCGTCGACACGACGGTCCGGGTCGGGGTCTGGAGATCCCTCCTACCGGAACTTCAGCTTGCGGGCAGCGAAGAGGGTCATGCGCAGCAGCAGCCAGCCGTGGGAGAAGCGGCTGATGTTCGTTTCGCCGTAGGTGCGGGCGCGGTAGCGGACGGGGACCTCGACGATCTTCAGGTCCGCCCTGGCAGCACCGAAGATGAGGTCGAAATCGCCGAACGGGTCGAAATCGCCGAAGTAGTGCCGGTTCGCCGCAATCCGGTCGTAGTCCTTCCTTCGCAAAACCTTCGTGCCGCAGAGCGTGTCGCGGAAACGCTGCTCCAGGATCCACGTGAAGGCGATGCTGAAGAAGCGGTTGCCGAGCTTATTGAGGAAACGCATGGCCTGTCGCTCAAGGGGATAGACGAGGCGAGTGCCGTTGATGAACTCGCCCCGGCCCTGCACAAGTGCGTTGAAGAACTTCGGCAGGTCCTCGGGCGGGACGGTCAGGTCGGCGTCGAGGATCATCAGCACGTCGCCCTTGGCGGCGGCGAAGCCCTTGCGGACGGCGTCGCCCTTGCCGCGGCCGTCGCCTTGGGGGATCAGGCGGATGTCCTTGTCGGGGTTGGCGGCGATGACCTGCTGGATCTCCTCGGGCGTGCCGTCGGTGCTGTTGCCGTCCACGAAGATGATCTCGGTGTGCGTGCCGAGCGACGGCGTCCGCGCGACGGCCGCCGCAACGTTCCCGCGCTCGTTGCGCGTGGGGATGACGACGGAGCAGGAGAAACGTTCAGCGCCCGGCGGCGGGCCGGCGGGCTTGGCCACCAGGAACGTCACCAGCCCGAGATGCCGCAGGACCGGCAGCCGCACGAGAAAGCGGTTGCACAACGGCGCCAGCAGCGGGATGCCCAGCGGGCAGAGCAGCTCTGCGCTTTCGCGGATGACCTCGAAGCCGGCCAGCGAAAGCAGGTTTTCCAGGTCCCAGCGGCTCAACCAGTTCTGCTCCGCCACCTTGCGGCGCAGCCGCAGCGCGGAGGCCGCTCGGAGCGCCGGCTCCCACAGGGCGTTGTAGTAGGCGATGAGCACGCGGCTGTCCGTCGTGGTCACCCGGCGGATGCGATCCAGCACGCGCTGCACGTCGGCGAACGTTCCGATCTCGTTGCAGAGGACGGCATAGTCGAACGTCCCGTCCACCTCGAACGATTCCGGCTCGGCGGCGATGAACGTCAGGCGGGGATGTTTCGTGCGGGCGTACTCGATGACGTCTGCCGCCGGGTCGATGCCCACGCCGCACGCGGGCTTGAGGCTCGCCAGCAGGTCGCCCGTGCCGCAGCCGACATCAAGCACACGCGAGCCGGGGGGGACGTGGAGTTGAAAGAGCCGTTGCAGGGCCGTGTAGTAGAACCGGCGGCGGCGATGCCAGTATTCCAGCACCTCAGGCGCGGCGTGATGCCGCGCGTAGTGGTCGGCGAGACGCTCGCGTTCCGCGGCGGCCCAGTCGCAGGCGGATACGGCTGCCGTGCCTTCGGTTCGTTCTGCCGGCGTCGTGGTGTCCAACTGGCTGCTCCCGGGGTGTCCGGATTCGGGCGGCGAACGCGGGATCAAGGGGATCGGCGGTCAACAGGCCGCCTGACGTTCAGCCCCTGGCGATCCTCAACGAAGGGCATGGCCGCCGGGCACGCGAACCGGAATGCCCTGCCGCGCCCGCACGGTCGTGTCTCCTTCCGTGTTCGTCGCCGTTCATTCGATCAAGAGCTGTATGCTAACTTTCTGGCCATTGGGTTGGAAGCGGAACGTGATCGTGTCGCCGCAACTGTAGCCCTCGCCGATCCGGTAAAGGCGCTGCTCGCCGTGGGCGACTTCCTGCCCGCTGTCCTGGTCGATGAACCGTCCGCCCAACGTGCCCACGACGGTGGCGTTGCTGCAGGCCAGTTCGGTTGTGTCCGACTGGTTGGCCGGGATCAATCCCGTTCCGGCAAAGCCGAGATTGCCGACGATTCGCTTCTCCGGCACGAACAGTTCGGTAGCCGGGTTCGTTACCGGCGTAGCAGACGCGTAGAACTGGACATCGACGGCGTAGGCGCTGCTCCCGTTGGCAAAGCGCATGACAACCGTCGAGGGCGGAGGGGGCGGCTCGACGGGCTCGTCGGTTCCGCCGTCGGCCGGCACCCGCACGGCACAGGTCTGCCCCAGGCACAGGGGAACGCACAACAGCACGAACAGGGTCAACCGTCTGCGGATTGGTTTGTTCATGGTTCGACCTCCGATCCGGATCATACATCAAGGCGGAGTAAACCGCACCCCATTCATTTATCGCCCAATTGAGGCGCCCGGCTGGAGGGGGTTTGACGGTCGGGGGGCCCACGGGGCGGGAATCGCAGGGTTGTCTCGCGGTCTGCGGGTGCCGGGTATTTCGAGCCCGGGCTTCGCGGCGGACTTTCATGGCCTGCCGGTCCCGGGCTTGCGGGTCCGAAAGGGACATTGTGCCCGCGGAACCGGAGCTGGCGGAAGGGGGCCTGGTACACATGCGGGAACAGCGGGCATTGATCCGCGTATCGAGCCTGCCTCAGCGCGAAAGCGGCCTGATCCCCGTACCGGCGGGGTTGCCGCGTGTTCCGGGACACGGCGATCGACCGTTTGCCGCATCCCTCAGCGGCGCGCCAGGACAGGCAGGCCGACTTCGACCGGGCGGGCGATCAGATCGTAATCGCGGGTGCCCGAGCATCGGACACGGACAAACTCGCCGGGGGCGCAGTTTGCGCCCTCGACAAATGTTACGCTGTCGACCTCCGGGGCCTGTCCGGCGTGCCGGGCACGCCGGAGGCGGCCGCTGTTCTCGGCGGCGGCAGGCGCCGACTCGATCAGAACCTCGAAGGTCCGGCCCACCTGCTCGGCCGCTTTGGCGAAGGCGATTTCCTGCTGTGCCGCCATGAGGATGTCCGCTCGCTCGCGTTTTACGGCCTCGGGCACCTGGCCTTTCATGCGCCCGGCGGGCGTGTCAGGTTCCCGGGAGTACGCGAAGACGCCCAGGGCATCGAAGCGGACCTCGCGGACGAACGCAACGAGTTCCTCGAACTCGGCGTCGGTTTCGCCGGGAAAGCCCGTGATGAATGTCGTCCGGATGGCGATACCCGGGATGCGGGTTCGCAGGGCCGTCAGGAGCGCTTCGGTCTGCCGGCGGGTGACACGGCGGTGCATTGCCCTGAGGATGCGGTCGTTGATGTGCTGCAGGGGCAGATCGACGTACTTGACCACGTGCTCGCACTCCGCGATCGCGTCGATGATCCGGTCGGTGAGGACGGAGGGATACGCGTACATCAGCCGGATCCACCGGACGCCCGCCAGGCCGTTGAGCTTGCGGAGCAGCCCCGCCAGACCGTCTTCGTAGCCGAAGTCTTCGCCGTAGCTGGTCGTGTCCTGACCGATCAGGTTCAGTTCCACCGCTCCGTCCGCGATCAGCTCGCGGGCCTCGGCCAGGACGATCTCGGGCGGCTTGCCATGCATCGGCCCGCGGATCGCGGGGATGGTGCAGAACGTGCATCGCTGGCTGCATCCCTCGCTGATGCGGAGGTAGGCGTACGGCCGGGGCGTCAGCCGCAGGCGTGCCGTGTCGAGCGCAACGTACGGATGGTAGTCGCCGAGGTACAAATCGGGCGCAGAGCGCGGCCCTTGCTTACGGTTCGGCAGCGGGGCGGCCAGCACGGCCCGGGCGATGTCGTCCCGGTTATGCACGCCGACGAGGGCATCAATCTGCGGGAAGGCTTCCAGCAGCGCCGTTCCGTCTCGCTGCACAAGGCAGCCGGCGACGACGATGCGCCGGCAGCGGCCCCGTCGTTTGCGTCGGATCGCCTCACGGATGACCTGGTGGGCTTCCTCGCGGGAGGCCTCCAGAAAGCCGCACGTGTTGATGACGATGACGTCGGCGTCGGCCTCGTCGGCGGTAATAACCGCGCCGGCCTCGGCGAGCTGCCCGAGCATCCGCTCGGAGTCTACGAGGTTCTTGGCACAACCCAGCGCGACGAATGCGACTTTCACGGCACCGGTCATGGATGCCCTCTGCGGCACGGAACCGCCAATTGTAGCCACCGGCTCCGACCGGACCAAACGAAGTCTCGGCGATCACGTTTTCGCGTTCGGTTTCGTCGGGTCGAAGCCCTGGTCGAACAGCGTAAGCGCGCGGTGGAGGGCGTCGCAGAAGAAGAAGTCGCCCCACATCACGGATTCATCGACCCCGAGCTTCTTGTGAATGTGATAGACGCCATGCCGCAGGATTCCTTCCCAAGCCGGGTCGTCGGCGGGGAGATACGTATCGTTGCACAATGCCCCCAGCAGCATCATGGCGAAGATGCGGAGGTTTCTCACGCTGTCAGCGGCGGACGGGCCGCTCCTGTTCATGGCGTCGGCCAGTTCAAACAACCCCGCGGAGGCGATGGCGCCGGCGGAGCTGTCCTTGAGGACCGGCTGCCCGGGCGGTGCGTCGAAATCCCACGGCGGCACGAGGTCGCCGACAAGATGCTGACTCAAATAGGCGGAGCAGCGCAAGGCCGTGTCTGCCCAGACGATTTCGTCGGAGAGGTTGGCGCATGTGGCAAAGCCGTACAACGCCCAGGCGAGGCCGCGCGACCAGCAGGAATCGCCGCGGTATCCCTGCTGGGTGCTCTGGCGGAGGAACTCGCCCGTGTCCGTGTCGAAGATGCCCTCATGGGCGGTCGAGCCGTCGCCGCGGACGAGGTATCGCCGCGTCGTCTCGCAGTGACGGGACGCGACGTTCAAGAGGGCGGCGTCCCCAACCGCGTCCGCCGCGTACCAGATGATCGGTACATTCATCATGATGTCGATGAAGCAGGATTGCGGCCCGATGAAGGAGCAAAGGTAGGCGCCCTTTTCCTGAAAACGGGTTGCCAGCGTGCGGCCGGCGTGAACGACGACGTCCCGCAAAGCCTCGTCGGGCCGGCCGTCGCGGACCGTCGCGTCGTACCAGCGGCGATACGTCCCGTGGTAGAAGAGGAAACCGAGGTCGTGGACGCTCCGGTCGTCCTTCCGCGGCTCGACGAGACGGCTGTAGTGCTCGGCCCGCTCCCGCCAGAGCCGCTCGCCCGTGCGTTCGTAGAAGATCCACATCATGCCGGGCAGGAACCCCTCACACCAGTTGGTCCAGGTCTCGCCGGCGTGTTTCCACTTTCCTCCGACGGTATACATCGGGAAGTAGTCCCGGTGGTTTTGCACAAGGCGATCCACCTGCTGCTGGGCGAAATCGAAGACGGCGCAGAGGTGTTCCCTCATCGCGGTTACGGAAGCGGGCTTGTCGGCCATGGTTTTGTTCCTCGATGCAGAGACGCCGTTTCGAGCCTCGGAAGCCATCGTACAGCCGCGATGCGCGGGGGACAACCGACGACCGCGACCGATCCGCGAGGTGCGCCGTGCGAAGGGGCGGCGAGGTGCATAGAATACCGTCATGGGACCGGACGACCGGATCTGCTACTGTTACGACGTATCGTTCCGCAAGCTGTGGAACTTCGCCGTCTCGAAGCGCCCCACGCGTGCTTCGCAGATGTCCGAGTGCCTCGGCGCGGGCACTGGCTGCGGGTGGTGCATCCCGACGCTCAAACGGATCTTCGAGGCCGCCCGGCAGGGAGCGGAGCCGGCGGAGCTCGATTTGACGCCGGAAGAGTACGCACGGGCGCGAAGGGCCTATCTCGACGCGGGTGAAGCCAGGCACGAGTTCTGATCGCGCCGGCCGGCCCGGCGGCGGATCGCCGTCCGATACGCCGTCGCGCCGAGGGACGGCCGGGGCGATCCCGACGGCCATGACGCCGCTGCGCACTTGTACCTGCTCGCGGTTCGCGCATGGCCCGAACCGGCGAAACCGCGCTTCACCGTCGCGGTTGATGGCAGCGCAGCTCGTAGCTTTGCCGGAAGAGGGGCCGTCCAGCCGCAGTGAACGCGAGTAACCGACAGTTTCCACGGACGCTTCGCAGAACCCGACGCGTGTCCGGACCGTAAAACCTTGCAAACTGCGTAAACGTGCCGTTACATTGGCGGATTCGGCAGGGCTGCGGCGGGTAGTCCGCCGCGACACTGACGGAAACATCGCGAAAGGCAGGACCATGGCCACGGATGTAAAGAAGATTGGCGAGATGGTGGCGGCCGAGAGCGCGCCGATCCGCCGGCTCCTGGACGAAGTCGGCAAGGTCATCGTCGGACAGCGGTACATGGTGGAGCGTCTGGTGATCGGGCTGCTCTCGAACGGGCATGTGCTGCTCGAGGGCGTGCCGGGGCTGGCCAAGAGTCTGACGGTTACCACGCTGTCGCGGGCGATTCAGGCAAAGGCCCGGCGGATCCAGTTCACGCCGGACCTGCTGCCGGCCGACCTGATCGGCACGCAGATCTACAATCAGCGGACGGGGGAGTTTACCGTACGCAAGGGGCCGATCTTCGCGAACATCATCCTGGCGGACGAGGTGAACCGCGCCCCGGCGAAGGTGCAGTCGGCGCTGCTCGAGGCGATGCAGGAGCGGCAGGTGTCGATCGGCGAGGAGACGTTCAGGCTGGAGGAGCCGTTCCTCGTGCTGGCGACGCAGAATCCGCTCGAACAGGAAGGGACGTATCCGCTGCCGGAGGCGCAGGTGGACCGCTTCCTCCTCAAGCTGAAGATCGACTATCCGAGCAAGGCCGAGGAACGGACGATCGTGGACCGCATGGCTGTCACGCGGGTGGACGGCCAGGTGACGCCGGTCATTACGCCGGCGGACATCCTGCGGCTCCGCGAGATTGTGGATGAGATCTACGTGGACGACAAGATCCGCGACTACATCATCGAGCTGGTCTTCACCACGCGGGACCCGAAGGCCCACGGCCTGGCCGAGCTGGCCAACCTGATCGACTACGGCGCCTCGCCGCGGGCGTCGATCGCCCTGACGCTGGCGTCGAAGGCCCACGCCTTCCTGCAGGGGCGAGGCTACGTGACGCCGCAGGACGTCAAGTCGGTCGGGATGGATGTCCTGCGCCACCGCGTGATCCTCAGCTACGAGGCCGAGGCCGAGGAGATGGGGCCGGAGGACGTGTTGCAGAAGATATTCGATTCGACGCGGGTACCTTGATGGCGGATGGCGGGCTCCGGATGGCGGAGTCGCCGGGACCGGAAGGCTTCCCGCCACCCGGCGGTGTCATCCGCGGAGGCCCGCCCTGGGAATAGCGTCTGATGCCGGAAGTACGCTCCGACACGGAGAAGACCCGGGAACTGCTGCGGAAAGTGCGGCGGATTCAGGTCCGCACGGATCGGATGGTCAACGACGTGGTCGTCGGCGAGTACCGGTCCGTCTTCAAGGGCCGGGGGATGGAGTTCGAGGAGGTCCGCGAGTACATCCCCGGCGACGATATCCGCACGATCGACTGGAACGTCACCGCGCGCACGAGCACGGCCCACGTGAAGCGCTACGTCGAAGAGCGCGAGATGACGGCGATTCTGCTCGTCGATATGAGCCTCTCGGGCCGCTTCGGCAGCACGCAGCGGCTCAAGATCGATCTGGCCACCGAGATCAGCGCGGTGCTGGCCTTCTCGGCGATCAAGAACAACGACAAGATCGGCCTGCTGCTCTTTACGGACCACGTGGAGATGTACATCCCCGCCAAGAAGGGCAAGCGGCACGTGCTGCGCGTGATCCGCGAGCTGCTGAATTTCCGGCCCGTTGCCGGCGGAACGAACGTCGCTGCGGCGCTGGAGTTCCTCAACAAGGTGCTGAAACGCAAGGCGGTGGTGTTCCTCGTATCGGACTTCATCGACAGGGACTTCGAGCGGGACCTCGCGCTGACCAGAAGCCGCCACGACCTGATCCCCGTGCGGATCTCGGACCCGCGCGAAACGATGCTGCCCGATGTGGGCCTTATTGAGCTGGAGGATGCCGAGACCGGCGAACGCGTCCTCGTGGATACGCGCCGGCGGAAGATCCGCGATGCGTTCGCGCGGCAGGGCCAGGAGCAGACGGAGAGTCTGACGGGCCTGCTCCGGTCGATGGGCATGGATACGCTGGAGGTTTCCACGGACCGGCCGTACATGAAGGATCTGCTGGGCTTTTTCCGCCGCCGCGAGCGGCGGATGAAACACTGAGTGGGGCGGCGACGGAGGGATGGAGCCACACGGCAGCGAAGGGACGATGCCATGAACGATGATCTGAAGTTCAATTTGCCGGAGCGTGCGGCGCAACGCAACCGCGGGCACTGGGCGCTGACGGTCGTGGCGGTGGCGCTGGCGTGGGCCGTGGGCTTCTTCGTGCGGCCGGCCCGGATCGGCCCGAACGGCAATCCCTCGTCGTCACCGGGCGGCGCGGGTGCCCTGCTCAACCACGCGGAACTCGTTTCGCTGGCCGAGACGCTCGAGAAGAACCAGATCTACGGCGAGGCGGCCCGGGTATGGCAACAGGCTGCCGAACTGGCCCCGCCGAAAGGCCCCGAAAGGGCCGAACTGCTGTTCCGCATCGGAAAGAACCTCAGCCTGGCGGGAGAGTACGAGCCGGCGGTGGCGTATCTCTTTGCCGCCGAGGCGGCCGACCGCGACGGAAAGTGGAAGGAATCGATCAACGCGCTCGTGCTGGAGGGCCTCTCGGCGCTGGGCCGGGAAGACGCACGTGCGTTTCAGGCGGCGCGACGCACCTCCCTGGCATCCAAGCCGGACGACGCCGGGTCGAGGCCCGTGGCGGAGATCGGCGGTGAGCCTGTCACGGAGCTGGACTTGCAGAGTTTTGCGCGGCGGATGGTGACGGTCCAGCTTGCACCGCAGCGGAACATGATGACGGCGGACGCCTTCCGAAGGCTTGTGGACGCGCAGCTTCAGTCGTTCCACACGCCTGAGGGGCGCCGGCAGTTGCTCGATGCATACCTGGGGCAGGAACTGCTTTACCGTGAGGCCCTGGCGGGCAGGCAGTTTGACCGCAAGGAGGTGCAGGAGCAGATCGCCGAGGCCCGCCGTCAGATCCTCGGCAACGCGTTTGTGGACGATTACGTCGGCCGCAACCTCCACGTCTCCGATACGGATGTGCAGAACGCATACGAGGCGCACAAGGCGGAGTATGTCGAACCGGAGGCCGTGAAGGTCGAAGTCCTTGCCGTGGACACCCCCGAGGCGAAGAAACAGGCATCCGAGGCTCTCGACGCCGGGACGGATTTTGCGAAGGTGCTGGAGAGGTTCTCCACGATCCAGGCAACGGCGGGCGAACCCGCGCTGTTCGACGAATGGATCACCCGCGAGGCGCGGGTGCCGCTGGCGGCGGACAGCAAAGCCGTCCTCGCGCACCTCTGGACGCTGGACAAGGGGGAAGTGAGCAAGAAGTGGTTTGAGGGCGAGGGCGGCCGGTGGTTGCGGTTCCGGCTCGTCGAGCACCGGAAGGAGCGGCCGCTGACGCTGGCCGAGTGCCGGGAGCGCGTCGAGCGGGACCTCCGCCTGCGCAAGCAGGAGGATCTGCTCAAGGAGCTCCAGCGATCACTCGAGGCGAAGTACAAGGTGGTTGTCCACGAGGCAGAACCGACGACGGGACGCGATGACGGCGCGGCGAAGGGGCAGCCGACGACGCGGAAGTAGGTTGTGGTTCGTCCGTCGTCCGTTGTCAGTCGGGGCTGTCGCCGCCTGCGGGGCTCCGGCCGACGAGAACAACGGACGGGCGACGGCGGACAACTGACGGATGACGACACGCGAATGACGCATCGCAGGTTGTGCATTCTGGTTGCCCTGCTTTGTGCGTGCGGGATCGGCTCCTGCCGCAAGGCCGCGGAGCCGGCGGCCCCGGAAACCGCCGGGACCGGCGCGTCCGCGGTACATAAGGTTTTCGGCACCGGGCCGGTCAAGTTCGTTGTGGACCTGCCTGCCGCCTCGATCACCACGGCGGACGCGCTGGAATGCCGCCTGACGCTGCAGATTGCTGCGGGCTTCCAGGCGGACTTTCCCGATGTACAGTTCCCGGACGATATGCCGGGGATGATCCTTACGGACTACCGCGAGCGCGAGTCGAAGCTGGGCACGGACCGCATCGTCGTGCGCGAGTATGAGCTGGAGCCGGAGTACGACGGCACCTTCAGGCTTCCGGCGATGCAGGTCTACTTCCACAAGGCCGACGAGATCAAGGAGGAGCTGATCGAGAGCGAGCCGATCGAGATCACCGTGCAGAAGACGCCGGCCACGGCGGAGGCCCTCTCGCTCAAGCCGCTGCGGGGCCTGATTATGGCGGAGGAAATCGCGGCGCAGCGACGGCGGGTCTGGCCCTGGGCGGTGGGGGGCGCCGCGGCGGCCGGCGTTCTGATTGCGCTGGCCGTATATTGGCGCCGCCGCCCGCGCCCTGTACCGCCCCCGCCGCCGGCGCATGAGCTCGCGCTGGAAGCCCTGCGGCGACTGGTCGCCAGGGATCTGGTAAGCAAGGGGTGCGTCGACCAGTTCTTCGTCGAGATCACCGGAATCGTGCGCGAGTACATCGAGCGGGCCTTCGGGCTGCGGGCGCCGGAGCAGACGACCGAGGAGTTTCTTGCCTGTATGGCGTCGCAGCCGGTTGTGGCACGCTATCGCGAGGCGCTGGGGACGTTCCTGACCGCCGCCGACGAGGTGAAGTTCGCGCGCATGGCCCCCGGCAGGGAGCTGATTCAGCGGACGTTCGACACGGCCCGCGACTTTATCCTCCAGACGTCGGGGGGCGGGGAGGGCGCGGCATGAGTGTGGAGTTCAACAATCCACACGCGCTCTGGCTCGCGCTGCTTGTCCCGGTGTACCTGTACTGGACGCATCGCCGTATCACCACGAGCGCGGTCCGTTATCCGTCCGTCCGCAATTTCCAGACGCTTCCGCGAAGCTTCCGCCAGCGCTGCCGGTTCGTCCTGCCGGCGCTGCGCGGTCTTGCGCTGGTGCTGCTTATCGTCGTGCTGGCCCGGCCGCTGCGGCGCGTGGAGACGCAGGAGCTGCCCAGCGAGGGCATCGGCATCGCCCTGCTCGTGGACCGTTCGGGCAGCATGGGCGAGCCGTCCAACCGGCTGATGTATGACGGAAAGCTCATGTTGCGGTTCGACGTGGCGAAGGACGCCGTCCGGCGGTTCGTCGAGGGCGACGGGAAGGACCTCAAGGGTCGCCCGAACGACCTGATCGGCCTGCTGACGTTTGCGACGTATCCGCAGACGGACCATCCGTTCTCGCTCGACCATGCCTCCCTGGTCGGCGTGATGAACAGGATGTCGGCGGAAAAACCCTTCCTCGACCGGTACGGCAAACCCACCGACGACCTGAACGAGGTGGCGCCACTCACCGACGAACAGGGCCGGCCCGTGCGGGACGCCTGGGGCCGCATGGTTCCGCGCACGAACCCGATGCAGTTCACCTCGCTCCGCAGTGCGATCGAATATGCGGCACGAAAGATCATCCTCCTCGCCGAGGATCTCAATCGCCCCGGCCCGCTTCGGAGCTACAACCTCAAGAGCAAGGTAATGGTCCTGCTGACGGACGGCGAGCCGACGGTCGCCGATCAGCGGCAGGGACAGGGCCCCGACTTTCCGGACGAGGAAACGATCCGGATGCTGACCGACAACGGCATCAAGGTGTACTTCGTCCAGATCCTCTCGCGCGAGCGGTATCGCGAACGACCGGATGGCACCGTGGAGGTCATCGTGCCCCGCCAGGGCGGCCTGTTCGCCCGCATGCAGGCCGACCAGGAGGCCGCGATGGCCAACCAGGCGATCGAGGAGGCCCGCAAGCTGGCGCGGCGAACCGGCGGCGAGCACTTCCTGGCCACCACCGGCGATCAGCTCAAGGACATCTACGCGCGGATCGACAGGCTCGAACGGTCCGACGTCGGCGGACGGACGGTCTTTTCACACGAGGAGCGGTACGGTCCGTACCTGCTGGCCGCACTCGGTATGCTGGCCGGCGAAGTGATCCTGGGCACGACGTGGCTGAGGAGGGCACCGTGAGGCAGGGCCGATCCGTCGCCGGGCGACATGGCGGAAATACGAATGCCTCCGTTCAGGGGGGCCGAACACAGGAACCAACGGCGTGAACGAACAGTTCTTCAATCTCGGCAATCCGCGGGCGCTCCAATTGCTCTGGCTGCTGGTGCCCCTGGTCGCCCTGTTCGCGTACGATCTTCGCCGGCGCCAACGCGTGCTTCGCCTGTTCGTAGCGCGTTCACTGCTGGACGACGTGAGCCCGCGGCGATCGATCCGCCGGCCGATCGTGAAGTTCGCCGTCCTGCTTGCCGGTCTGGCCGTGCTGGTCTTCTCGCTGGCCCGGCCGCGATGGGACCCGAAAGAGATCGAGCTGGAGCAGCAGGGGCAGAACCTGCTTTTCGTTCTCGATGTGTCCAACAGCATGCGCGCGCGGGATGTCGACCCCTCGCGGCTGGAGGCGGCGAAGGCCGCGATCCGTACGCTTGTGAACGCACTGCCGGCGGGCAACCAGGTCGGGTTGCTCGCCTACGCCGGCAGCGCGGAGCTGAAGTGCCCGATCACGCCGAACTACACGCACTTCCTCTCCGTGCTGGAGCGGACGACGTACAACACGGTCGACGTGGGCGGCTCGAACCTCGGCGACGCCATTGACAAGGCCACGCGCGAGGTCTTCGGCCTGAGCGAGGCCGCGTCGGCGGCGAAGAACGACGCCGTGCGCAAGAAGCCGGCCGTGGGCGAAACGGTCATGAAGGGCGAGGCCGCCGCTCCGAAGGAGACGCCGAATGTTCTGATCATTCTTACGGATGGGGAGAACCACGAGGGCTACGCGAAGGAGATGGCGGAGAAGGCGCACCGGCTCGGGGTCGCGATCTACATCATCGGCCTGGGCAGCACGGCCGGGGCGCCGATCCCGATCGAAGTGGACGGAAAGATGACGACCCTGAAGTTCAAGGGCCAGGAGGTGATTACGAAACTGGACGACGCCTCCCTGCGCAGGATCGTCGAGTCGATCCCGTCGCGAAGCGGCTACCTGCCGGCAGGCACGTCGAACGTGGACCTCGTGGATATCTACAACCGGGTGATCTCGAAGCAGGGGATGGAACGAAAACGCCTGCGATACACGGTATGGCAGGAGAAGTTTCAGTTGTTCGTCGGACTTGGAATGGTGCTGATCGTGCTTTCGACGCTGATCAGCGAGCAACGTGCCGCGCCGAAAGCGGAGGTGGCACGATGATCGCGCGGCTCCGTCCGTCGCCGGGGGGCGCCGCCTTTTGCGGGACCGCGCCGTCTTCTTTGGCCCGGCGCCTGCTGTTCCTCGGTATCGTCGTCTCGATCGCGGGCGCCGGCCGTGCGGTCCGCGCCGACGACGTCGGAACCGTCCTCCGCGAGGCTCAGGCGGAATACGCGCAGTCGCATTTCGAACGGGCGCTCAAACTCTACCGCCAGGCCGCGGACATGGCCGGCGCCGACGCGTCCGTCGACTACAACATGGGCCTCTGCCACCTGAAGCTCGGCGACGGCGACAAGGCAATCACCCTGTTTGAGGGCGTTGCCAGCCGGGCGGACACGCGGCCGGCGGTTCGCCGGGATGCCTTCTACAATATCGGCGTCGTCCGCGTCACCGCCGCACGCCAACGATTGGAGAAGCTCCTCGCGCCGGCTACCCAGCCGTCGGACCCCAAACCCGACGAGCAGAAACGCATCGAGGAACTCCAGGCCGTAGCCGCCGAGCTGCTTCGAGGGATCCTGGCACTCCGGCAATCGCAGCGGATCGAGCTGAGCCCCGACACGGAGCAGAACATCCGCGCGGCGCGGATCATGCGCCGGGACGTGCTCGGGCTGGTGAAGAAGGCCACCGAGGAGAAGGCGAAGAAGGACATGCTCGACGATCCGCGGGCGTATCTCGACGCGCTCATCCGGGAACAGGTGCGTCAGTCGGGCATCACCCGCCTGTTCGTGATGAAGCCGCCGGAGGATCCCGTCCTGGCGCGGCAGGCGCGGCGCGCCGCGATCCGTCTTCAGCGGCAGACTTTGGAGCAGGTCGGCACCTTCGCGGATCACCTTGCGCAGTTCCGCGAGCAGGCGAAGACTACCAGTGCCCCGGCCACTCAGGCCGCCGTCGAGACGCCGCGCGAAATGCTCTATCACGCGGTCGCAGCGAAGCTCAAGCCGGCCGGGGACGCGATGCGCGACGCGTGTGCATTCTGTCTCGAGGGGCAGATGGACTCGGCATACAGGCAGCAGCGCCAGGCCGTGGAGGCGATGCGAACGGCCGCCGCGATATTTCCGCTCGAGCCCGCGCAGGCCCTCGCCCGTTGGCGAACCGAACAGGCGGAGTTGATCCGGCTCGTCTCGGGCATCGAGTCGGACGAACACTGGCTGCGCGACCCGCTCCTCGGCGATGTTCCCGTTCCGGCCGGTGCTCAGTGGGACGCGAAGGACACCGCGCTGTACGACGTGCAGGATCAGATTGGCAGGGGTCTTGCTCGTCTGGCCGTTCAGGCCCGATCCATCGCGGCGACGAGCCGGCCGGCGGCTTCGGAATCGCCCGGGCAGGCGCCGGCGAACCCGGCGCTCGACCGGGAACTAAACCGGAAACTCGCCGACGTGCTGGAAAAGGCCGCCGCGCCGCAGGCCGATTGCCTCGCCGCCGTCGCCGCGAGGAGGAAGGCCCAGACGCTGGCCGCGCAGAAACGGATCGCCGAGATCATCGACGCGGCGCTTGAGCTCTTCCCGAAATCGGTCGAGCAGCGCCTCGCCGAGCTGATCGTGCGGCAGGCCCGCCTTAATGCGGAGACGCAGGCTGAGGCCGGCGACACGCGGCCGACCGACCGCAGCGCCGACGCCTCGCTCATGGCCAGGGTCCGCGAGCTGACCGCGAAGCTCAAGGCCGCCGTCTTCCGCACGAAACCGTCGGAGGCCGCCGCAGGGATCGCCGGCAGGCAGCGCGACATCCGGCAGGAGACCGTTGCCGTCGCGGCGGAAGTGAAAAAGAAGATCCCGACGAATGTCGCCGCGCAGCCGCCGGCGGCGCCGGGCACGCACGGCACGCAGCCGCCGCAGGTGCAGGCGTACATCGAGGCCGGCAAGCACCTTGACAAGGCGGACCTCGAAATGGCCACGGCGATCGAGGGACTCGAAAAGGCGGTCGTCGAGAACTCTCTCAAACCGATGCAGTCCGAGGGCCCGGTGCAGCCCGCCCAGGCGAACGCGCTGGAGGAACTCAAGAAGGCCCTGGCCGCGCTGCAGCCGCCCGAGAACAAGCCGCCGCAGGACGGGCAAGACCGGCAGAAACAGCCGCCGCCGCAGAAGCAGCCGGACAAGCAGGACGTCCGCCGCGAACTCGAACGACAGGACAACGAACGGGAAAGGGCGCAGCGCGAGCTGTACAGGATGAAGCCCCGAGAGGTCATCAAGGATTGGTGATGGGATGTGCAGGAACCGCCCGAGTCAGGACGCTTCGCCTCCGGATCGCGCCGTACGCTTGAGGACGCGACGGCGATGCCGGCTGCGCCTCGGTGCGGTCCTGCTGGTTCTGAGCCTGCCGCCCCTTTGCGCAGGTGCGCACGCCGCAGAAATGGCCGCGCAACTGCAACCGGACGAGATTTACCTGGGCACGCAGGCGCTCCTGGTCGTCCAGGTCACGAACGCGCCCGTGAGCACACCGTGGCCCGTGGTAGACCCCGTTCCCGGCCTGCGCATCACCCCGTACGGCTCGCCGAGCCTCATCCTGGACCTGCTTTCCGGCACGACACGCCGCGATTACCGCTTCGTTATCACGCCGGACAGAGCGGGGATCTTCCGGATTCCCGCCGTGTCGGTCCAGGCGGGCGGGGAAACCCTCAAGCGCGGTCCGCTGACCCTGCGTGTCCTCCAGGCGCCGCTCAAGTTCCATGCCGCCCGCATCGAGCCGGAGGAAATCCTCCCCGGCGAGAGCGCCCAACTCGCCGTTTCCTATCAGGGCGTTCGTTCCGGCCTCAGACCGGTTGTGCCGGACATCCCCGGGGTAACGATCCAGCCGAGCGGGCCGGCCCGCCTGGATGTGACGCAGCGCGAGGGGCTGCCGATCACCACGTTCACGTTTACCGTTTCCGCGGGCGGAGTCGGCACCTATCGGATCGAGGGAATCACCTTCGACGGGGTTCGTGCGGACGCCGTCACGCTTACCGTCTCGCCTTTCGTCATCCTCGGCGCGGAAGCGGATAACCCGTCGCTGGCCGTCGGCGCCGCCACGACGGTCCGCGTCGTCATCAAGGGCCTGCCCGGGAACAGCGCCGTCCGGCTTGTCGTGCCGCCGGCCCTCAAATGCACGCCGGTCCACCGGCCCTACCCGGTGCCGGCTGGATCGAGCGCGTTTTCGTTCGATGTGACGCCAACGGAGCCGGGTGCCTTCGCCATCAGCGAGATTCAACTGCCCGATGGAAAGAAGGCGCCGCTGCCCAAGCCGGTCGCGCTGACCGTCTACCAGGGAGGCCAGGGCGGCATCCTCGCGTGCCGCGGCAGGGCCAGGAGCGAGCAGAGCGTCGTCGGCGAACCCTTCCTTGTGGATTATGAGGTCTTTTTCCGCGGCGACCTGATCGGCGCGGGGATCGACCCGAGCCAGGCGAGTTTCACGAACAAGGAACACATCCGCGTCGAGCCGGTTCTCGACCCGGCGTACCCGGGCTGGCAGGGCCAGCCGGTACAGGTGCGCTACGGCCAGGGGCGGATCACGGTGCTTTCGGGCACCGGGGAGCTGAACGGGCAAAAGGAGCAGTTGTTGCGTTTCGCCCTGAAGATCACGCCGATGGCCGCCGGGGAGCTGTCCCTGGACGGTCTGCGCGTCGTTCTCGCCATTCAGGTTCGGGAGGAACGGCACGGCGCGGGGCTGTTCATGTCCAGCAGCCGCACCGAGCAGTACGATCAGATCGCCAGGACGCCGCCGCATCGCGTCATCGACCCGCCGGGCATCACGGCCCCGCCGCTTTACCGCGGTGCCGTCGGCCCGTGCACGTTCACAACCGAACTCGATCGCACGACGGCGGCGGCAATGTCCCCGCTTACGCTGACGATGAAGATCACCGGCGAGGGTGTCGGCCCGCAATTCAACCCGCCGCCCCTGACGGAAGTGCCGGAACTGACGCGCGGCTTCGACGTGTCCCCCACGGTGGGCGGAGGCGAGATCAAGGGCAATACGATCACCTTCACGCAGGTCATCCGGCCGCGCAGCGAGGCCGTCAAGGAACTGCCCGCTCTGCCGCTGGTGTATTACGACTACAGGAACAAGAAGTACGAGACCGTCTACAGCCTGCCGATTCCGATTCAGGTGACCCCTGGCAGCCTCGTGGGCGCGGGCGCGATGGAAGTCAGATCTCACGATCCCGCCACGGCCTCGCCGCCGGCGCCGACAACCTCCGGGGCCGGTGAGCCCCTGCCGGTCGCGCTCGGGGCGAACTACACCGTGCTGGGAGAGGTCGCCCGCAGCGAGCCGTTCGGCGTGCCGGTAACCGCGGCGATTCTGGCCGGCGGTCCCTTGTGCATCGCGCTGACGTGGGGGGGGCAGCGCTTGTACCGGCAGCACCGTCCGGAGTCGCAGATACGCCGGCGACGGCGTGCGCTGATGGCTTCGCTCGATACGCTCGGCAGCGACGGAGACTTCTTCGCACGGCTTGCGGAGGTTCTCCAGGCCTACCTGCGGCTGGCGTTCGATCTGCCGCCGGGCGAGTTGTCGGCGGACAGGCTCGCGCGTGCCTTTGAGGCGGCCGGAATCGACGCGCGTTTGTGTACCGAGGCGCGAGACCTGTTGGGCGTCTGCGATGCCGGGCGCTTCGCCACCGGGGCGGTCACGGGCGACGAGAAGGACCGGCTTCTGAATCGCACCCGCGCGCTTTTGGCGGAAATCGAGAAGTATCATGCGTAATACGGCGAGTCCTGACGCCCGGATGTCTGCTTGCCCGACCCGGCGCGGTTCCCTGCCCGGGAACAGCCGTACTGCTTATTGGCGATATGCGTGGGAACCGGCAGCCGCCTGGCACGCCGTCCTCCCG
Organism: uncultured Planctomycetales bacterium; assembly: GCA_964569765.1. Taxonomy (GTDB): domain Bacteria; phylum Planctomycetota; class Phycisphaerae; order UBA1845; family PWPN01; genus CAZMVY01. Next base: position 20,421 of record CAZMVY010000040.1, read on the forward strand.
GATCGGGCCGCCGGCGCGGCTGCATGCCGCGGACTCCTTGCTGCCATGGTGATCGGCTGGGTCTGCCTTCTTCCCCGTGCCGCCGTCGCCGCTTCCTCGCCCGAGCAACGGTTTGCGGAGGCCCAGGCGATATTCGACGCGGCGAAGCAGATGATGGAAAAGGCCGGTTCCGATTCCGTCGATGCCCGGCGGGGATTCCATGAGGCCGCTATGCGCTTCGCGGCCATTGCCCGCGACGGCGTGACGAGCGCGAACCTCTGTGTGAACGCGGGCAACGCCTATCACTTTGCCGGTGACGAGCCGCGGGCGCTGCTGTGGTACCTTCGTGCCCTGCGGGTCGCGAACACGCCCGAGGTCCGCAACGGCGTGGCCACGCTGCGCCGGGTATGCGGGGCCGATCTGTGGCCGGCAGAAGCGGGCTCCATCGGTCGCGTCCTGATGGCCTGGCACTATGACGTGAGCCGGCCGACCCGGCAGCGCGTGCTGTTGGCCACGTATCCCCTCGGCTGTGTGCTGGTGATCGCGTCACGGTTCGTGCGGCGGCGGCCGCTGTGGCTGCGCCTGGGGCTGGTCTTGATGTGCGTCGGCGCTACGATGGGGGTCTCCGACATGGTGACGGCCCTGAGCCCGCCGGAGCGATGGGCGGTGATCGTCGAGAGCGGCAAGGGGTACGCCGGCGACGGCGAAGGCTACTCCGTCATTATGGAGGGCCTCAAGTCCGGCCAGGAGGTCAAGCTCATCGAGAGGCGCCCGGAGTGGGTGCGGGTCGTGCTGCCCGGCGGCGCGACATGCTGGGTCCGCGCGGGCAACTGCGAGGAAGTATAGGCGTCGCACCGCTTTCGAGGCGAGAATTTCGTTCGTTTCAGTCCTGCAGGGGCGACCGCGAGTAGCCCGGTCGTACGCGCCGGTCCCGGGCATCAACGAACGGAGAGCCCGCCAGCGAGGGCGTCGCCGGCTGCCCAACACGGCGGCGTCACATGGATCGAAGGAAGCCTGGCATGGATGGCGTTGCACGAGGTCGTCAGGCGGTACTGGGGATACTCGTCGCTCCGGGCGCTTCGTCGTAAGATCGCCGACGAACGAAACGGTCCCGCGTTCATGATTCTCCTGCTGACAAGATACTTCGCGAGATGGCCCGGGTCCGCCCCGGCAACCGGGTGGAGATGCTGAACGTCAAAGGCGTCGGTGCTGCCAAGTGGGAGAGCTTCGGCCAGCGTTTCGTCGACACGATCCGCTGCTACGGCTTGCCGCCCCGTCCTCACTCATCGTGACCGACGAAAGATCGGGCCCGACCTTCAGCACCCTGCGCGCCAATGCGTACGTCGCCAGCGCCGTCGCGGCATAGTGAGCGATCCACGTTGCCACGCACGCCTGGGGAAATGGCAGAACGCGGAACAGCACCGATCCCGGGTAGAAGAGCGCCAGAAGGATGTTCGCATACAACCGCTGGCCGCCGAGTGCGTATGGATCCCAGTGGGGAAAGCATCCCCGGCGGATCTGCTCGTTCGCGACGGCGTGCATCCCCTGCCACTCCAGCGCGATATCCTCCTGCAGCGCCCGGAGCGGGTCGCAGAGCGAGTTCCAGAAAGAGGCCGTCGTGACGAGCAGGATCACGAGGATCACGAGCCGATCCCCGCGGCCGAGCCAGGGACCACCCAAGCGTTCGGTGTGCGGCCATCCGCCATGCCGGGGGCTTTCCGACGAACAAGACGTTTCACTGCTGGATGTGGACGCGGCCGGCCTCATGATCGATCACGGGGCGCTGGTTCGCCCGGACGTGCAGAACAAGCACGTCCGACGCCCCGGCCGCGGCAGAATACCCCGCCGGCCGCGCAGGGCAAACCAGGATTCGCGGGGGTCGCAGGACGGTGCGCCTCGGCAGGCGCAAGTCGTCTTCGTACGCTCGAAGGCGGCCCTGCCAAGCCGGGTTCTCCGTTGTCGAACGGCCGGCGACTCGAGAGGACAGCATTCGCGCCGCGAGGCCAGGTCCCGTCCACGTCGAAGTTGTGGCGGCCGTTCTTGACACACCCGTGCGGCACGGGTACGAAGCATGGGCGTATTCGGTGGGCCGACCGGGCCAGAAACCATGACACAAACCACGCCGGGCGCCGGCGAAACGGTTCCTCTCGCGAACTCCGCTGCGAAGACCGCCCCGACAACCCGCGTGCGTCACGCGCTGCATCTCGCGGCCGTCTTCGCGCTGTTTCTGGTCGCAGCGGTTCTGGCGATCACGTCACTGCTCGGCGACAGCATCACCTGGGATGAGACGCCCCATCTCACATCGGGCTACTGCTGCCTGAAGACCGGCGACTTTCGTCTGGAGCCGGAGCATCCGCCACTGGCCAAGATGTGGACCGCCCTTCCTTTGCTGTGGATCGACAACCGGTGGCCATCGCCCCCGACGCCCGGCTGGCAGGAGGGCGACGCATGGTCGATCGGGCGGACCTGGCTGTTCGAGCTGAACGACGGTGAGCGGCTCATTATCGCCGCGAGATGCATGATGGTCATCCTGCTGCTGGCCACATGCCTGAGCGTCTATGCGACCGCCCGCAAGCTGTTCGGCGCCGGCGCCGGGCTGCTGGCACTCACGCTGTCCGCGTTCAGCCCGACGTTGCTTGCGCACGGTCGGCTTGCAACGCTCGATCTGCCCGCCGCGCTTGTTGCGCTGCTTACGCTGCTGGCGTTTGCCGGCCTCTGCGCAAAAGTGAGCTGGCTGCGCCTGGGGCTGGCAACGGCGACGCTGGCCGCATTCAGCCTCACCAAGTTCTCGTGGCCGCTGGTTGTGCCTTCGCTCCTGCTGATGGGTGTCGTTGCCGCCTTGCGCCGGGCGCCGATTCCCGTTACGCTGATCCGGCGGGCGCGGGGGGGCGCAGATCGGCCCGAGTCGTCGTCTTACTGGCTTGCGTCGCGGGCGGCGCGGTTGTTCGGGTTGTGGTTGGCCGGTGGGGCCGCGGCGCTGGCCGTGTGGCCGGCGATCTGGGCCTGCTTCGGTTTTCAGTACAGTGCCTTCCGAGGTCCGGACCGCGACATTGCAATGACGGTGACGCTTCCGACGCCCCCGGGCCGCCCCGAGCCGGCCACGATGACGCAGGCGTGGCAAACGGTTCTCTGCGAGGAAGACGGTCGACCCACACCCGGCCTCGCCGTCGCCTTCATCCGCTGGGCGCGGGCGCATCGGTTGCTGCCGGAGGCTTACCTGTACGGGCTCGGGTACACGCTGAAGAACACCCAGAGCTGGCCCGCCTATCTGATGGGCGAGCTGAGTATGACCGGCTGGCGGTCGTACTTCCCGATCGCCTTCGCGGTCAAGACCCCGATCCCCGTCACGGTGCTTCTGCTCTCCGGTCTCGTCGCGATGGCGGTTCGTCGGGCCTCTGCCGGGCGCAACGTGACGCTTCTGCTGGGCCTGGCGGGTTTCGTCGGCGTTTACGCGTACTCCGTCATCACCAGCCACTTCAACAACGGGCACCGGCATCTTCTACCGCTGTATCCCGTCCTGTTCGTGTTCGCGGGCGCCTCGGCCGCATGGCTGAACACGAGGGCCGGGCGGTTCCTGGTCGGCGTCATGATCGCGTGGCTGGTTCTCGCGAATCTTCGCATCTACCCCCATTACCTCTGCTACTTCAACGAGATCGTCGGGGGCCCGCGCAACGGCTCTGCGTACCTCGCCGACAGCAACATCGACTGGGGGCAGGATCTCAAGCGTCTGGCTGCCTATGCCCGACGGCATCCCGGGGAAACGATCAAGCTCGCGTACTCCGGCAGCGCGCTGCCGACCCGATATGGCTTCGATTGTGAAATGCTGCCGAGTTATCTGCCGTTCGATGCAAAACCCGCCGCACTGGTCGCCGGAACCTACGTAATCAGCATCAACCAGCAACTGGGCATCTACGAAACGTTCGCGCGTCAGGCATTCTGGGCCGACCCGGACAACCGGCGCCGATACGCTTCCCTGTACCGGCTCTTGAGCCGTCCGATGGCTGACGCACCGGATTTCGTTTCCCCGCAGCGGCATCGCGCGGCCGAACTCTTCGATGCCCTTCAACGGGGTCGACTTCTGGCCCGGCTTCACGGGCGCGTTCCGGACGAACGGATCGGCTGGTCCCTCTGCGTGTACCGGCTGAGCGGTACCGACGTGGACGCGCTGCTGCGTCCGGACTGAGCGGTCACGGCCAACGGAGTCTTCCGCCGCAGCTTCTACACGGCCGGCGCAGGCGGGGGTTGCGCTGCGGACGTGTCATGGCAAGGTACGGGGAATCGATGCGCAAGGAACGGGCCGGGCGCCCGGCGCTCGGCCCTT
>CAZMVY010000041.1:0-21560 GCA_964569765.1 uncultured Planctomycetales bacterium
CACCGGGCAGGTTCCGGCCGCCGATGGCATTGTTCTGGGCGAGCGACAGCGTGACGACCGGCCGTCCGGCGGCCGTGCTTTGCGGGGGGGCCGCCATCGCCCGCCAAGGTGGCCAGAGGCGGCGTATGTTCGGGTTGTCGGGGATGCTCGATAGATCGTCGAAGATGAACGGGCCGGCGAAGCTGTCGGCGTAGGCGAGGATTCCGGCGGCGAGAATCAGGGCGGCGAGGTACGCCGTCGTCCGGGTGGCCTCCGACGGGCTCCTGCGGCGCACGCGGCGGGGGGGAGTGCAGGTTTTTTTCTCGCGGCTCATGGGCGCAGTACTACTCGGATCGGCCCGTTGCCGCAACGAGCGCCCGGATCAACTCGGGCGGCGGCGGCGCCCCGAGCTTCCGGCACATCTTCACGTCGGCCCATGCCTGATCGTAGGCGGCCAAGGCGCCGAAGGCCGCAGCGCGGTTGCGGTAGGCGTCCGCATAATCGGGCTTGAGTTCGATGGCACGGGTGAAATCGCCGACCGCCCGCGCGAAATCGCCCTTGTTCGCGCAGACATTGCCGCGGTTGTTGTAGGCCGCCGCCAGGTCCGGGCGCAGCTCGATGGCCCGGGTCAGGTCCGCGATCGCGCGGTCGTAGTCGCCGGCGATCGCGCGAGCCGTGCCGCGGTTGCTGTACGCGGCCACGTAGTCCGGCTTGAGTGCAATGGCCCGGTCGAAGTCTTTGATGGCCCGGATGATGTCGCCTTCGGCGCCGAAGACGGTGCCGCGGTTGTTGTAGGCCTCGGCGTAATCGGGCCGCAGTTCGATCGCCCGGGTGAGGTACTCCAGGGCCTGCCGGTAATCGCCCTTGTCGCGCCGCACGACGCCAAGGTTGTTATAGGCCGGCCAGGCGCGATCGTTGAGCCGGATCGTATCGCTCCACAGCGTCTCTTCATTGCGGAACGTTGGCGACCGGCGCCACGTGAGAACCGTCAGCATGAGCAGGATCGCGGTCATGGCCGTGGCGCCGGCGGGCGGGGCCGCCCGGGGCCATCGCCGACGTGCCCGTGCGAGCATCGCGGTGAACACGCCGACGATCAGCGCGATTACGGATGGCATGGCCGCGTACTGGAGATGGTCGGAGACGAGGGAGTACTGCATGAAAGCCATATCGAGCAGGCCCAGTACCGGCGCGAGCATGACGACGAAGCACGCCCCCGCGATGAGCGGTCCGCGGCCCCAGCTCCGGCGGAAGGCCCAGAGCGCGGCGAAGCACGCCGTCAGCAGGCCGAGCGGGACGAACGAAACGATCTTCGCGGCGTCCACGGTCCAGCGGGGATAGATCAACACGAGACGGATGGGCAGGACGATCTTGTAGAGGTAGAACCAGATGATCCAGCCGGCGGCGGCGACCCGGGATGCGAGGCCCTCGGGTCGGACGACCCGGTCGCCGAGGGCGTGGTATTGGAACCGCAGCGTCAGGAGGCCGAGGACCAGCGCAATCACGAAGAAGGGAATCAGGCGGGCGATGTCGCGTCGCGTGATCCGGTCGCGCCTCCAAGCTGCCAGGAGAAGGAGCACGAACGGGAGCATGACCACGGATGTTTTTGCGAGCATGGCGGCGGCGCCCGCCAGGAGGGCCAGGACATAGCCGCGCCGTCGCCCGCTGTCCTCGAACCGGAACCAGGCCCGGATCGAGAGGAGATAGAACATCATGGAGAGGACGTTCTTTCGCTCCGTAATCCAGGCGACCGAGGCGACGGTGACCGGATGGACGGCAAAGATGAGGGCGGCGAGGTACGGGGCGGGCTCTCTCAGATTCAGGCGGCGGAGCACTCGCCAGAGCAGCAGGGCCGAGAGGGCATGGAGGGCGATGTTGCCCACGTGATAAGGTGTTGGGTTGCTGCCCCAGAGCCGCCACTCGGCCCATAGCATCGTGGACGTCAGCGGAAAGTAGTCCGTCGGCTCGGTGGTGAACCAGAACCGGTAGGGGCCGTCGCGCGCTTGGATCAGCGGGTTGTCCGTGAGGAACGCGGCGTCATCCCAGATGTAGCCGGCGCGGATGGCAGGACCGTGCGCGAGGAAGGTTACGGCGATGATCGCCGCGGGCAGGGCCGCTCTCCACAGAGCCCGGCCGGCGCGTGAGAAGGTTGCCTCGGGCGGCCGATTGCCGTGATCGCTCCTTCGGTGTCGGACGGACATGGGTGCGCCTCCGAAGCGGCTTGCATCATACCGGATGGGCGAGCGAACGACACGAGTATCGCTTATCCGGGCAGCGGGCTGTCCGCTCCCGGTGGGCCGGCGCCAGGGGGCGGGTCGTCGCGATGCCGCCCCGGCAGGCTCATGCGGATTCGTCGTCCCGCCGGGGTCGCTTTGACGGGCAGTCGCGCGGGGGGATAGAGTTTCGGGCGTGCCGTACCGAGGCCACGCGGCCCGGGCCGGGACGGTTTTCCAGGAGAAGCACCATGGCAATGCGACGCGGATGCCTCGTTGCCCTCGCGGCGATTGCGGGGGCGGCCTGCTCTCTGCGGGCCGACGAGGGAATGTGGCTGCTGACCATGCCGCCGGAAGAGACGCTCAAGTCGAAGTACGGCTTCGAGCCCGCGCGCCCCTGGCTGGAGCATCTTCAGAAATCGTGCGTGCGGATGTGGGCGTCAGGCTCGCTGGTTTCGGCAGACGGCCTGCTGATGACCAACCACCATGTGGGCGTCGATCAACTGCGCAAGCTGAGTACGTCGCAGCGCAACCTGGTGCGGGACGGATTCTACGCCCGCACGCGCGATGCGGAGCTGCGGTGCCCGGACATGGAGGTGCAGGTCCTCTGGTCGATCGAGGATGTGACGGAGGGGGTGAACGCGGCGGTCCGGGCGGAGATGTCGCCGGCCGCGGCGTATGAGGCCCGGCGGAAGGCAATGACTCGCATCGAACAGGAGTCGAAGGATGCCACCGGCCTCGACAGCGAGGTCGTGACGCTCTGGCACGGAGCTCGGTATCACCTGTATCGCTACCGCCGGTACACGGACGTGCGCCTGGTGTTCGCGCCCGAGAAGTCGGTCGCCTTCTTCGGCGGCGACATCGACAACTTCGAGTTTCCGCGTTTCGATCTCGATTGCTGCTTCTTCCGCGTCTACGAGAACGGCAAGCCGCTGCGGCCCGAGCACTACCTGCGCTGGGGGCGCCGCGGCGTGGCGGAGGGCGAGCTTGTGTTCGTGCTCGGCCATCCGGGCCGGACGCGGCGGCTGTTGACGGCGGATCACCTGAGGTTTCTGCGGGACGTGGAGATGCCGGCGATGCTCGGGCGCCTCTGGCGGCGAGAGGTCCAGCTTTCCTGTTTCTGCCACCGCAGCGCGGAGAACGAGCGGATCGGCGAGAACGACCTCTTCAGCGTTCAGAACTCGCGCAAGGCTCGCACCGGCGCCTACGAAGCGATGCTCGACCCGGAATTCATGCGGCGCAAGGAACAGGCGGAATCGAAGCTCCGGGCCGCCGCGTCCTCCGCCGACCCCTGGGAACGGATCGACGAGGCGGAAAAGACCTACCGAACGTTCTTCGGACGCCACGACGTCCTTCGCGAAGGCCGGCCGTTCGATTCGGAACTCTTTGGCATCGCACAGACGCTCGTGCGGCTCGCCGAGGAATTGCCGAAGCCCTCGCCGGATCGGCTCCGGGAGTACCGCGATACCGAACTGGAGTCGCTGTATCTGCGGTTGTATTCGCCGGCGCCGATCTACGATGCGCTGGAGATCAACGGCATGGCGAGCGGGCTGTCGCGGATGGCGGAGCAGTTCGGCGGCGACGACCCGACGGTAGTGAAGGCGTTTGACGGCCTGCCGCCGCAGGTCCGGGCGGAGCGGCTCGTACGTGGCTGCACGCTGAAGGACATCGAGACCCGCAAGCGGTACGTCCGGGAAGGCAAGAAGGCGATCGACGCATCTACGGATCCGATGATCCGGCTCGCTGCGGCGCTCGATCCTGAGTACCGTGCGCTGCGCAAGCGCTACGAGGACGAGGTCGAGGGCGTCGAGCGGCAGAGCTACGCGAAGATCGCGGCGGCGCAGTTTGCGCTCTTCGGCGAGAGGCTCTATCCCGATGCGACGGGTACGCTTCGCATGGCCTTCGGCTGCGTGCGCGGTTACGAAGAGGACGGGCGGGTCGTCTCCGCGTTCACGACGTTCGCCGGCCTGTACGAGCGGTGGCGCGAGCGCGGTCCGCAACCGCCGTTTGATCTGCCGGCGCGGTGGACGGAGCGCCGCGACCGTCTCGATTTGAAGACGCCGTTCAATTTCGTGCTCACGGCGGACATCATCGGCGGCAACAGCGGCAGCCCGGTGGTGAACCGGCAGGGGGAGGTTGTCGGCCTGATCTTTGACGGCAACCTCGAGTCGCTCGTATGGGACCTCGCCTACGACGACCGCCGCGGCCGCGCGATTGCCGTGGACATGCGCGCCATTCTCGAGGCGCTTCGCAAGGTTTACGATGCGGGCAAGCTCGCGGATGAACTGGCCGGCGACTGACGGGACGGCAGCCCGGACGCCGCCTTCGGGTTCTCCTTGAGATAGAGGCGGTAGAGCTCGAAGAACGTCGGGGCGTCGAGTAATTCGATCTTCGGGTTGGCGGCTTTGAGCCCGGCGCGGACGGCCACATACCAGTCGGGCGGCTTGAGCACGTTGCGGAACCAGTGAAACCGCAGCGGCCGCACACGGATTCGTTCGAGGATGATCCGCACGGCCTCGTGGGGGGGCGCGTCCTCGGCGTAGTCGGCGCGGAGGACGGGCATGTGGCCGTGCAGCAGCGAGGGCGGGATCTTCTGCGGGACAATGCCGTTGGGGCTGAAGGCGGCATAGCAGTCGAGGCCGTCGCGGTTGAGGCCGGGGGCGTCGCCGTCGATGACGAAGCCGGTGATCGTGAGGTCCCATCGCTGATAGAACGGCTTGCAGTGCCGTGCCCAGGCGTCGAGGCCGCTGGGCAGGCCGGAGATCGCCCGCGGCTGCTGGAGCATGCCGGGGTTGAGATAGCCGGCGCCGTTGTCGGCGGCCGCGAAATAGTCGTTTTGGGCCGCCGTCCGCCGCATGTAGTCGAGGGCCATCGGCGCGCGGCGCTCGATCAGCGGGCTGACGCACCACATCATCGGCACCTTGCCGCGGTCGGGGTGATCCCAGATGTGCGGGACGAGCTGATAGAGCCAGGCCGCCGAGTCGTAGTCGCCCACGTAGAAGATCACGAACTGCCGACCGTCGAAATTGACCCGGTTGTCGGGCGTGAGGTACCCGCGTCGCTTCAGGTCCGCCGCCGTCACCCATCGCTGCGGGTATGACCCGCGGAGCGGGAAGTGCATCCAGAACGAGGCGTTGGCCATCGCGCCGTACTCGATGGCGTCGGCGTCGACGAAGGCGTTGTACGCGCTGACGGTCTTGCCGAAGTCCCACTCCGTCGCGACGCCCCCATGGCGGCCCCCGGCGCCGGGATGATTCGTGTACTTGAAGGCCCACGGGGTGAATCCGCCGATGTGGATCATGCGATCCTTGCCGGCGTGCTCATAGGCGCTGCGGAGGAGCGACTGGAGCGTTCGGAGATCCGCGCCCAAGGGCTGATGCGGGTCGTCAACCGGGGCTTCGTCGCCCCAGTTGCTCAGATCGAAGAAGAAACCTCGTTTCGCGACGAAGAAATCGTGATTGGTGAGCGCGTGGAGGTTGGGCCACGCCGCGGCGGGATTCCTCTGCCAGGCGGCGTCGATATAATAACCGGCGTATCCGGCATCGACCTTGCCGGTGTCGATGTAGTTGATGTTCAGCCACATGTAGGCGTCGCATTTCGCGCTGCCGGTTGAGGGGACGTCGGTGCCGGGGATGGTCCCGCGCCCGGTGAAGATCGGCGATCCGTCGTCGTTCAGCAGGCGGCGAAGAACCGGCAGCCTCGGACCGCCGATGACGAGCTTCGTGTAGAGGCTTTCCGGCGAGGGATCGTAGCGGATAGCGATGCCATCCTCGACGCCGGCAATGGTGGAGGCGAGGTTGCTTGTGGCAGGCACGGCCGGGTCGTAGACGATCGCGCCCCTGATCAGCGAACGATACTCGTTGACGAGGGCGACGATGTGCGGGATGCGTTTCGTCTGTCGGCCGGCGAGCCACTGGCCCGGCTCGGACATCCGGTTCCACCAGTAGTCGTCGACGTTGCGGCCACGCACGTTGATGAAGCGGACGTACAGGCGCGGTCCGGTGCGGTTCACGTTTCCCTGGAGGGTAGCCACGGCGTGGGCGTGATCCCAGGCGGCAGCGACCTGCTGCGGGTGCTTGGGGTCGAACTGAAGGGCATAGGTCAGGTCGAAGATGCCGATCGGCGGCGCGCCGACGGCCGCAGAGGCCAGACCACACAGCATCGCCGCCACGGCATGCCGTAGCCGTCGTGAGACAGAGAAACGAGCAAAGGTCTCGCGGGTTTTGCCCGCCGCGCCACGGGCAGGCAGGTGTCTCGCCTGTCGAAGAGGGCGTGCCGGCTGCGTGCTTCTCGCAGTCGTGTGGCGGGAATGCCGAAACGGGGCGGCATGAACCGACACGGTGAGCATGGCTGGCGTACCTCGCGGTAGTGTTTCGGAATCGCACCTGTGTGCGTTGGGGCTGCCGCGGGCGAACCCCGTCGGGCGCTCCGACGGCCGCCGTCCCTTGGGATAGGATAGGCGGCCGGCGGAGTCGTGACAATCGCGCGGGGGCGGGTTCCTCAAGAAGAGCGGAGCAACAGCCGATACTGTGATACTCAGAGGGCCGCGTCGGGCTGGTCATGCACGTCGTTTTCGGAACGCAAGGGAGTGCGGCATGAAACGGTTCTTGCTCCGCGTGGTGGGTGCGGCGTCGGCGCTGGTCGTGGGCGCTTCGCTATTCGGGGCGGGGTGCGACTCTCCGCCGCTGCCCCCACCGCCGGACGGACACCAGTACCTGATCCGGCTCGGCGCGCCTATCGCATTGGGACCGGACACGGTGACGCAGGCGCACGATCAGATCGCGGCACAGCAACTCGGCTTCGCCGTGAGTGAGGTAAGCGCCCGTATCGGGGATGAAAACGATCAGGCGAGTGCCTGGTACGACGCCTGGCTTGACCTGCTCAAGCAGGCCCTGGTGGACTCGGTGCATGGCTATCCGGTGACGTACCTGGCGCGGAACGTAGCAGGGGAGCGGGTTCCACAGACGGGTATGCTCTACGTTCCGAAGAGGAGGATCTTCGATCCGAGGCCGTACCCGGTATCGCTCATCGCCTACCCGCACGGGACCGAACTGCGGCGCGACCGGGTGCCGTCCAACAACGACGGCGACGAGTGGGTGTTTGGCGCGGCGGCAGCGCTGTTCGCGGGGTACGCGGTGGCAATGCCCGACCTGCCGGGGATGGGCGGCGATACGAGCACGTATCACCCCTACTGCCATGCGGAGTCGCTGGCGTATTCCGTGGCGGACATGATCCGCGCTGTACAGGAGGCGTTCGGCTGGGAACTGAGCCGGGAGTATTCGTGGGACGGCCGGCTCTACATCCTCGGCTATTCGGAGGGCGGATACGCGGCGATGGCCACGGTCAGGGAACTCCAGCTTCACGCGGAGGAGTACGACGGGTTGAAGATCACGGGCTCGGCGTGCATGGCCCCGCCGGTCGACCTGACGGGCGCGATGCGGCAGATGATGATCGATCCGAACCGACGGTTCAGCCGCCCGTTCTTCCTGCCGTACATTATTCTGGGCTACCACGGGGTGTATCCGACCCGGGCGTTCGACCCGAATGTGTCGATCCGCCCGATTCTGATGCCGGACCTGCTGACGTGGATGGATGGTCAGTTGAGCGGCAGCGATGCGGATCTGCTGATCGAGCAGCGGATGGGCGTGGACCAGGTCGTTCCGCGCGACATGCTGGCACCGGAGTGGGTGGCCGGTCAGCTCGAGGACGGCGTGTACGAGACGAGCGAGGTGGGCAGAATCCTGGCGGCGAACAACCTCTGGTCGGGCTGGGCGCCGGGCCGCCCCATGCTGCTGATGCAGTCGCCGGACGACGAGTGCGTCCCGTACGCCAACTCCGAGAAGGCATACAGCGCGTTTGTGGCAGCCGGCGCGGGCGATCTCGTCCGGTTCTATGCGATCGGAAACCCCGGGCAGGGGGTCAGCCACGTGGCCGGGGCCGTGATCGGCATCCCGTCGGCGATCATGTGGTTCAGACACGAGTGCCCGAAGGACTGATCGAACCGACGGCGACGTCCCGCGGGTCGCGCGTCGCTATCGATTCAACGCGTTGATGATCTCGCGGCAGAATGCCGGCAGGTCCGTCGGCACGCGCGAGGTGATCAGATTGCCGTCCACAACGCCCTCCTCGTCCACATACTTCGCGCCGGCGTTGACCACGTCATCCGTGATCGCATGGTAACAGGTCAGTTTGCGGCCCTGGATCAGCTTCGGGTGCGAGGCGAGCATCCAGGCGCCGTGGCAGATGGCCGCCACGATCTTGCCGGCCGCGAGGGCGTCGCCCACGATCTTCTTCATGGCGGGGCAGCGCCGCATGTGGTCCGGGGCGTATCCGCCGGGGATGATCACCGCATCCACGCCGTTGCCGCGGATGCTCTCGGCGGCGCGGTCTGCCTTGGCCGGGTAGCCGTGTTTGCTCTCGTACACCTTGCCGGCCTCCGGGCCGACAATCATCACCTCCGCACCCTCCTCGCGAAAACGAAGCACCGGGTACCACAATTCGAGGTCTTCATATTGTGACTCGACCAGGACCGCGATCCGTCTGCCTTTGAGTTTCATGGGTGATCGTTCCTCCCGCGCACGACAACGCCATCCACCATCGCGATGATATACCGGTTCGGAGGCGGCGGACAAGCGGCGCCCCCGGAGATCACGGGACGGACTTCCGCCGGGGGCGGGAATAGTCTGCTCGGGCGGTGGGGCCGCGCGGGTTTTTGCGGAAGGGGTGAGACCGAATGATCGATCCGGTGTATCCGCCTGAAGGGTCAGCCGGGTCGCCGTTCGCGCCGGTGCTGATTCTGATCGTGCTCGTGGCGACGTTGGCGGGCGCGATCATGATCCTCGCGCATGTCATCGGCCCCAGGCGACATGGTCCCGTCAAGGACGGCACGTATGAATCGGCGATGCCCGTGATTGCGGACGCGCGACGGCGATTCCACGTGAAGTTCTACCTCGTGGCGATGTTGTTCCTGCTGTTCGATGTGGAGGTCGTTTTTCTGTGGCCGTGGGCGCTGCTCTTGCGTGATACGGCGTCACCGGCGCCCGCGACGTTCACCCAACGGATCATCGACGACGGGTTCGGGAGAGAGTTCTTCCTGGGCGAGATGGCGGTCTTCGCGGCTATCCTGCTGGTTGGGTATGTGTACGCTTGGCGGAAGGGCGTCTTCGAATGGAACTGAGAGGCGAAGGCTGATGGCGGCCGGAGAACACGGGCATTTTCCTCACCCAAGCGGTCCGGACGACGTGTTGACGACGCGTCTGGATTCTCTCGGCGGCTGGCTCCGCAGGCATACGGTCAACTGGAGTCGCAAGAACTCGCTGTGGCCAATGCCGTTCGCCACGGCATGTTGCGGCATCGAGCTGATGGCCATGGCGGCGAGCCGGTATGACGTGGCGCGGTTCGGGGCGGAGGTGATGCGATTCAGCCCCCGGCAATGCGACCTGCTGATCGTCGCAGGGCGGGTAGCGATCAAGATGATGCCGGCGCTGCAGCGGATCTACGAGCAGATGTGTGAGCCGAAGTGGGTGATCAGCATGGGGGCGTGCGCGAGCACCGGCGGCGTGTTCGACACGTACGCGGTGGTGCAGGGCGTGGACCAGTTCATGCCGGTGGACGTGTACGTGCCCGGCTGCCCGCCGCGGCCGGAGACGCTGATCGAAGGCGTCATGGCGATCCAGCGGATCATCGAGGACGAGGGGGTCAAGACCAGCGCGGAGCGCGGACGGGGGCTGGGCATCGTGATCCAGCCGCCGCTGTACTGCCCGGTCGGGGTTTCGGAGAAGGCGGCCAGGTGATGGCGACCGATCCGGTCGAAGTGTTGCGAGAGCGGTTTCCCGATATCGACTTCGCGCCGGCGCCGCTCGTGTGCCACGCGAAAGGGCCGTCGGACCAGATCTGCGTCCGTGTGCCGGGCGACCGGTTGCTCGCGGTGATGCGGTTTCTGCGGGATGATCCCCGGACGAAGTTCGAGCAGCTCGCGGACCTGACGTGCGTGGACTACCTGAACTTTCCCGGGGCGCGGGACCGGTACGGCGTGACGTACTCGCTGCTCTCGCTCACACACAACCGGCGGCTCTGGGTCAAGTGCTTCGTGAACGACCCCGACCCGGATGTGCCCTCGCTCTGTTCCCTCTGGAAGGGGGCGGAGTGGCCGGAGCGCGAAGTGTATGACATGTTCGGCGTGCGGTTCACGGGGCATCCGGACCTGCGGCGGATCCTGACGTGGGAGGGATTCGGTTCGTATCCGCTGCGGAAGGACTATCCACTCCAGGGCAAGGGCGAGCGAGAGGCCTACAAGGTGATCACGCGCGAGAGCGCATGAAGTGTCCGCGCGGAGACCGGTGAACGCCGAATGACGAAGCCCGAATGACGAAAGAAGGCCGAAATCCGAATGGCGGAGCACGAGACGTGCCCGCGGCGGCTTTCGCTATCCATCTTTTGAGCATTCGTGATTCCTTCGTGATTCGGGCTTCGACACCCGGTATTCGAGGGTACCGGGCCGGAACCGGATGGCTTCGTGTGAAAGGGTGAGCGAGGAAGCGGGATTCCAGGCATGGGCGTTACCGAACAGCCTGTTGCACCGTCCGGGACGACGCTGACGCCGGAGGAGCCCGGCGGCGACCGTTGGGTACTCAACTTCGGTCCGCAGCACCCGGCCACGCACACGACGCTGCGGCTGGTGCTCGAACTGGACGGCGAGACCGTTGTCGCCTGTACGCCGCACATCGGCTACCTGCACAGCGGCTTTGAGAAGCTCGGGGAAAACCTCGACTACAACCAGTACGTCACGGTCACCGACCGGATGAACTATATCAGTCCGATGGCGAACAACATCGCGTGGCATCACGCGTGCGAGAAGCTCTTCGGCATCGAGATCACGCCGCGATGCAAGGCGATCCGGACGATCCTCGCGGAGCTGGCACGGCTGCAGGACCACCTGCTGTGCGTCGGGGCGGCGGCGCTGGATCTGGGGGCGATGACGGCGTTTCTGTACGGTTTCAACGAGCGGGAGGACATTAACGATCTGTTCGAGGAGATCTGCGGCGCCCGCTTCACGACGAGCTACACGCGGGTGGGCGGGCTGATGCAGGACATTCCTCCCGGCTGGCCCGAGCATGTGAAGGCGTTCGCCCGGAAGCTGCCGCGGGCGATCGACGACCTTGACCGGCTGCTGACGAAGAATCGGATCTTCATCGAACGGACGAAGGGCATCGGCTACCTGAGTGAGGCGGACGCGATTCAGTGGGGCCTCACGGGGCCGGTAGCCCGGGCGTCCGGCGTGCGGCGCGATCTCCGCAAGGATGAGCCGTATCTGTGTTACGCGGACAACTGGGACGGCAAGGGCTCTTCGGGGGTCTCGTTCAAGGTTCCGATCAGCCGTCTCGGCGATGTCTACGGCCGATACCTGGTGCGGCTCGAAGAGATGCGTCAGTCGCTGGAGATCATCCATCAACTGGTGGACAACATCCCACCGGGGCCGGTGGACGTCTCGCCGGAGGAGAAGACAACACTCCCGGACAAGCGGGAAGTCTACTTCTCCATCGAGGGTTTGATTCACCATTTCGAGCAGATCATGACGAATCGCGGCTTCGCGCCGCCGATCGGCGAGGCCTACGGGGCGAACGAGACGGCCAACGGCGAGCTGGGCTTCTATCTGGTGAGCGACGGCGGGCGATGCCCGTACCGCGCGAGGTGCCGGCCGCCGAGCTTCATCAACTATCAATGCTTCCCGCAGTTGGTGGTGGGGCACCAGATCAGCGACGTGGTGGCCGTACTGGGGAGCCTGAATATCATCGCGGCGGAGCTGGACCGGTGATGGCAGATCGCGGAATGCAGAATGCGGATTGCCGAATGGCGCGAGGCGCATCGCGGCGCGATCCCCGTTCCGGAATTCGCAACGAGCGCAACAGGTGAGTGGAGGCGTGCGTTGGCGTGGAAGACCATCAATCGCAATGAACCCGTGATCGCGGAGAACGCCCCGCCGTTGCTGAGCGAAGCGGTCCGGGAGAAGATCCGCTCGTTCTTTCCGCGGTATCCGGTGAAGCGGGCGGCGCTGCTGCCGGCGCTTCGGATCGCACAGGAGGCACTGGGGCACCTGAACTGGCAGGTGCAAAAGGAGATCGCCGACCTGCTGGAGGTTCCCGCCCCGCAGGTTTTCGACGTGGTGAGCTTCTACTCCCACTTCTGGCCGGACGGGAGGGGACGCAAGCTCATCGTCTTGTGCCGTTCGCTGGCTTGTGACGTGATGGGCAGCGACGCGGTTGCCGAAGCGATCCGAACGCATCTGGGTATCGGCGATCGCGGGACGACGCCGGACGGGCGGTACAGTTTCATGCTGGAGGAGTGCCTGGGCGCGTGTGAACATGCCCCCTGCATGCTGATCAACGAGAGGTTGTATCGGTGCGTCAGGCCCGAGGACGTGCCGCGGATACTGGCCGATCCGGACAACGACAAGGTCGATTTCCCGCGAAGCGACCTGTATGACGCCCCGCAAGGAAGTGACGGGGCGCCGGTGCGACGGAGCGACGAAGGGCAGGCAGGGGGAGTTCGAGGCGTCGGCGAGGCTTCCTGATCCGCATTGTGATGATCGCCATGGCCGGGTATGAACCGATACTGTTGAGGAATCGCGGCGTTGAGGGCGCCCGGACGCTGCCGGGGTACCGTTCGCGCGGCGGATACCGCGCCGCGGAAAAGGCCCTCACGACGATGAGCCCGGAGCAGGTTGTGGAGGAGGTCAGAAACTCGGGGCTCCGCGGGCGCGGGGGCGCGGGTTTTCCGACCGGGGCGAAGTGGGGCTTCCTGCCGGCAGATCGCGAGATCACGTACCTGTGCGTGAATTTCGACGAGTCGGAGCCCGGCACGTTCAACAACCGCGTCCTGGTGGAGACGGACCCGCACCAGCTTGTAGAAGGCATTCTCATCGCCGGTTACGCCACACGGGCGACGGCCGCCTATGTGTACATCCGCGGAGAGTTCCCGGAGGCCTACCACCGGCTTCAGATCGCGCTGGATGAGGCGTACGCCGCCGGTCTTCTGGGAACGCCCGCGTTCGGGGGCTCCTACAGCCTGGAGTGTTACATCCACCGCGGGGCCGGGGCTTACGTCTGCGGAGAGGAGACCGGCCTCATCGAGTCGATCGAGGGAAAGCGTGGCTGGCCGCGGATCAAGCCGCCTTTCCCGGCCGTGGCGGGGCTGTTCGGGCGGCCCACTGTGGTGAACAACGTCGAAACAATCTGTTGCCTGCCGCACATCATCGGGCGCGGCGCCGGCTGGTTCCGCTCGATCGGTACGCCCTCGAGCGCGGGGCCGAAGCTGTACACGATCAGCGGGCCCGTGAACCGGCCCGGCTGCTACGAAGCGCCGTTGGGATTGACGGTGCGGGAGCTGGTTTACGGAGACGACTTCGGGCGGGGCATGGCCGGCGGCAGAAAGGTCAAAGGAGTGATTCCGGGCGGCTTGTCCGTGGGCATCCTGACGGCGGACGAACTCGATTGCAAGCTGGATTTCGAGGATCCGTTGAAGTACGGGCTGCTGGGGCTGGGTACGGCGGGCGCGATGGTCATCAGCGAGGAGGTTGACATCCGGAGGGTTCTGCTCAACGCCGCGCGCTTCTTCGCGCACGAATCGTGCGGCCAGTGCACGCAATGCCGCGAAGGGACGGGCTGGATGTACATGCTGGCCCGGCGCATCGCGGCGGGCGCAGGGCGGATCATCGATCTTGATATCCTGGAGGAGCAGTCGACGAGTATGGGGATGATGCCGGGGTACAGCATCTGCGGGCTGTCCGACGGCGCGGCCTGGGTCATGCGGACGATCGTGCAGAAGTACCGGAGGGAGCTGGAAGAGCACATCGCGGCCCAGGCGCCCGGGCGTGTGGAGGAGGTACTGTCGAGGATGGTTCCGAGCGTGTACGAGGCGCCGTTGTACGGCCGGCGGACGCAGCCCAAGGCGCTCCAGGCGAGGGAGATCTAGGACGCAGGCCCATGCCGAGGATCGTCATCAACGGCCGGGAGATTGAATGTCGCGACGGCATCCGCGTGCTTCAGGCGGCGATCGAAGCCGGAATCGAGGTGCCTCATTACTGCTATCATCCCGGGTTGAGCGTCGTGGCATCGTGCCGGTTGTGTCTCATGGAGCAGAAGATCCCGGATCCGAAGACCCGGCAGATGGTCTGGAGTCCGAAGCTCGTGCCGAGCTGCCAGACGCCGGTGAAGGACGGCATGGAGGTTCGCTTCGACACGGAGCGGGTGCGGAGGAACCAGCGGCGGGTGATGGAGCACTATCTGCTGAACCATCCGCTCGATTGTCCGATCTGCGATCAGGCGGGGGAATGCTGGCTTCAGGATTACAGCCGGCGGTTCGGCGCGGCCGAATCGCGCATGGTGGACGAGAAGATCAAGAACCCGAAAAAGGATGTGGGACCCCGGACGCTCCTGTACCAGGATCGCTGCGTGTTGTGCACGCGATGCGTCCGGTTCTGCCGCGAGATCGCCGGCACGGGCGAGTTGTGTGTCGTGTCACGGGGCAATCGTTGCGAAATCGACGCCTTTCCGGGCATGCCGCTGGCGAACAAGCTTCAGGGCAACGTGGTGGACATCTGCCCCGTCGGAGCGCTGCTCGATAAGGATTTCCTTTTCCAGCAGCGCGTCTGGCTCCTCGGGAGCGTACCGTCGATCTGCGCCGGGTGCAGCACGGGCTGCGCGATCCATATCGATCAGAACGAGAACCGGGTCTACCGGCTTCGTCCCCGGTACAATCCGGGCGTTAACGACTGGTGGATGTGCGATGAGGGGCGCTTCGGGTGGAAGCACATCCATGATGGGCGCCGCATCACCCGGCCGTGGGTGCGCCGCGGGACGGCCGAGGAGCCGGTGGGGTGGGATGCGGTTCCGGCGATCCTTCGATTCCGGTTCGGCGAAGTGATCCGCGAACACGGCGGCCGTTCGGTTGGCGCGCAGCTTTCGCCCATGATGACATGCGAGGAGGCGTGGCTGCTCATCCGGTTTCTCCGCGACATCGCGCCCGAGGCCGTGCTGGCCCTCGGGCCGGTCCCTGTCGAGGGAAGTGACGAGCATTTTCCCGTCGGCACGACGCCGGACCAGGCGAAGTTCGTCATCCGTGCAGAGAAGGCGCCGAACCGGCGGGGCGTCGAGATGGTGCTTCGGGCGGCCGGCGGAAACGTCGTGGAGCGGGATGCGCTGTGGGAGAAGGTCGGTCGCGGCGAAATGGCGGCCCTGTGGGTCGTCGGTGGTTACCTGCGGCCGGACTGGCCCGGTAAGGAACTCGGCGGGTTTCTTCGAAAGGCGGCGTTCTCGGTGGTGCAGGACATCTTCGCGAACGAGCTGACGGCGGCGGCGAGCGTGGTGCTGCCCGCCTGCGCGTGGGCAGAGCGCGAAGGGACGTTCGTGAACGCCGGCGGGTTGATTCAGCCCTTCCGGCGTGCTATCAATCCGCCGGACGGTGCGCGGTCGGACGGGCAATACCTGTTTGCGATTGCCGGGGGTAGCGGTTTGTACGATGGTCGGCGGGTCCGGGAGATGATGGCGCGCGACATGCCCGATTGCGTGACGATTCACGTGCCGCCGCCCGCTCCGAAGTTCGCGCATTAGGTGGGCGGGTATGGAAGGCGGACGGCGAGCGCGGTCGCGTGTGCCATGGCGGCGCGAGCCGTGCGTTACGGGTGCAGACGGCCGGCAGGGCAGCGGCTTGCCGGCGCGGCCGAGTGGCGTATGACAGGCTGGCTCAAGACACAAGCGGGCTTCAGCGTCGTGGTCATGGTGATCGCGCTGCTCGTCCTGCTCACGACGGTCGCCTACTGCATTTATATCGAGCGCAAGGTCGCGGCATTCATCCAGGACCGCCTCGGCCCCAATCGCGTCGGGCCGCGCGGATTGCTTCAGCCGCTGGCGGACGGTCTCAAGTTTATTCTGAAGGAGGATATCATTCCGGCGGCCGTCGACCGCCCGCTCTTCATCCTTGCGCCGATGATCATTTTCATGGCTTCCTTCATCACCTTCGCTGTCATTCCGTGGGGCGGCCCGATCCGGTTCGCCGACGGCGCACAGGCGAGCGTCCAGGTGGCTTCGCTGGATATCGGCCTTCTGTACATCCTGGCCGTCGCCTCGGTCGGCGTCTACGGGATCGTGCTGGGCGGCTGGGCCAGCAACAACAAGTATTCCTTCTACGGGGCGATACGCGCTGCCGCGCAGATGCTCAGCTACGAGATCCCGATGGGGCTGGCGATTCTCGTCGCGGTGATGACGGCCGGCGAGCTGCGACTCGATCGGATCGTGGAGGGGCAGATCGGGGATGGACAAGGCGGTGTCTGGATCGGCCTGCTGCACCCGGTGGCGTGCATCGTCTTCCTCATCACCACCCTGGCGGAGTCCAATCGCCTGCCCTTCGACCTTGCCGAGGCGGAGCAGGAACTGGTGGGGGGCTACCACACCGAGTACAGCGCGATGAAGTTCGGCCTTTTCTTTCTCGCGGAATACGCCGGGATGATCGTGAACAGCGCGCTGGTCGTGACGCTTTTCCTCGGCGGGTGGGAGCTGTTCCCGTTCAGTTGGAAGCTCGGCTGGCGCTGGACCGACTGGATCAACTACAGCCCGTACTGGCCCGCGGCAGTGGTTCGCTGCGGGATCGTCTACGCGAAGATCATGTTCTTCATCTTGTTGGCGATGTGGATTCGCTGGACCCTGCCGCGGTTCCGATTCGATCAGTTGATGCGGCTTGCCTGGAGGGGACTGGTGCCGCTGGGCCTGGCCTTGGTCGGCGTGACCGCGTTGCTCGTGTATCTCGGCAAGGCCGTGTCATGGTGGGCGCCGGTCGGCGAGGGGGCCGTTGTCGTGGCGACGCTGTTGTGGGTCTCGCGGTCCCGGACCGAACTGACCGGGCGGCAGTCCTATCTGCCGCCGGAGCCGATTCGCGGAGGTGCGTCGAGATGAAGGGAATCGAGATCGAAACGGCCGCCCCGCGTCATTGTTTGACGCGTGCAAGGGGCGGGCGACTGCTTCGAGGCGTGCTTGTGCTCGCGGTGGTCATGGTGGCGCTTCCCGTCAGCGCGGCCGGGCCGACCGAGGAGGAGATCCTCGCCGGGGCCGACGCCCGGATCGAGAAACACCGCAAGGCGGACGTCGTCATTGTCGTGGAGCGTGCCGACGGCCGGCCGGCGCCGGATGTCGAGGTGCGCATTGAGCAGACCCGGCACGATTTTCTCTTCGGCTCGAACATCTTCATGCTCGGCAAGTGCCGGACGCCGGAGAACAACCGGGCCTACGAGAAGTACTTCAGCGAGTTGCTGAACTACGCCACCGCGCCGTTCTACTGGTGGGGATACGAGACCGAGGAGGGCAAGCCCGACTACGCGGCGACCGACAGGATCATCGACTGGTGCCGGCCGCGGGGCATTCGTATCAAGGGCCACCCGCTGATGTGGAACTACGTCGATCCGAAGTGGCTGCCCGACGACCCGGTCCGCGTGCGTCGGCTGCAGCTCGACCGGATTGCCGCGTGCGTCGAGCGGTTCCGGGGGCGGATCGATATCTGGGACGTGGTCAACGAGGTCACGGAATTCACGCGGCCGCAGTGTCTGCAGAACGCGCCACGGCTTACCGCCACGACCCGGGAGATCGGGACGATGGAGGTCGTGCGGCAGGCATTCGAAAGCGCGCGGCGCGCGAACCCGCACGCCACGCTTCTCATCAACGACTACATCACCGATCGGCGTTATGCCGACGAGGTGATCGCCAAGCTGGTAGACGGGGAGGGCAAGGCGCTTTACGACGCGATCGGCATCCAGTGCCACCAGCACGGTGGGGCGTGGACCGCGCAACATACCTGGGAAATCTGCGAGCGGTTTGCGAAGTTCGGCGTGCCGCTGCACTTTACCGAGGCGACGATCCTTTCGGGAGAACTCGGCTGGAACCTGTGCGCGACGCGGCCGGGGTTCGACTGGCCGAGCACGCTCGAAGGCGAGAAGCGTCAGGCTCGCGAGGTGGTGCGTTTCTACACGGTACTGTTCAGCCACCCGGCCGTCGAGGCGATTACCTGGTGGGACTTCGTGGACGGCTGCTGGCAGAACGCCCCGGCCGGGTTCCTGCGACGGGATTTCTCTCCGAAGCCGGCGTATCACGAGTTGCTCAAGCTCGTGAAGGGTAAGTGGTGGACGAGGACCGGTGGCAGGACCGACGCACAGGGCAGGGTCCGGCTGCGCGGCTTCCTCGGGGACTATCTCGCGCGGTTCACAGTCGCGGGGCGCGCCTGCGAGAGGCATTTCGAGATACGCAAGGGCGAGGAGAACCGGGTGGTATTCCGGGTGGAGTGACGCCGTGATTCGTGACGAGGACATCATCGAGATCAAGGAACCGCCGGAGACGACGGCCGTGCGGCTCTATCTGCCCGAGATCCTCCGGGGCATGGCGACGACGTTTCGCCACATGTTCGGGAAGAAGATCACGCTTCAGTACCCCGAGGAAAAGCGCGCGCAGCGGATCTCAAACTACCGCGGCGTGCACCGGCTCAACCGCGATGAGCAGGGGCGCGTGGCGTGTGTGGCCTGTTTCATGTGCTCGACGGCGTGCCCGGCCCACTGCATCCACATTGAGGCAGGCGAGTCGCCGTGGCCCGATCGTGAGAAATACCCGGTCAAGTTCGACATCGACGAGTTGCGGTGCATCTACTGCGGCATGTGCGAATATGCGTGCCCGGTGGACGCGATTGAGTTGACGCCGGAATACCGTCTGGTGGGGCGCACCCGCGACGAAATGATCTATGACAAGGAGAAACTGCTCGCGGTCTACGACGCCACGAAGGGTATCAAGCGGCGGAGGAACCCGCCGATCACGGGTTACCCGGAAACCGGCGGGGCGCCATCGCCCGGGTAAGTCGCATCGCGCGGCGCCGTGGTCGCAGCGGAGTACGGGGGCGGGATTGACGGCGGGAATACGGCAGTGAGCCAGGGCTGGTCGTACATTCTGTATACGCTGCTGGCCATCGGGGCGGCGGGCCTGTACGGCGTGCTGCCCGATCCGCGGTCCCGATCGCGGCGGACGGGGACGATCCTTCTGCTTGCGGCTCTGGCCGGGCTGATCGTGTTCGGAATCCGCGCGACCCGCTGGGACGGCGCGGCCCATCTGCTGTTCTACCTGTTTGGCGGGATTGCGCTTTTCGGGGCGGTGCGTGTGGTGACCCATACGCGTCCGGTCTATAGCGCCCTGTACTTCGTCGTGGTCGTGTTGTCGGTTGCGGGGGCGCTCGTGCTCGTTGACGCGGAGTTTCTGGCCGCCGCTCTCGTCATTATTTACGTCGGGGCGATCCTCGTGACGTACGTTTTCGTCATCATGCTGGCGCAGCAGAGCGGCACGGCGGCCTGTGACTCTACCGCGCGGGACCCGGGTTTTGCCGTCGTCCTGGGGTTTCTGCTTGTGGCGTGCGTGGGGAGCCTCTTGCCGGGCATACCGGGCGTCCCGGTGGGAGGGCTCCAGGTGGTTGGCGAAGACACGTGCCCGTCTGCGACGGCGGACTCGCAGACGGTCGGTGGGCCGCTTGCGAGCAGGGGTGATCCGGCGACGGCCGCGGAGGCCGCTCCCGGGAATGTGCGCGAACTGGGCGGCCGTTTGCTTACGCGGTATGCCGTGGCCGTCGAGGTGGCGGGCGCATTGCTGCTGGTGGCGATGGTAGGCGCCATCTGGGTGGCACGGCGGCCCCTGCCATCGGGTGCACCGGTTGTTTCGGACGCGGGCAAGCCCCCCGGGCAGATCGGGCGCGAAGTGCCTCCGTTCTGAACGAGTCGGAGGCGGGAGTATCAGGAATGCCGCTGCTGCACGGATACGTGATTCTTGGGGCGCTGCTCTTCGCACTGGGGCTCGTTGGTTTCCTGACCCGGCGGAATCTCATCATCATCTTCCTGTCTACCGAGGTGATGTTCCAGGGCGTTCTGCTGAATCTGGCGGGGCTGGGTCGCTATCACCGCCAGCTCGATGGGCAGGCTTTTGCGATGTTCCTGCTGGTCGTTGCGGCCGTAGAGGCGGGGTTGGGGCTGGGCCTCGTGGTGCTCCTGTTCCGGCGGAAGGGAACGCTCGACGCGGAGGCGTGGCGGATGTTGCAGGGCTGAGGGTATGACGGCGACGTTCTCACAGTTCGGCGTCCTGAAGATCGTCCCGCTGATTCCCCTGGCGCCGCTGGCCGGTGCGATCGTGGTGGGGCTGTTCGGGTCTCGGCGGCTGCGCGGCGGCAGCCATTGGCCGGTGGTGCTCGGCACCTTCGTCTCTGCGCTGGTGAGCATCATCCTCCTGGATATCGTCCGTCATACGCCCGAATCGCGTTTCAGCGACACGTATCACCTGTATGACTGGATCTCCCCCGCCGCCGGGCTCTGGTTCGACGTCAACCTGTGGGTCGATCCGCTGACGGCCGTGATGCTGGCCACGGTCTGCACGGTTTCGTTACTGGTAATCGTCTACTCTCGCGACTACATGCGGAGCCATGGCCATCCGGAGCGGGGCTACGAGCGTTTCTTCGCGTTCATGGGGCTCTTCGTGTTCGCGATGTGCACGCTGGTACTGGCGGGCAACTTCCTGCTGCTCTATCTCGGATGGGAGCTGGTCGGTCTGTGCAGCTATCTCCTCATCGGGTTCTACTATCCGAAGCCTTCGGCGGCGGCGGCGGCCAGGAAGGCCTTTCTGGTCAACCGCATTGGCGATTTCGGCTTCAGCCTCGGCATCTTCTGCCTCTACCTCTGGATCTCGCCGCTCGCCGGGCCGGGCGAGAATCCGCTGGATTACGCCGTGGTATTCCGGAATATCTACGCACTGCAGCCCTGGCAGTGTACGACGATCGCGCTGCTGCTCTTCTGCGGCGCGGTCGGTAAGAGCGCCCAACTCCCGCTCTACGTCTGGCTGCCGGACGCCATGGAAGGTCCCTCGCCGGTTTCCGCGCTCATTCACGCCGCGACGATGGTCACCGCGGGCGTGTACATGGTGGCGCGATGCGGACCGATCTTCGTGCAGTCACAGGATGCCCTCGCCGTCGTCGCGTCGATCGGCGCGGCCACGGCGTTCTTCGCAGCCACCATCGCCCTGGCCCAGTACGACATGAAGCGGATTCTGGCCTATTCGACCATCAGCCAGCTCGGCTACATGTTCCTCGGACTGGGTGTGTGCGCGGCCGACGCCGCCATCTTTCACCTGTTTACGCACGCCTTCTTCAAGTCGCTGCTGTTCCTTGCCGCCGGAAGCGTCATGCACGCCATGGGCGGAATCATCGACATCCGGCAGTTCGGAGGGCTGCGGCGGATCATGCCCGTGACGTACGCGTCGTTCCTTGCCGGGGCGCTGGCGCCAACGTTGGAGCCGATGGGCAGTGCTGCCGGGC
>CAZMVY010000041.1:21570-24047 GCA_964569765.1 uncultured Planctomycetales bacterium
GGACGTACGCGTCGGGCCGTGCCGGGGGGCGGGCGCTGGCGGGCTTCCCGTTCTTCTCGGGATTCTTCAGCAAGGACGAGATCCTGGACGCCGCCTACTCCGTGCACCCGATTCTCGGGATCATCGGTCTGGTGGCGGCGCTGCTGACGGCCTTCTATACGTTTCGCATGATCTTCTGGGCGTTTCACGGGCCGCAACGGGTTCCACAGAATGCCCATCCGCACGAGGCGGGCTATTGGATGCTCGTTCCGATGGGCATTCTGGCGGTCGGGGCCGTCGTCGTCGGCTATGTGGGCGTGAGCGTTTCATCGTCCGGATTTGCCGGGACCTTCGAGCCCAGGGGGCCGTTGCATCGTTTTCTGGAGCCGGTCTTCCGCGAGACGTACGGTATCTTCACGGCGACGGATACGGACGTGGCGGAGGGCGGCGGGCATGTGCTGATGTACGTTTCATCGGCCCTGGCCGTCCTGGGCATTCTGGGGGCCTACGTGCTCTACGTACGGCGACGGGACTGGGCCGAGGCCGTCGTGAACGAAATGCCGGACGTCTACGATCTGATCCACGGGAAGTACTACGTGGATGAGCTTTACGAGACGCTCGTGGTCCGGCCGGCGCGGGAGGCGGGTCTGCTCTTCAATGCGATCGACGACTACGTGATCGACGGGCTCATCTGGGTCATTACGGTCGTGCCGCGAGCAGGCGGCTTCGTCCTTCGAAGCCTCCAGGGCGGGGCGTTGCAGGGATACGCCATGACGATGACCGCGGGCGTCGTGCTGATCCTTCTGATTGTGCTGATGGGCGGATGAGGTGATGGTCGATTCTCTGTCGAGGTGGATTCTGACGGTGGTGATCTTCGCCCCGCTGGCCGGGGCGCTGATGATCTGCCTGATGAATCCGCGCTCGCACCGGCAGATCCGCCGGGCGGCCCTCTTTGCCTCGTTCGCCACGCTGGGTTTCACGCTTGCCGCGCTGCGGCTGTTCCAGCACGCGGAGTGCGCCGACGGACAGCCGGTGTGGGAGGCTGGGCAGTACGCGCTTTCCCTCCGGTTGCCCTGGGTCGGAGACCCCGACCTGCTGCCGGCCGTAGACCTCGCGTACCACGTCGGCATCGACGGCGTGAGCGTCTGGCTCGTCGCCCTGACCGCCCTGCTCACGCCGCTGGCGATCTGGTCGAGTTTCACCGCGATCCGCGAACGCATCAAGGAGTTCTACATCCTGATGCTGCTGGTGGAGACCGGCATGCTCGGTGTGTTCTGCGCGCGCGACCTGCTGTTGTTCTATGCGTTCTTCGAGTTCACGATGGCCCCGATGTACTTCCTCGTGGGCATCTGGGGCGGGCCGCAGAGGCGGCGCGCCGCACTGCGGTTTTTCGTCTACACGATTGTCGGCGACGCCCTCACGCTGGCGGGTGTGCTCTTCCTGGCGTACCAGGCGTCCCGGGCAGCGGGGTCCGGCGTCTTTACGTTCGATCTGGACCGGCTTTATGCCGTCGGTCGGTCGCTTGATCCCTCGGTCCAGTTCTGGCTGTTTCTCGCCGTTTCGGCGGGGTTTGCGGTGAAGGTCCCGATGTTTCCGCTGCACACCTGGCTGCCCCTGGCGCATACGGAGGCGCCGACCGCCGGCAGTGTTGTCCTCGCCGGCCTGCTCCTCAAGCTGGGGACCTACGGATTTCTGCGGATGAGCATGCCGATGTTTCCGACGGCGACGCTCGAGCTTGCGGCCGTCGTGGCGACCCTGGGGGTGGTCGGGATCATTTACGGCGCGCTGGCGGCATGGGTGCAGACGGATGTCAAGCGGCTGGTGGCCTACTCCTCGGTCTCGCATCTCGGCTTTGTGTTGCTCGGCCTGTTCAGCCTGAAGATGGCCGGGCTCAGCGGGTCGCTGCTTTACATGGTCAACCACGGGTTGTCCACGGGGGCCCTGTTCCTCGTCGTGGGCATGGTGTACGAGCGGTATCACACCCGCAATATCACGGAGATCGGCGGGCTGGCCCGACGGATGCCGTGGCTGTCGTTCTTTCTGGTGTTCTTCGCACTCAGCAGCCTCGGCCTGCCGGGGCTCAACGGGTTCGTCGGCGAATTGCTCGTACTCATCGGTACGTTCAGCTCGGCGCGGACCTGCGACGGCAGTCCGGCGGGTCCCCTCGGCCCGTCCTACGCGGTGTTGGCCGCCACAGGCGTCGTGCTCAGCGCGGTATACCTGCTGTGGATGTGCCAGCGGGTGCTCTTCGGCCCGCTGCGCGAGCCGGCGGGAACGCCGGACGCATCGCACGGGCTTACGCCTGATCTGACCCGGCGGGAAATCGCCATCCTCGTGCCGATCGCGGCCGTGTGCCTGATGATCGGCCTGTGGCCGAGGCCGTTTCTCGCCTCGATGCAGCCGGCCTTACAGGAACAGATCGTCGCGCGTGTCTTGCCCGGGGCGGGGGCGCAGCCCCAGCCCCAGACGAAGCTTCCAGACACATCGCTAATCCAGGC
>CAZMVY010000042.1:0-23924 GCA_964569765.1 uncultured Planctomycetales bacterium
CTGGACGTCAGCCTCACGGGGACGGGCGGCACGCCGGGTGCAGACCTTGAGATCTGGGGAACGATGGTGCTGGGCGGCCCGAACGTTCTGCTCTGGCAGATGGACCTCAACCAGACCAGCAATCCCAACATCCCCGGTCGGGTGTCGCTGTATGGCTATAAGGACAATCAAAGCTACGTTCTGGAAGGCGAAGGGCTGATTACAGGCGGGCTACTCGCTGAGCAGAAGAACGTGATTGGGCAAACGGGCGTGATGCGCGGCAACATCGATCTGATTGATTTCGTCGGGTTCCCGGCACACTATGATCCGGCCTCGGACGCGCTTAAGGATATCGACTTCCCGGGCAGCTATTCGGGCGAGACGGGCGGCGGGTACGCCGTTCCTGAGCCCGCAACGCTGGGCCTGCTGGTCTTGGGCGGCCTGTTCGGCCCGTGGGTGCGTCGCCGGCACCAGGCCTGAAGCAGCAGCCGCAGCATCCCTCGTCAGACGTTGGATGCGGTTGGCCGAAAAGCCAAGCTTGGGTAAGACTACCGAAACTTCCCCGGGGCCGGTGGCCCACGGGGAGGTTTTTTTTTGCGCCGCCTCCCTCGGAATGACGTGCCCGGCGGCAGCGGTGATTCCGTGCCGGCCGACGGTGATCCAGACAACAGCAGTGCAGGAGGGGTCTCCAGATCGCGACCTGTCGCGTCGCTGCGTGCTGCACGCGAGACGGTCTTGCCGAAAACGGCGACGGATTCTCACCGCGTGCTTGCGGGAGCGGTGCCCCGGCGGTAGGCTTCCGACCGAGCGAGCCGAGAGGGGCACAAGGTCATCCGTGGACGAGGCGGCCGGGGTCTTGAAGCGTCAAATGCCGGCGGTCCGATCCTCCGATGATACCCGGGAACCGGCCGAACGGGGCCGGAAAACGCTCGCTTCAGGCCAGCGCCCGCGCCCGTTCCATGCGGGCCGTCGGAAAGGACCAACGATGAGACACATGCTGTGGTTCGTATCGGTTGTCGCGCTATCGGGAACATCGGTTTCACAGGGCGCGGTGACGCCTGTTGCGGTTTCGCCCGAAGAAGCCCTGCAATGGACTCGCCGCCTGGTTCCGCTGCCCAAAAAGATCACAATCACGGAGAAGGTCGCCGTCGCGCGCGGCCGGGTCGGCATTGTACCGCCGCAGGATGCGCCGGCGCTCGTCGGGCAGGCGGTCAAGGAACTGCGTGAACGTCTTGGCTCACCGGGCGATGCGTCCGAGGCGATGTTCACGCTTCGGCTGCAAATGGACGGCCCCGAGACCGCGCCGCTGCGTGCGCTGCCCAACTGCGATCAGGCCTACGTCATCCTGCCGATGCCGCGTCAGGACGGGCTTATTCTGGCGGCGATCGGGCCGCGCGGGCTTTACTATGCCGCCAAGACCGTGCAGCAGGCCCTTGTAACGGAGACCGCGGCGGAGGAGGTCCGGATCCCGCTGCTGAGTGTCACCGACTGGCCGGACATGGCAGACCGCGGCCTGTGGGGCGGCGACAGCTATGACCACCTCCGCTGGATGTCCGACCGGAAAATGAACTATGACGAGCAGATCTCGCGCTGCGGCATCGACGAGCAGAAGCGATGCTTCGTGACCCTCGCCGGGAACAAACAGAAGATCCTCGACGAAGGCCCGACGTACGGGATCAATCCGGTCCCGGTCGTCCTGCACCTCGAGCAGTTGTCCAACTCCGGGCTCTTCACGGCGTATCCCGAGCTTCAGGGCAAGGACGCACGACGGGGCGCGAGCTGCTACTCGAACCCCCTGATCGTGGACATCCTTTCGCAGTGGCTGCTTCTCTGGCGCGCCAGCCCGGGTGTGCGGGAGGTCGATGTCTGGATGGCGGAGAACCTGGCCGGTGAGAAGGGATGCCAGTGCGAATCGTGCCGCAAAGAGGACCGTAGCGTCCTCGAGGCGCGCGCGATCGTGGCCGCCTGGAAGAAGGCCCTGGAAAAGGAGCCCGACCTCGGCCTGCGGGTGCTGACCAGCGAGGAGACGGAGAAAAGCAACCCGAAGGTCTTCGAGCAGCTCCCGCCGACCGTGAAGATCTGGTATTACCACAGCCTCTTCACCTACAACAGCAGCCGCGCCCCGATGATCCGGCCATACCTCGTAGACGCGATCCGTAAGGGCAGGTGGCTCGGCGTGTGCCCGAACGTGTGCGCCATCGTCGGGTACTGGGTTCCCTTCACGGGGCCGCAGTTCATTCACCAGCGCATGAACGAGTTCGTCGACAAGAAGCTCTCGGGACTGCTCGGGTACGCCGTCCCCCGAATCAGCTACTGCGCGTTCAACACCGAGGCGGCGGCCGAGTGGTCGTGGAATGCCAAGGGCCGCTCGCCGCGCGAGTTCGCCGTGTCGTGGGCCGTCCGGCAGGGCATCCGGAACCCGGAGAAATTCGCCGACTGGACCGAGGCGAACGGGCCCGTCGCCTGGGACATCTACGGCAGCGAATACCCCTCCGGCGAGCGCCGCAAGGTACCCGGCAAGGCCGCCGAGATGCTCAAGGAGGACAAGCTGCCCGAGCTCGGCTCGGTACTATGGGATGTCTACCGCTATCCGTGGGGCGAGATCCGCAACGCGGAGCAACTGGATGGCGACGTCGCCCAGGCGCAGCGGGCGGTGGAACTGGCCCGTGAACTCGGCGAGCCGACGTTCATCCAGGAGAGCCTGGTTGTGCAGGGTTTCATCAAGACGCTCAAGGCCCTCTGGCAGCTCAAGGCACTGGTCCGGTCCGGGCGCGTCGCCGAAGCGGACCGGGCGGCAGCGGGACGATACTTCCGGATGTATGTCGACGGCCTGACGCAGGCCGGAACAGCGCTGACCGCATGGGAGACAAGCCTTCCGATGCGATCGGCTCACGAGCACCTCACGAAGGAGCCGGTCAAGCTGCTCGAGGAGATGGCGAACGAAATGAAGTCCTTGGCGGCGGAGCTCGGCTGCGAAGTCCAATGAGGCCGCGTCCCGGAAACGCGACGGGGGCACGGCGGCATCAGACGCGGAGGAATAATCATGCGACCACATACGGCATCACAAGCGGCGAGGACGTTCCGGCGGCGCGCCGGGTTCATGGCCTGCGCCGCCATGATCCTGGCGGCGGGACCGACCGCAGGCCGTGCAGCCGAGCGTCCGCCGAACCTCGTGATCCTTTTCGCGGACGACCTCGGCTACGGCGATCTGTGCTGTTACGGCCATCCGTCCATCCACACGCCGAACCTGGACCGGATGGCGTCGGAGGGGTTGCGGTTTACGGACTTCTACTCGGCGGCGCCGGTGTGCACGCCAAGCCGAGCAGCCCTGTTGACCGGGCGCCTGCCGATCCGCAGCGGTATGGTCGGCGCTGCGCGGCATGTTCTGTTCCCGGACTCGAAGGGAGGTTTGCCCGCCAGTGAGATCACCATCGCCGAGGCGCTTAAGACAAAGGGGTACGCGACGGCGTGCGTGGGCAAGTGGCACCTCGGACATCTGCCGCAGTACCTGCCGACGCACAACGGATTCGATTCGTATTACGGCATTCCGTACAGCAACGACATGAAGCCGTCGCCGATCCTGCAAAACGAAGAGGTAATTGAGGAACCCGCCGTGCAGGAGACGCTGACCCCGCGATACACGGACGAGGCGATCAAGTTCATCCGGCGCGAGAAAGACAAACCCTTCTTCCTCTACCTGGCGTATACCTTCCCTCACGTGCCGCTGCACGTTTCCGACCGCTTCAGGGGCAGGAGCGTCCGCGGCCTGTACGGGGACGTCGTCGAGGAGATCGACTGGAGCGTGGGCGAGGTGCTGCGGCCGCTGCGAGATCTCGGCCTCGCGGAGAAGACCCTGGTGGTTTTCAGCAGCGACAACGGGCCATGGCTGATCAAGAACCAGCACGGCGGATCGGCGGGGCTGCTCCGCGATGGCAAGGGCTCCACGTGGGAAGGCGGCATGCGGGAACCGGGTATTTTCTGGTGGCCGGGGACGATCCAGCCGGGCGTGTGTCGCAAGATGGCCACGCTGATGGATGTATTCCCGACGTTTCTGGAGCTTGCCGGCGTGCCGCTTCCTGCCGACCGCGAGCTGGATGGGCGGAGCCTCGTGCCTGTATTGCTCGGCAAGGGCGATGGCGGGGCGAAGGTCCTCTTCTACTACAACAACACCGTACTGATGGCCGTCCGCAAGGGGCCGTGGAAGGCGCACCTGCTCACGCGCACGGGCTACGGCCCCGAAAGCAAGAAGATCGAAACGCACGATCCGCCGCTGCTCTTCAATCTCTACGAGGATCCGTCGGAGAAGTACAACGTGGCCAAGGACCACCCGGACGTTGTCGCCGACCTGCTCGCGGAGGTCGAACGTCACAAGGCGGCCCTGAAGCCGGGGACGCCGCAACTGGACCTTAAGTAGAAGTGGCAGGCACGGTCGCAGCCGGCCTGGGGGGGGCATCCTGCACGCCTTCTTCGGCGGGCGAGAGGCCCGCTCCCCGCGTTCACTGCGCGACGGGCTCGCATTTCTTCCGATACGTGCTTGATGGCCTGTAGTTGCCGCCGGGAAGCTTCTCCCAGGGGATCACGCCGACCTTGTCGGCCCAGGCCTGCCACTCAGCCGCGAGGGCCTTGACCCGCTCGGGATCGCTTGCCGCAAGGTTCTTCGTTTCTGTGCGGTCCGTCTTCATGTCATAGAGTTCCCACGGCCCCCTGAACTCGCCGACCAGCTTCCAGTCGCCCTTGCGGATCGCGCGGTTGCCTTCGTGCTCCCAGCACAACGTCCGCGGCTCGGACCATCGGCCCCCGCGAAGCACCGGAACCAGGCTTCGGCCTTCCGGCGGCGTGAGTTCGCGACCGTGGAACGCGCGCGGGTATGTGGCGCCGGCCAGCTCGAGGCATGTCGGCATGAGGTCGATCACATGGCCGACTTCGCGGGTCAGCGAGCCCTCCGCGCGGATGGTACCGGGCCAGTACGCGATCAACGGCGTGGCGATGCCGCCCTCGTGGACCCACATCTTATGCTCGCGGAACGGGGTGTTGGCGGCGTTGGCCCAGCCGACCTCGAGGCAGCGATGCGACTCCTTCGTGCCGGTGACCGATCCGGGCTTGTGGCCGCGGGCCGGGTTGGGCCATGTGTCGAGAAACTCGGCGCTTGCGCCATTGTCGGAGAGGAAGAGGATCAGGGTATTTCGCTCCATGCCGGCCCGACGGACGGCCTCGACCATGCGACCGATGCCCCGGTCCATGCACTCGATCATGGCGGCGTAGACGGCCATGCGGAGGTCCCACTCGTCCTTGTCTGTCGCGTCGGTCCACGCCCGCGCCACCGGATCGCGCGGAGACAGCGGCCAGAGCGGGTCGATGATGCCGAGTTCCTTCTGACGGGCGTAACGGCGGGCGCGGAGGGCATCCCAGCCGTCCTTGTAGCGGCCGCGGTTGCGGACGATGTCGTCCGGCTTCGCTTGCAGCGGGAAGTGCGGCGCCGTGTAGCACAGGTGCAGGAAGAAGGGCGCCTGCGTACCGCTCTCGACGTGTTGTTCGACGAAGCGGACCGCGGCCTCGCTGAAGGCGTCGGTGACGTAGTAGCCGTCGGCGTCGGGTTCGATGCGATCGTTGTCGCGCATGAGCGGTTCCGGGGCAAAGTGGTTGCCGCCACCGCCGGTGCCGTAGAAACGCTCGAAGCCGCGGTCGAGCGGGCGGTTTACAGGCTGCCTGCCCACAAGTTGCCCGACGTGCCACTTGCCGACCATGTATGTGCGGTAGCCGGCCTCGCGCAGCAGTTCGGCGATCGTGACACAGTGATCGTTGAGGCCGCTGGTGTAGGCGGGTTTCGCCCAGTCGCCGAGCATGTGACCGACGCCGGCCTGATGCGGATACAGGCCGGTGAGCAGCGCCGCCCGCGTCGGGCAGCACCGGGCAGCGTTGTAAAACTGCGTGAATCGCAGACCGCCCGCCGCGAGCCGGTCGAGATTGGGCGTGGCGATCTCGGATCCGTAGCAGCCCAGATCGGAGAAGCCCATGTCGTCGGCAAGGATGAGGATGATGTTCGGGCGGACCGGCCTGTCGTCAGCCGGGGCCGCAGAGACACCTGCGGCCAGGAACGCCATAGCGCAAAGAGCCGGTCGCATCATGTGCATCGTTCGCTCCTCGTACGGCGCGGCCGCCACCCGCGCAAGCGGACAAAACCCGGCGTCTTGGGTAGCAGCGGCACCACGGCCGCCTTCCCCGCGTCACTTCTTCTTCGCAGGCTTGAGCAGCTTTTCCAGGGCTTCGCCGGTCGGCGGGGTGAACGTCGGATCCTTCGGATGCTCCGAGGTCAGCGGCGCCGTGTCGCCAAGCTGCTTCTGCCAGCGCTCCAGCTCGGCCATCATCCGCTCCATTCGTTCCGTCAGCGCCGGATCACCCGCCAGGTCGTGCATCTCATCCGGGTCGTCTTTCAGGTCGAACAACTGCGTCTTGTTGATCTTCGGGTAGCGGATCAGCTTCCAGCGATCATCGCGGATCGCCCGCTGCACGTCGCGGTAGGCAGTAAAGAGCGTGGGCCGCACGCCCGGCTCGCGGCCGTCCATGACGGGCTTGAGGCTCTTGCCATCGAGCCCGGCGGGCACCGGCACGTTCGCGAGATCGCAGACCGTCGGAAAGATGTCCATCAGGTACACCAGAGCATCGCTACGGCCGGCGGCAATCCCCGGGCCGGCGAAGATGAGCGGAACCTTGGTGCCTTCCTCGTACAGGTTCTGCTTGCCCATCAGGCCGTGGCTGCCGAGCGACAGCCCGTTGTCCGAGGCGAAGATGATGATGGTGTTGTCATCGAGTTTCAGGTCCTTCAGCGCCGCCAGCAGCCGGCCGATGTGGTAATCCAGCCCCGTGATGACGGCGTAATACTCGCGGATCTGCTTGCGGATCTCCTGCTCCGTCCGCGGCCAGGGTGCGAGCAGTTCGTCGCGGATAAGCATCTCGCCGTTGTCGCAGGGATGAACGGGTATGCAGTTCTTCGGCAGCGGGACCGTCTCGATCGGATACATATCCAGGTATTTCTGCGCCGCGACACGCGGGTCGTGCGGATTCGAAAACGCCAGGTACATGAAGAACGGGCGGGCGTCGCGCTTACCTTTCAGGAAGGCGATGGCATCATCCACGATGGCTTTGCCGGGCTCGCCGTCCTCGCGATCGGCGTCGTCCTGGAGATACTTGTTCGTGTTGAACTTCTCCTGGATGAGGATGGCCGTGTTGCCCTTCTTGCCGTAGTGGTAGGTGACGTATCCCGCGTTCTCGAGCGTGACGGGGAAGTTCGGTTCATCGGGCGAGGCATAGAGCCCCTGCCATCGGAAGTAGGCCCGCCCGCTCATGATCATATTGCGGCTCGGGGTGCAGACCGCGGGCACATTGCTGCCCAGGACGTAGGCGTTACGGAACGCGACGCCCCGGCGGGCCAGCGAGTCCAGCGTGGGCGTCTTGATGGCAGGGTTGCCCATTGCGCCAATCGTATCCGCCCGCTGGTCATCGGTAAGCAGAAAGAGCACGTTGGGGCGTCCGGCGTCGGCCGCCGTGGCCCCGGCAATACCCATCAGCCAGGGAACAAGCCCGGCCGCCACAACGAGAGCCGCCCGGAAAGCGGCGCCGGCCCGTTGTCGTCGTACGCGCGAATTCATCCGGCCCATTCCATGTTTCCTCCTCATGAGGCCCCTCGGCTTTCGCCGGCGGGAAGCCGTGCCCCCGCCGTTCAAGCGGGACGATCCTACCGCGCCGGGCCGCCGAACCAAAGCCCCCGTTCGGCGATGAGCCTTTTCGGTGTACACGCGCCGATGCGTGCATTAATATGTCGAACGTCTGCGTTGAGCCGAGTGAGTCTGTCGTTTTCGGATGGAGTGCCAGACGAACGAGGAGTCTCCATGATCCAACTGCGTTCATTCGCGATCACCCTGCTGCCGGCGATGTTGTGGATCCCTCTCGTGTCGGCCCAGGAGGCGGCCCCCCCCGGCCGCGAAGCCGTCCGCCAACGTGCCCTCAAGGAGTTCGACAAGGACGGCGACGGCCGTCTCAGTCCGGATGAACGGCGCGAGGCCCTCCGGGCGTACCGCCAGCGGGAAGACGCCCGTTCGCGCCCGGCGGAAGAACCCCTCCCCAGGGGGACAAAGGCCCTCCGCAACATCGAGTATGCCCGCGTCGACGGCAAGCCGCTGCTGTTGGACATCTACCTTCCGAAAGACGCACCCCGCCCGCTTCCGGTGATCGTCTGGATTCACGGCGGCGGCTGGCAGGCCGGAGACAAGGGCCGCTGCCCGGCGGTGCCCCTCGTGAGCCAGGGCTACGCAGCCGTCAGCATCAACTATCGGCTGACCGATGAGGCGCCCTTCCCCGCCCAGATTCACGACTGCAAGGCCGCCATCCGCTGGGTGCGGGCGCACGCGAAGGAGTACGGCTTCGCGGCCGATCGCATCGGGGTATGGGGCGCTTCGGCGGGCGGGCACCTCGCCGCGCTGCTCGGCACCTCCGGGGGAGTGAAAGAGCTGGAGGGCGACGTCGGGGACAACCTGAACTACTCGAGCCGCGTGCAGGCCGTGTGCGACTTCTGCGGCCCCTCGTCCTTCCGGGAAGAGGACTTCGAGAGCGATCCGTGGGCCGGCAAGCAGGAGGGCGCAAAGGCCGTCACGAAGCTGTTCGGCGGCCCGCTCCGCGAGCACCGCGAGATGGCCGTGCTGGCGAGCCCGGTGGCCCATGTGAGCCGCGACGACCCGCCGTTTCTCATCGTGCACGGTGCCAAGGACACACTCGTGCGTCCGAAGCATGCCGAACTGCTCGCGGCGGCGCTCAAGAAGGCGGGCGTCGAGGTCACGCTCAAGATCCTGCCGGACGCGGGACACGGCGTGGGCCGGCCGGAGACACACAAGCTGGCGGTTGAGTTCTTTGACAGGCATCTGAAGCCATCGATCCACGGGGGCGCAGCGACGCGTCCCGCCCGGTGACCGCTTTGACCGAGGGCTTTCCTTGACCAGGAGTACGCAACCATGAAACGACTGGCAAACCACAGCCGAAGCCTCAAGAGCCTGTTCGCCGCCGCATGCGCGATTCAGGCGGCGGGTGCGGCCGGCCTCGCCTCGGCGGACGAGGCAGCCAAACCGAATGTGCTGTTTATCGCCGTGGATGATCTGCGGCCTGAACTGGCCTGCTACGGCGCGACTCAGATCCGCTCGCCCAACATCGATAAGCTCGCCGACGGCGGGGTGCTGTTCCGACGCGCCTACTGCCAGCAGGCCGTGTGCAGCCCCTCGCGGACGTCGCTGCTGACCGGGCTGCGGCCGGACACGACGAAGATCTACGACCTGAACACGCACTTCCGCAAGACGATCCCGGACGTCGTCACGCTGCCGGAGTACTTCAAGAAGCATGGGTACCACGTGCAGGGTCTGAGCAAGATCTATCACGGCGACCTGGACGACCCGCAATCGTGGAGCGTGCCGCACTGGAGGCCGAACGCCCCCGCCTACACGAAACCGGAATCCCTTGCGGCAGTCGCGGCCAGCCGGCGCGAACTGCGCTCGCGCGGCAACGTCAACGCCGCCCGGATTATCGAGAAGGATCCGAAGACGGGCGCGACGTTGCGGGTAGCGCGCGGTCCGCGGGCGAACGGGCCCTCATGGGAGGCCGCCGAAGGCCCCGACAACGCCCTCGCCGACGGCATGACCGCCGACCGCGCGATCGAAATCCTGCGCGAGATCAAGGATAAGCCCTTCTTCCTCGCCGTCGGGTTCCTCAAGCCGCACCTGCCGTTCGTGGCACCGAAGAAATACTTCGATCTTTATCCGCCGGAGACGATCAAGGTCTGCGGCAACCCGAACCCGCCTGAGGATGTGCCGCCGCCGGCGTTGACGGACTGGGGCGAGTTGCGGAACTACAGCGACATCCCGAAAAAAGGCCCGCTCTCCGAGGACAAGGCGAAGGAACTGATTCGCGCCTACTATGCCGCCGTGAGCTACACCGACGCGCAGATCGGCCGCGTCCTGGACGAGCTTGAGCGGCTGGGCCTTCGGAACAAGACGATCGTCGTGCTCTGGGGCGATCACGGCTGGCACCTTGGCGAGCACGGTCTGTGGTGCAAGCACACGAACTTCGAGGTGGCCACACGGGCGCCCCTGATCATCAGCGCGGCGGGCCGTCGGTTTGCGGGCGTCAAGACGAATGTGCTCGCGGAGTTCGTCGATATCTATCCAACCCTGTGCGACCTCGCCGGCCTGCCGATCCCCGACGGCCTCGAGGGCACGAGCCTGCTGCCGGCCATGGAGCATCCGGACCGCCCCGTTCAGCAGGCCGCCTTCAGTCAGTACCCGCGAAAACAGCTCATGGGGCACTCGATGCGGACGGATCGCTACCGCTACACGGAATGGGCCGAGCCCGGCAAGGAGCCCGTCGGCGTCGAGCTGTACGACCACCAGAATGATCCGGGCGAGAACGTAAACATTGCCGGCCGGCCGGAAAACAGAGAACTCGTCAAGGAGCTGGCCCGCAAGCTGCACGCGGGCTGGCGCGAGGCGCTGCCGGGCAAGGCAACGCCTGCCACGCGCAAGCCGCAGTAAGCCGGCGACCCGACGAGCGACAGAGGATGACGCCCCGCCGCGCCAACGCGCGCTGCGCGTTGCCCGTGGGGCGGCGTCACCGCGGGCGAACAGGAGGAACCGTATGATCGGGCGAACGCCCTGTATCGGTGCGATGATTCTCGCGACGTGGCCGGCGGCGGTTTACGCCGGGGAACCCGAAGACGAAGGTGCGCATTCCTACCTTCCCGCCGTCCGCGCCTTCGCCGACAACGCACTGCGATACGGCCGCGACCGGTACGGTCCCGGGCCGACGCCGCTCTTCGTCGACGGGCTGAATCCCGATACGCACGAGCCCGCCGTCTGGAAGCTCGAGGCCCAACACGCGGAGAAGTGGAACATGCCGCGCGAGTGGGTCATGTCGGACCTCGCGAACCAGCAGAACCTGTTCCGCGTCCTGGTCGCGCTGACGCAACTCACGGGTGATGCGAAGTACAAGCAGGCCGCGGTGGACGCCACGCGCTACGCTTTCGATCACCTGCGGCACCCGAGCGGCCTTCTGTTCTGGGGCGGACACGCGGCGTGGGACCTGCGGACGAATCAGCCGGTGGGCGAGGGCCGCAGCCCCGGCGGCATCGCCGGCAAGCACGAACTCAAGAGCAACTTCCCGTATTACGAGCTGATGTGGGAGGTCGACCGCGAGGCAACCCGGAGGTTCGTGGAGTCGTTCTGGTCGAACCACATTCTGCGGTGGGACATCCTCGACATGAACCGGCACGGTTACTACAAGCCTGTCCCGCCCGGGCCCTGGGACCACGAGTACGTCGGCGGGCCGGTGCCCTTCGCCGGCGAGGGCCTGACGTTCATCAACACGGGCGGGGATCTCTGGTACGCCGCCGCCCTGCTGTATCAACTCTCGGGCGAGAAGCAGGCGCTGACGTGGGCCAAGCGGATCGCCGGGCGATATGCGGAGGCGCGAGACCCGCGGACGGGGCTTGGCGCGGACAATTACAGCACGCTCACGCCGGATCGGATGACGCAGCAGTTCGGCGCCGAGTTCGGCAACCGCTTCACAGAGGCCACCGTCACGAGCCTCTACGGCAACCGCTACACGCACGCGGCGATCTGCCGGATGAAGCTTTTCGACCGCCTCGGGCCGGCGGGCGAGGAATTCAAGCGGTGGGCCATCGAGGACATGACGGCGTACGCCCGGTACGCGTACGACCCAGCAGACAACGCGTTCTGGGCGACGCTGATCGACGGCACGCGGCTGACGCCGGCGGACCGCAAACGCGAGGGCTATGTGGAGGCGCGCTGGCTGGAGAAACGCCCCGCGACCGGCCTGCATCTGTGGGCGTATGCGCTGGCCTACCGGCTGAGCGGCGACGAACGGATGTGGCAAATGACGCGGAACATTGCGCGGGGGCTGGGTCTCGGCGATTGGGGCCGGAAGGCCGGGGCGGTCGCCGCCGCCAACTTCAACACCGATAACACCGAGTCCGAGACGATCTTCGCCTTGCTGGAGCTGCACAAAGCCACGCAGGGAGAGGAGTTTCTGCGCCTCGCGCAACGCGTCGGCGACAACCTGATGCAGCGGGAGTATCACGGCGGCTTCTTCGTCGCGAACCGCGAGGCACCGTTCTGCCGGCTCGACTCGGTCACGCCGCTGGCGCTGCTGCACCTGGAGGTGGCCCTCCGCAAGCTGCCGGTGACGCTGCCGGAGTACGACGCCGGCCGCGCCTATTTCCATTGCTCGTTCGACGGCAAGGGCCGGACCCGCGACAACCAGGTCCTGTACGGCGAGCTTCCCAAAGCACCTCGCGTTTCGACGACCACGCGCCCGGCGGCGAAGTGACGGGCGTCCGACGCGTGACGTGATCAGGGCGCTGCGCACCACTGCCGTGTCAGCCGTGCAGATCAGAGGTGCGCATCCCTGGAGGAAAGGCACTGCCGGCACGACAGTGGCACGCGGCAAGGCCGTGGCCGGGCCCGCGACCACGGCCGGCGGACGGATGCTCCCTACTTCACCATCGCGGTCGCCCGTTTGACGATGTCGTCCACCGACAGACCGAGGTACGCCAGGATCTCCTCGGGCGTCTTCGCGGACTTCGGAATCCCCTTGCAGACCATCGACTGAACGGTCACGCCGCCCGTCCGCGCGGCCGCCTCGGCGATCGCCGCGTCGAGGCCGCCGACGTAGTTGTCCTCGACCGTGAGAATCCTGCCTGCGGTCTGCTTCGCGGCGGCGAGGATCCCGTCGGTTTTCAACGGGAAGCTGTACGCATCGAACAGGTTGCACGGGATGCCGGCGGCGGCGAGCCTCTCGACGGCCTGCCTGGCGACCGTGACCATGTAGCCGCTGCTGACGATCGTGAGCGCCGAACCCTCGGCGAGCTGGTGGGAGCCGCCGACCTCGAACTTCGTGTTCGGGTCGTAGAGAAACGCCACGTCCGGGCGGTGCGTGCGGATATAACACATACCGTGGTGATTCGCCGCCAGGACCGTGCAATGATACGCGGCAACCGCATCCGCCGGGTGAAAGACCACGCACGCCGGGCGGCCGAAACCGTCATCGGTCTGCGTGTAGCTGCGGAAGTAGGCCATGTCCGGCAGCGACATCTGCGACGGGCCGTCGGCCGCCAGAGAAACGCCCGCATGGGAGCCGCACAGTTTGATGTTCGCGCGGCTGATGCTGGCCATCTCGATCTGGTCGTATGCGCGGGCGAGAAACTTGGCGAAGGTACTCGCGAACGGTATGAACCCCGCCGCCGCCAGCCCCGCCGCCGTCGAGATCATGTTCTGCTCGGCGATCTTGCATTCGAAGAAACGATCGGGGAAGGCCTTGTGAAAGATGTTGGAAAACGTCGAGTTGCTCACGTCGCCGTCCAGAGCGACGATCCGCTCGTCAGCCTTGCCCAGGGCCGCCAGCGCGACGCCGTAGGCCCGACGGGTCGCCATCTTCTTTTTTTCGAGCGCGGCGGACTGACCGAACTCCTTCATCGCCTCGACGAACGGCATCGGCTGAATCGACCGGTTCGGAAGAGGCGCGAGAGCGGGCGGCCTCGGCGGCGACATCTTCACGTCGGCGGCGGGCGTCGTCTTCAGTGTCGCGTACATCGCATTGAGGTCCGCGTCGGCAGCCGGAAGCTGGTCCTTCGGTATCGGCGTACCGTGATGCCCGTGGCCCTGCATACTCCGAACGCCCCAGCCCTTGACCGTGTTCGCTACGATCGCGAGCGGCTTCTCGCCCGGCCTGGCGCTCAAGACCACATCGATCTGTTCGGGGTCGTGGCCATTGATCCGCTTAACGGCCCAGCCGAAGGCCTCGAGCTTGCGGGCGAGCGTGTCGGCGGACTGCTGCGGCGAGACTGAGTCGGCCTGCCCCAGACCGTTGCAGTTGAAGATCGCGGTGACGTTCGTCAGCCTGTGGTCGACGATGAAATCGAGGGCCTCCCAGATCTGCCCCTCGCGACTCTCTCCGTCGCCGATAATGACGAAGATCCGCTTGTCGCTCTGGCGCAGCCGCGCTGCGAGGCCAAGACCCGCGCCGACCGACAGTCCCTGCCCCAGCGAACCGGTGGCCGCGTCGAAGAAGTGGAAGCCTTCCGCCGGGTTCGGATGCCCGTCGAGTTCGCTGTCGGCCTCGCGGAGACGGTTCAGCTCTTCAACGGTCAGCACGCGCGCCTTGTCGCGGCTCTTCCCCACGACGCCGCCGACGTCGGCATAGACGGCGTAGACGATCGGCACCGCGTGCCCCTCGGAGAGGACGAGACGATCGTTGCCCGGATTCCACGGGTCGGCCGGATCCCACCGCATCTGCTTCTCCATGAGCGCCACGACGATGTGCCCCAGCGAGAGGCCGGTGGACGGGTGGCCGGAACCGGCCGCGGTGGTCATGTGACAGACGCGCTTGCCGGCCTCGATAGCCTTGGCGTTGATCGTATCCGAAAGCGACATAAACACCTCGCAAACGGGGGTGCCGTGTACCACGCCCGTGCGGGTCGTGCACGGTGGCCCCACCGGCAAAACCCGGGATGCCGACACGGCAGCCGCGCACGCGGAACTGCCGGTGAAAACCGCACTCGGTGCTGCCCCACGGAGAGACGCCCCGCGCGGACCGGGAATCTTAGTGGCTGGCCGGGGGTTCTTCAAGCGAGTCTGCGGCCGAGGCCGCAGGGATGCCCGCGACGGAACGAGCGGTATGCAGTCGGCCCGGCCCCGAATACGGGCGGCGGCAACGCGGCGCGGCGAGCTGCCGGGCGAGGCTCGCCGCATGGGTACGGCGGCCTGTTTCGCATCGCACCGGACGGACCGGTTGACGCCGGCACCGTGCCGGGTATGTTCAACCGTGCGGGCGCAGCCCGGGCGGCGGGCGGCGCCCCGGAGCGCCGAGCGGAGCCACGAGACAACCGACGAAGGCCCCGAGGGAGCCGGTAACATGGCCGGAAAGATCGACGAGGCACTGGTTCGGCATATTGCGCACCTGTCGCGGCTCAAGCCGTCCGACGATGAAGTCCGGCTCTTCAGCGAGCAGCTTTCGCGGATCGTGGAGTACGTCGAGAAGCTCAATGAGCTGGACACGGAAGGTGTGGAGCCGACGGCACACGCCCTGCCCATCCGCAACGTGTTTCGCGACGACGTCCCCACAAAGCCGTTCACCCCGGGGCAGGCGCTCGCCAACGCCCCGCAGCGCGACGGCAACTTCTTCGCCGTGCCTAAGGTGCTCGATCCGGGAAGCGGGGCGTAGCCGGCGGACCGAATCGCCGCGCGTCGCGGAAAATCCGCGCGACGGTCGGCGCAAGCCCGACGGGCGGCGGACCGCGGCTTTCGGATCCCCTTACAGACCCCGCCGGCAGTCACATCCCGGAAGGTCGGAGCCGGCGGGCAGGCCGGCCGTCAGCGTTTCCCAGTGTTTGGCGTTGAAGATGCAGCCCGGGTCTCCGGCGTTCAGTTCACCGTAGTAGGCATCGGCGCGGGCGAGACATCCGCCGCAGTAATGCTTGAACTCGCAGACCTCGCAGTGGCCGGTCCGCCGGTCCCGGTCGCAGATCAGGTCGATGAAGTCGTTGTGGCGGTAGATGTCGATGAAACGGCGATGACGGATGTTGCCCATGATCCGGTGCGGCAGATAGACGCACGGGGTGATGGTGCCGTCAGGCTCGATCGCCACGTAGCAGCGGCCGGCGCCGCATCCGCCGAGGTACTTCGCCACGACACGAGCCTTCGTGCCGCCGCCACCGCCCAGGTGGGAACAGGCCTGCAGGCTCGTCTCCGGCGGGAAGGCCAGGGCGATGCGGCCGAACTGGGGCGAGGTGGACATGATGCTGATCCGGCGCGACTGCATCCAGTCGTTGAGCTTGCGGAGGAGGGC
Organism: uncultured Planctomycetales bacterium; assembly: GCA_964569765.1. Taxonomy (GTDB): domain Bacteria; phylum Planctomycetota; class Phycisphaerae; order UBA1845; family PWPN01; genus CAZMVY01. Next base: position 15,877 of record CAZMVY010000042.1, read on the forward strand.
CTCGCGCTGCGAGGGCGTGAGGTCCTCGTGGGCCATCTCCAGACCGCGGCCGACAGGGATGAAGTTGAAGTGGGCGAAGACCTTGGCACCGAGATCGACGGCGAACCGAAGCATGTCATCGACCTCGTCGTAATTCCGCTGCGTGACGCACATCGCGATGCCGAGGCGCAGGCCCTCCTGCGCGACGACATGCCTCATGCCGCGGACGGTCCGCTCCCACGCACCGGGAATGCCGCGGAAACGGTCGTGTCGCTCCGGGTGAACACTGTCGAGCGAGATCTCGATGTACTTGCATGAGAGCGACGCCAGCCGGGCGGCAACCTCCGGCGTGATCAGCGAGCCGTTCGTCGCGAGGCTCGTGTGGATGCCGTGGTGGTGGCAGCGCTCCAGCACGGGCCAGATGTCGGGGTCGATCAGCGGCTCACCGCCCGCGAAGGAAATCATCGCCATGTACTCGCGGGCGAGTTCGTCCACGAGCGCCAGCCGCTCCTCGTGCGTCAGCTCGTTGGCGAGGCCCTTGCCGCCGGCGTCCTGGTAGCAGTGCCGGCACCGCATGTTGCACTTGTTCGTGAAGTTCCAGACGGCAAAAAGCGGCGCGGAGAACCGCTGCGGAAGCGTCAGGCCGTACTCCGCGATACTGCGGGCCGTGAGCACGAAGCCGCGGACCGTCGGGCGGTGGCCGGCCACGCGCTGGCGGAACGTCTCCCGCGAGACGGAGCCGCGCATGCGGTCAATGAACTTGTGGAAGGGCCAGAACTTGATGCGCTGCCAAAGCGGCGCGTCCGGATTCGCGTAGGATTCGATGATCTCCTCGATCATCGTCTTGCCGCTGCGGCGCGTCCGGCTGATGTAGCCGAGGATCGCCCGCACGGGTCGCATGGCCAGATAGTCTTCCAGCGGATGGTGATAATCCAGATCGATGTAGCGGGACCGGATGCCGCTGCGTTCGGTCGGAAGCCGGTGGCGCTTCCGGGCCGGGCCGCGAGCGGCGCGGCACTGGTCACCGTACTCCCTGGACGTAACATAGCCGTCGTCCGTGCGAGAGGAAGACTTGTTCGGGTTGTTGCTGACGGCGCCGGCGGGGCGATATGCCTTGCCGATCCGATGCGCCGTCGTGTGTTCCGCGGCCTGCGTGCGTGAGTCGTATACGCCGTCGCCGTTGCCGCCGTTTCCCGTCCCGGGTGCGCGCTCGCCGGCGCGAGATGGTTTCCCGGAGGAAACGGCGTCATCGCATACGGCCTCGGCGTCCACGACGCCGAGCATGGGGACGGCAACCTGAAGTCGGTTGCCATTCGACGAGTCGTTCACGTCATGATGGGAGCACTTCAAATCCATGTCGGACACGCTCATTTCCTCGCTGACGGCCGGTACCGGCGGGCGGCGGCCACGCCCTGCCGATCCGCGCAAGACGGGAATTCGTCGCCGACCATCGGAGCCCGCAATTCCCGGCATGCCCGACGGCGTGCCGTGTTCCTTTCTCGCAGGGCCGGTTCAGGATTCCTTCGACGCATCGGCGACGTCGGGGCGATGGGGCAGTTTGAGGAACTCCGCGAGATAATCGACGAGCCCGTTCGTCTCGGCGATGAAGACGGATTCGCCGATCCCCCGATGCGCGTCGGTCAGCGGCAGGCCGTTGGGCAACTGCACATCGCGCTGAACCATGATTTCGAACGACGTCGGCGAGGGCAGCGCGGTCACGGTCAGGAACGTGGGCCACGTGGTCACGTCGCGCCGATCGATGCCGGAGAAACGCGGAACGAGCGAGGAGGAATCGAAGAGTCGGCCTCGCCACGCCCCGCGGCGAAACTCGATGCAGAACCGCTCGCGACGTTCCATGCGGTAGCGCACGGGCGCCAGCGTCGTGAAGTACGCCTCGACGGCGTCCAGCACCGCCTCCAGCGGCGGGATCGTAAAGCGGTAGGTCCAGCGGTACGAAAACATCGGCGGCTATGTACCAGAGCTCACCCGCAGACGCAAAGGCACTGCGGCGAGCCGCCCAGGCTCCTGAACGCGGCAAAGGCGTCAGCATCGCTTGCACCCGCCGCCGCGGCCGTTGCCTCCGGACTGGAACTTCGGCCGGAGATCCTCGCCCGGGTGGTCCGCCTGCCACTGTTCCGGGCTCCGGGCGTACATCTTCTCGATGTAGGGCCGGAAGACCGGGCCTCCGTTGATCGTACAGAACGGGTACACGCCGTCCACCGTCGAGTAGAGGATCACGCACCGCTTGGCCCGTTCACAATCGAAATTGTAGCGGTCCATGAAGTGCATGCCGGCGGTCAGCAGCGTCCGGTAGGTCCGGGTGCCCGCCTTGCCGCGCCCCTTCTGCTTGTTCGTCATGCCGCCAAGCGCCTTGATGAACGTCCACGGGCGGATGTCCGTGTCGAAGAACCGGCGCCAGCGATACCGCTTGAAGAAAAACCACGCAATGTGCAGACGCTCGTACCAGTTGGCGACCGGGTGGCGCGCCTTGATCTTCTTTGAATAATGGTTGAAGTCGGTCATCAGGCCGAAGAAGTCGAACACGCTCGGGATCGGGATCGGCTTGTGCTCCGGCGTGACGAACATGTACGAGCCGAACGCGCAGTCGCTGTGGCAGCTCGCGGTAATCTTGGGCTTGCCGTCCAGGCACTCCATCATGCGCGAGAGCGGCGAGACCGAACCGAGAGGCAGAAAATCGCGCTGGAGGTCGGCGCCGCTGGCCTTTGCCAGGTCGTGGGCGAGGTCGTGCAGCGTGTAGCGCTTCTTCTCCAGCTCCGCGTGGCTGATCCGACCCGTGAACGTCACGGGCTGATAGCTGATGCCGCTGATCACGTCGGAGTTCTCGCAGGCAAACTTCAGGATTTCGCCAACCTGATCGTCGTTGAAGCCCTTGATGATCGTGGGGACCAGGCAGACCTTCATGCCGTACCTGCGGCAGTTTTCGATGCAGGCCAGCTTCTTTGCGAAGAGGCCGTCCTGACCGCGGGTCTTGCGGTAAAAGTGCTCGCCGACGCCGTCGAACTGGAGGTACAGCGTGTGCAGGCCGGCCTCGGCGGACCGGCGGCAGAACTCCTCGTCCGCGTGCATGATGCCGTTCGTGGCGATCTGCACGTGAGAGAAGTTCATCTCGTTGGCCTTGCGGACGAGACGATGGAAGTCCTTGTGCAGCGTCGGCTCGCCGCCGGTGAACTGCACGGCGGTGGCGGGGTGCGGATACTGATTCCGCAGCGTCTGGAGCATCTCGACGACCATCTCGTAGGTCGGCTCGCTGACGTAGCCGGCGGCATTCGCATTGGCGAAGCAGATCGGGCACGTCAGATTGCACCGGTTGGTCAGGTCGATCTGCGCCAGGACGGACGTCGAAAGGTGCTGGTTGCACAGGCCGCAGTCGGTGGGGCAGTGGCTCGCGCCGCTTACCTGGGGTGCGTGCACGCCGCGCTCATCCTCAAAGATGCCCCACGTGGCCCGAAGGTACATCTCGGCGTCGGAACTGATCTTGTCGCGGAAATACCCGTGCTCCGGGCAGGTCTTTTCGATAAGGACGTTGTTGTCCTTGCGGTAGTATCGCCCGAGGATGACGGCGGAACACTCGGGGCACAGCGTCTCCACGGTCCGCGGCAGGTACTTGAGCACCGGGCGGATCGGCGTGCCCGCATAGGTCTCCGCCGGCTGATACGGGCCGGCATCCGCCCGCTGCCGGCTGAGGTCCTTCACAAAAAGCACGTCGTGATGGAACTCCCGCCGAGTGCCGCATCGGGGACAGGCGAGTTCCAGATACACGCGATCCTCTTTCACCTCGTACACAAACCGGCCGGGCACCGTCGCGTCGCACTGTATGCAGTGGGCCTGGCAGGCCCACGGAAGGCCGTGATCGATCGGGTGAAATCGGCGGAGCGAGAGTTTGTACTCCTCCAGCTCGGTCCTGGCAGCACCGTCGGTTACGGCCGGGCGACGGATTTCATGAATCGGCCGCGTCATCTCCCCGGAATGCTGCCCCTCCGCCCGAACTGCCTGCTCCTGCTGTTTCGGCTCGCATACCGCACGCGTCATACGGATTCGCTCCTTCTGGCAGCCTGTCGTTGCCCCGTCCCTGTCATCCTGCGATCGGATTTCCCCTTCAAACGCCGGTCGCCATGCCGGCCTCCACGATCCGCGCCCATGCGGAGGCCGTCATAATCGACACGCGCCCCGCCCGCCCGGATAGGCAACCGAGGGCCGATGCCGCATCACCCGCCGTTTGCGGCACGACATTTTCGCGGGCGAACGCACGCGCGTTACTGCCGTCGCGCCTGCAAACCTTGGTGTTCATCTGCGCCCGCACCCTCCCTTCGGACGCCGCCCCAACGCCACACGGCGCCGGAGATCGAGCGAACCCCGCAGAACGAAGACGACAGCGGCGGTGTATTGTACCGTGCGCTGCCTCTCGGCAACAGGTCGCCCCCGGGGACGCCCGGCTTTTCGGTTTACCGACCGGGTGCTCCAGACGTTCTTCAAGACGGGCAGAACCCCGTTGCCATTACGCCGCGCAAGCTCCTGTTCGCCTGCACGATGCGTCGCTGCGGCCCCCGCTGAGAGGCCGCCGCCGTACGGTGTTGTGACGCAACGCCGCCCTACGCATGGCATTCCGCCGGACCGGGCACGAGGTGGTAGTGAAATACCCGATCCATCTTGAGGCGGTAAAGCTCGTGCGCCCGCAGCGGCTCGGCACGCCTGACCACGTCCCGCGCCACACGCCGATGTGATTCATCCAGCCTCCGCGTACCGAGATAGGCGCGGAAGAAGCGGCACATGTCCGCCCTTGAGCAGAACTCCGGCGCGAGGGCGGCCATCTGAGCCAGATCGCTTAATGTTTCTTCGGCGCGGCGGGCATCGACCCCGCAGAGGCGAAGGCGCCGCCGTCCGGGCGCATCCAGGAGCACAAACTCGTACCGTCCCGGCTCCGTGTTCCGCACAAGCACGTTCCGCCAGAAGAGCGCCCCGTGCGCAAGCCCCCGGCCGTGCAACTGACCGATACAGCGACCCAAGGACTCGATCAGGGCACGGCGGTCGCGGAACGAAAGCGGCCAGCGCTGCCCGTCGGCATGATTCTGGGCGAACGTCGTCAGCGAGACGGCCCCATCCACCGCCTCGGTGATCAGAAAGCTGAAGCGCACGAAATGCAGAATCCGCCGTTCCCCCCAGGCGACGGGATCCACAACGGGCGCGCCGGCGGCCCGCATCCGCTCCAATCGATCGAACTCCGCATGGGCGCGGCTGCGGCCGAAGAACGCGCCGCGAAACATCGCCTTGATCCGCACCTTCCATCGCAGCAGGTGGTACCGCTTGACGAACACCGCGCCAGCGCCAGCCTCGACGGGTAGATCGACCCGTACGGTTTCGGTGCTGCGGCTCCAGGCGACGACCTGATGGCCGAGGCATTTGAGGACGCGGTCCACGGTGTCAAGACCGGCCCGACGAAGCCGCTCACGACCGGTCGGAGCGATGTACATCGTGTCGCGATGGAACCTCATGGCGGAGCGTCAGGACGGACGCGCGACGGACCGGCTCCAGCGGTGCAGGACCTCGGTCGTCGAGTGGTTCTTCTCGTCACCGACGATGATCAGTTGCGCGCCGATTCGCTTGAGCGTCGGCCCCTCGGGAAGCGTCTCAAGGGTATAGTCGCGGCCCTTGGCGTGGAAGTTCGGGCGGACGATTTCGAGGATCCGGTCGCATGTGGGCTCGTCGAACCAGGTGACGACATCCACGCCCCGGATGGCCGCGACGATTTCCATCCGCTCCTCGAGCGGCTGGGCGGGGCGTCCGGGCCCCTTGTTTCGACGGATGGACTCGTCGGAGTTGAGTCCGACGATGAGAAAATCTCCGGCTTCGGCGGCCGCGAGCAGGCACCGGACGTGCCCCACATGGATGATATCGAACGCGCCGTTGGTAAACACCACAGCGCGGCCCGCCTGCCGCTGCGCCGCCGACACCTCTGCCAGCTCGTCGTAATCTCGAATGATTCGGCTCATCGGCTTCCTATCGAAGCTTCGCGGTGCCGGCCCGGTCGGCCAGCAGCGCGCGGGCGGCCTCCAGAACCATCGGCGCGGTGACCCGCGTCATGCAGCGGTGATCCGTCGGGCAGACCCGCTTCATGCAAGGCCCACAGTGGACCTTGACCATGACCTGCCGCTCGAGCGCATAGTCGGTCTGCGTCCACCTCGGATCCGTCGATCCGAAGAGAGTCACCACCGGCACCCCGAAGGCGATGGCGAAGTGCCGCGGCCCTGTGTCGTTCGTCACGAGCAGCGACGACCGGCGGACGAGCGCCTTGAGCGGCCCCAGCGAGAGCACAGGCTGATCCAGCACGACTGCCTCGTGCCGCATGGACGACGACACCGCACGGGCGACGTCGCGATCCTTCGGCCCGCACGAGATGAACACCGCCGCGTCGAACTCGTCGATGAGGCCGTCGGCTACCTCGGCAAAGCGCTCCGGCAGCCAGCACTTGGCCGTGCCGAAGGAGGCGCCGGGGTTGATCACGATGATCGGCCGACTGTTGCGAATGCCGTGCCGGTCCAGAAGGGCCTGCGCCGCCGCCTCCTCCTCGCGGGTAGTGTACAGCTCCAGACACGCGGGAAGATCCCGCGCCCCCAGGTACCGGGCAATCGCGTTGTAATACCGCACCATCGGCACGGGGATGTATTTCCCGTTGCTCTTGTCGGGCAAAAGCTTGTCGGTCAGGAGCAGGCCCCGGCCGTCCCGGTCGTAGCCGACCCGACGCCGCACGCCCGCCAGGCGGGCAAGCAGGGCCGAGCGGAACGAGTTCGTGAGCAGGACCGCAGTATCGAACTGCTTCTCGCGAAGCTCCTGCGCCAGGCCCAGGAAGCCCCGTCGCTTGTGCGGACGGGTCCTGCCGACGGGCCAGACGAGGATTTCGTCCGCCCAGTCGCCTCCGCTGAGAATCTCGCGAAATGGTGGTTTGACCAGCGCCGCGATGTACGCCTCGGGAAACTGCGTGCGGATCGCGCGAAGGGCCGGCGTAGCCAGGACAAGATCGCCGACCCAGTTGGGCAGGACGACAAGGAGGCGCTGGGGCGTGAGCGGCCGACCGTCGTGGTTCATGACGACGTATTGTACGTAGCGCCCGGCCGGCGCTCAACCGGAAATCCTGCCATCTGCAACGGCCCGACAGCACCTGCGGCCCTGCATCACGCCCGGGCAGCAAAGTATCGCTTTGACCCGACGGGGTCGGGAATCATCGTTGCTTCCCCGGGGTGCCAGTTGGCTGGACAGACCTCGCCGTGCTTCTCCACATACTGGAAGGCCTCGATGACGCGGATAACCTCGTCCACGTTTCGCCCCACGGGCAGGTCGTTGATGGTCGCGTGCCGGACCACCCCTTTCGGATCGATAAGGAACAGCCCGCGCAGTGCCACCCCGTCAGCCGTCAGCACATCGTAGGCACGGGCGATCGATTTCGAAAGATCGGCTATCAGCGGGAAGTTCACCTGCCCCAATCCTCCCTCTTTGCGCGGCGTGTTGACCCAGGCCAGGTGCGTATACTCGCTGTCGACGGAGACGGCGACGACCTTCGCGCCCAGTTCCGCAAACTTCTTATGGGCATCGCTGAACGCGATGATCTCCGTGGGGCATACGAACGTGAAGTCCAGCGGGTAGAAAAACAGGACAAGCCACTTCTTCTCGTGAATCTGGTCCCACGTCAGGGGCACGATCTCCTTCCCTACGACGGCTTTGGCGTTAAACGTGGGTGCGGGCGAACCGACCAACGGCATCTTTGATCTCCATACTCGTGCCAAAAGGATACACCGGACACAATCAGCCGATTATTGGCGGGGTGGCTCGAGAGTCAACTTCGTCGCCTCTTGCGGCCATAACAGGTCGCACGGAAGGGAGGACGCAAAAAGACGCAAAAAGTTAAGAAACAAGAGATCGACGTGCTGTCGCGGGATGGCGCCGCCGACGCTTACCCCCGGCTTTCTGCTCTTGCGGTGTTTCCGCAACTGCCCAGAGGTTCACGGCGACCGCGGCACAACCGGGGGTCTCAGTCCCCGGGCCGCACGACCCGGCGG
>CAZMVY010000043.1:0-23740 GCA_964569765.1 uncultured Planctomycetales bacterium
CCCTCATTCCCCCGCGCCCCGGGACGAGCTGCAACCGCACGCAGCCGTGGCCCGGCCAGATGATCTACCGTGGCCTGGAGCAGTATTGTGCCGCATGCACCGACCACCTGATCACCGTTGCGGACGCGATGACCCGGCAGGCGGTTGCGGCCGGTCTCGCCAAACCCGAGAAGTTCACAACGATCTACTCCGGCATCCGCACGAGCTGGTTCGATCCGTCGAAGCACAACCGGATGGAGGCCCGCAGGCGATGGGGCTTCGGTCCCGACGACCTCGTGGTCGGCAAGATCGCCCGGATGAGCCGCGGCAAAGGATATGAGTACGTCATCCCCGCGATGGCCGCTGCCGCCCGGGCCGACAGCCGGCTGCGCTTCGTCTGGATCGGCGACGGCGAGCGGCGGGGCGAATACGAGGCCCGTCTCCGCGCCGCCGGCATCCGCGACCGCGTGTACCTGATGGGCCTGATCCTGCCCCACGATATTCCACGGGCGATCGCGGGGATGGATATCCTTGTCCATGCTTCGGAGTGGGAGGGACTGGCCCGCACGCTCGTCCAGGCGCTGCTTATGGAAAAGCCTGTAATCAGCTTCGATATCGACGGAGCGCCGGAAGTCGTCTATCCCGGCGTGACGGGCGAACTCGTTCCCCTCGGCGACAGCCCCGGTATGGCTCAGGCGATGCTCCGCCTCGCGGCGGACGAAGACCTGCGCCGCCGGTACGGACGCGCCGGACGCGCCATGTGCCTCCGCCGGTTCGATCATCAGTACATGGTGGACCGGATCGTCGACGTGTACCAGCAGTTCAGTCCGAAGAAGGTCGTCACGGTCTGATGCCCGTCGTCGGCGCACGGACCCGCTTGCGCCCCTCGGCCCCGCGCGACGGTCCGTCAGGCTGCCTCTCGGCCGAGCGCCTTGCGCACAAGGGCCACGATCGCGTCGAAACCGGCCGGGTCGTGTATCGCCAGCTCGCTGAGCATCTTGCGGTTCAACGCGATATTCGCCTTCTTCAGCCCGTTCACAAACAGGGCATAGCGGATCCCGCGCTCCCGACACGCCGCCGTGAGGCGAATGATCCAGAGCGATCGGAAGTCGCGTTTCCGCGCCCGCCGATCGCGGCGAGCGTAGACGAGAGCCCGCGTCGCCGTATCCCGTGCCCGGCGCAGCAGCTTGCTGCGGCCGAGGCGGTATCCTTTGGCGCTCTGCAGCGTCCGCTTTACCCGTCGGTGTCGTGCCGAACCCGGCCGTGCTCGGGGCATGATTCGTTCTCCTGCGCGCCGGGGAAACCCCCCGCGTCTCTGACTCGCTTATCTTCGCCGGAGGACCTCCAGCGTCCGCCGGGTGTCCGCGGGCGACGCCGTCACCGGTCGGCGAAGACGGCGCCGGCGGTTGCCACTCTTGCCGCTCATCAGGTGACCGCGAAACGTATGTCGCCGGACGACCTTTCCGCGGGCCGTCACCTTCACCCGCTTGGCCAGACCCTTATGCGTCTTCTGCTTGGGCATCGCATCCTCACAGCTAAAGACCCCGTAGTATACCAGCGGGGCGGCCCGGGGGCAAGGACCCTTTCCGACTTGTCTGCCGGCCCGCCCGGCGTACAATGGAACCCCGGACGTACGCGTAGAAGGCCCAACGGAGTGAACGCCATGCCTGCCGACGAGATCGAGTTTGAATGCGAGGCCGCCATGGAAAAGGCCGTCGAGTATTTCCGACAGGAGCTCCGCGGCATCCGGACCGGCCGGGCGTCAACCGGCCTTGTGGATCATCTTAAAGTGGAGGTGCCCTCCTACGGCTCCACCCTGGAACTGCGGGAGCTGGCCACGATCTCCACCCCCGATCCTACGATGATCCTCATCAAGCCGTTCGACCCCTCCACGAGCAAGGACATCGAGCGGGCTATTCAGAACTCGGACATCGGCATCCAGCCGATCGGGGACGGCAAGATGATCCGCCTGCCTGTGCCCCCGCTCTCCGGCGAACGGCGACAGCAGCTCACCGCGCACGTCAAGAAGCTGGCCGAGGCGCAGCGGGTGAGCATCCGCAACGCCCGGCGGGATGCGAACCGGCAGATCGATGCCGAGGAGAAGGAAGGCACGCTTCCGGAAGACGACGCGGACAAGCTCCGCGAGTCCATCCAGAAGCTCACGGAGAAGTACGAAAAGCAGGTGGACGAGCTGCTGGCTGCCAAGACCAAGGAGATCCAGCAGGTGTGATCCCGGCACGCAGGCTGCCGGTGGTGCGTCCTGCCTTCCGGGTTGTGCGCGGTGCGTGGAGCGCTGTCGTCCGGGGCATCCAGGCAACGACGACCGGCATGACGGGATGATGCCCCGAAGGACCGGCGGAAGCACGGATTAATGGGTTGACGGCTACATGCTTCTCTTCGATCAGCACCTGCACTGCGACAACTCGACGGACTCCCGGACGGCACCGGAGGACGCCGTCCGGGCGGCGATCGGTGCGGGCCTGGCGGGAATGATCTTCACCGATCACTTCGACACGCATCCGACGGAATGGCCGCGATGTCTGTACGATTACGACCGTCTCCACGGCGAAATCGTTTCCCTGCGCGAGAAATACGGCGACCGGATTATCATCGGCCACGGCATTGAGGTCTGCTACCAGCGGAGCCGGATGGACTTCATCCTGGACTACCTGGCCGCGCACGAGTTCGACATGGTCCTGCTGAGCGTTCACTGGTTCCGCGGTCGGGCGCTGCATGTCCGCGAGCACTGGGAGGGTTTCGACACACATTCGGGCACCGAAGCCTACCTGGAAACCGTGCTCGACGCCGCGAAACTCGCCGGCGAAGTCGCCCGCAGAGGCCGAAGGGTCTTTGACGTGCTGGGTCACATCGACCTCGTGAAGCGCTATACGCAGCGCTATTTCGGGGCGTTCGACGTGGAACCCTTCGGGGAGATCGTGGACGAGATCCTTCGCGCATCGATCGAATCCGACATTATCCCGGAGGTGAACACGAGCGGCCTGCGGCAGGGCCTCGGCGAAACCTTCCCGGCCGATCGGGTCGTCCGCCGATACGCGGAGTTCGGCGGCCGGTGCATGTCGATCGGAAGCGACGCGCACCGGGCCGAGGACATCGGGGCGGGGCTTCCCTACGCCGTCGACCTGCTGCGGTCTGCCGGGATCCAGGCCGTTGCGATGTTCCGATCGCGACAGCTCGAGCCCGTGCCTGTCGAGCAGGTGACCGGATAGTTTGCCTCCGGCGGGCACCGGGGTTCCCCGCAGGCTCGACGTGCGGTGATGGCGCCGTGGCGAACGCCTCGACGGCAACCGTTAGAGTTTCCAACAGCGGCGCCCGTATACTATGCGCCTATGCGATGGCTCATTTTTTCCGCGCTGCTTCTCGGCCTCGTCGCCACGGCAGGAGCCCGGGACAACACGGCTACCCGGCCGGGCGAATCTCTCGCCCCTCCGCCGCCCTCGCTCAAGCCGGTCGATCAGGCCTACCTCATCGCCGCCGTGCGCGAGACTATCACCGCGGCGTCGGTCCACACCCGGCCGGCGTTGCCGTCGTATGTACCGCCGGCCGTACGCGATCTGCGATGTCCTGCCTTCGTGACTCTGCGGGACGAAGGTATGCTGCTGGCGGTCGGTCAGGCCGACTCGATGCCCGTCCTTGCCGCCGTCGTCGCCGCGGCCGAGAACGCCGTGCACACGGCCCGCAGCAAGACGAAGCCCATCACGCACGAACGCGCCCGGACCTGCTCCATCGAGATCGAACTGCCCGGCCCGTCGCTGCCGGCTGGCACGGGGGCCGAACACCCGGAGGATCTCGCCGCCCGCTACGAACCGGGCCTCGAAGGAATCGGGGCGCGTGTGGGCCTCAAGGAGGTTTACATCCGGCCCAGCCAGCTCATATCCCTTGAGCCACAGTGCCTTCGTGAGGGCGAGACGAGCTACCGCTGCAACCGGTACCAGGAAGCGATCGAATCGCTCCTCGGTGCGATCGGAATCGACACGGCTTGCGAGGACCGGGACGAGGGGACGTCAGCGTCTTCCGGTGCGGCTGCCGGTGCGGCCATCCCTTTCTTCCGTTATCGCACGCTCCATTTCTGGCAGCGGAGCCCCGGAGATCGCCCGGTCCAACTGACCGCCGGAATGCGGCTCGTCACGCCCGATGAAGTGACCCCGGATACGTTGGATGCGGTAATCGAGCGTACCGCACGATACATTCAGTTCCGCCAATTGCCCGACGGCTTCTTCGCCTACGAGTTCCTCCCCGGTCGGAATCGATACAACCGTGACGACCAGAACTGGGTCCGTCAGGCGGGTATCATCTGGTCGGCGGCCGTTTACGCGCGCCGGACGGGCGACGCCGGCTGGCGGCGATGCTCGGACCGCGCGATCGACGCCATGCGTGCGATGCTTCGGCCGCGTGCCGGCGTCGAGAATGCGCTCTACGTGGCGACGCCGGACGGCCAGAACAAGCTTGGGGCCACCGCTTTGTTCGGACTGGCCCTGCTCGATGCGCCCGAGCCGGATCGCTACAGCGATCTCGTCGTCGGAATCGGCAATGCCCTCCGGTCCATGCAGACCCCGGCGGGGCGGTTCGTCGTGAACTTCCCCCCGGCCGCCGAACAGACCGAGAACCAGGATTACTCCCCCGGAGAGGCGCTGCTGCTGCTGGCGCGGCTTTACGATCAGAGGCGCGAATCACGCTGGCGCGAGACGCTGGACCGCGCGCTGCCCTACTACCGTACCTACTACCGCGAAGCCGCCTCGCCGCCGTTCGTCGTGTGGCAGATGCAGGCGTTCGGCCGGCTTGCCCGAACCACGGCGCTCACGCGATACGCCGAGTTCGTCTTCGAAATGGCCGATCGTCTGGTCACCTCGCAACTTCGCTGCGACGCAAGTGATGACCCGCTTGCGATGTATGACGGCGGCCTCGACGTGTACGCCAGAGAACGCGCCGGCATTTCCACCGCTCCCTATATGGAAGGGCTGATCGAGGCCCTTCGGACGGCCCGCGCCTTCGGGGACGACGCCCGCGCACAGAAATATGCTGCCGTGCTGCGACGTGCGACGCGGTTCCTCCTGCAACTGCGGTTCAAACCGGAAGAGACCTTCTACGTGCGCAGCCCGGCCGACGTGGTCGACGGGTTTCGCACCAGCGCGATCGAGAGCACCATCCGCATTGATAACAACCAGCACGCGCTCTTTGCCCTGCTCGGCGTGCGGTCGCTACTGTGGTCCGAAGAGTCGGCCGGCCGTTCGGCCTCGTCGCACCCGACGCGATAAACCTGCGTTCTGCGGCTATCGAACAGGAGGCAGCAGGCCGCCGCAAGAGCAGCGCTCGCCCCGAGGGATGCCACTGCCTGACGCGAACCCGGGAGAATCGCTCCGGATATGCCTTTGCGCCGGCAGTGGGGCGTACAACCAATCCGAACGGCAGGGGTGCATTGTCGTATCTTCTTGCGAGAATTATGGTTACGTGCAATCTAAGCGAGATGTATACGGCACGCCAAAGACAGCAGGCGCCGTTCGAGTTCCAGCTTTTCAGAGTACCAATAACGTGGTATCATAACCCCACTGTTTCCTCCTTTTTGCGTCGCTTCACCTGGTTGTGGAGCGACGGAATGGCCGTTGCGTGTGCCGGCTGATTTGTACCCACCCATTCGTCCTGGATTACCCCGGCCAGGACATCTGAGCCGGCACGTGCGATGGCCCGCTACTGGCCCCGGTTCCCCCTGACCGGGGCCGACTTTTTGCTCCGCGATCGTCGCGAAGGGGCGGCCAAGGTCGTCTGGACGGCCACGCATGCCTTTCGCGTCGGATATAGGACGGCCTGTGACGATTTTTTCCTGCATAAAGCCCGTGGCCGGTCCACGCCGGCGAATTAGCGTGCCTACGATTGAACGTAGGCCGGTGATCTGCGCTTGCGGCGTATGCGCGGGCCGAGTGGGGTTTCGGCCTTCACTTCGCAGGCCCCGGCAGAACCGCCCGGACTCGCTCAACATTCGGGGCGGATCACCGTGTCGGAGGGAGGAACGTGTATGGGGTGGACCCATCCGAATACAACGCTTGGCCGTGTGCTCGTGGATATCAATACTCAGTTCGATTTTCTGGACCCTGCGGGCGCTGTGGCGGTCCGAAACTGCGAGACCGTCGTCCCGCGAATACGGCGACTGACGGCGCTGATCCGCGCTATGTCGCTGCCGGTGATTTCGTCCGTCGAGTCCCATCGGCCCACCGATCTCTTCGGCGGCATGCCGCCCTACTGCATTGAGGGCACGATCGGGCAGAAGAAGCTCGGCTTCACGCTTCTTTCGCCGCGGATCGTCGTTCAGGCCGACAACAGCTTCGACTTGCCGTACGCGGTCATGTCCCGATACCGCCAGGTGGTTTTCGCCAAGCAGAGCAGCGATCTCTTCGCCAACCCGAAGGCGGACAGGCTGCTCACCGAACTCGACCCGCAGGAATATGTGCTCTTCGGGGTGGGCCTGGAGCGATGGGTCAAGGCTGTGGCCCTCGGTCTGCTGGCGCGTCACAAGCGGGTGGCGGTCGTCGCCGACGCATGCGGCTACTGGAGCGAGGCCGACGCCGAACTGGCACTGCGCCAGCTTTCTGCCAAAGGCATCCGGATCTTCACAGTGGATGAACTGGCGCAGGTGGCGGCGCTTCCGCGCCGGCGGCTCGATCGACGAACGCGGGCCTCGACGCGTCACCATCCCGCGATCCGGCGCGCGCCGCGGACCGCGGCCGTGCGGAGCGGTCCCGCCAATTCCTGACCGCACGCCGGAGGGCGGCATCCCCGGTCCCGTTCCCGTGGTCGGCGGGACGGCGTACGCGGTTACGGTTTCTCCTGTGCGTTGATGCCGGTGGATGTGGCCAGGCCCGTGTACTTCCGCGAGCCGATCGCGGCTTCCGGAACCCCTTCGGGCCAGACGGATACCGACAGGCCCACGTTGTCCTCGATGTTGTCGAGGCTGAGCGTGAGTGCGCCGTACCATCGTGGGAAGCGTCGGATGATGGTTACGTCGAACGTCTCCGTATCGCCCCGCTCGAGGTCGAAGTACTCGCGGACCGCTACAGTGTACTTGGAATCGATGCGATAGTTGCCGCCGATGCCGAGGAGGTTTGCGTCCTCCGCGGCGATTTTGCGATATCCGATGAAGTAGCTGAGGCGTGGTGTGCGCTCCACGGCGTAGGACACGTCGAACTTGGCCAGCTCGCCCTTGTTCAGGTCCCAGTTGGCGTCCGAGTAGATCGCCGTCGTGTCGCTGATTCGATAGCTGAAGTCCGCCGCCACATGGTTCCGCGCGACGCTACTCTCGGGACGGTCGGTGAACATGTGACCGATCGGTGTCTGGTATTCGGGGGAATCATTGAAAAAGGCGGCTTCGATATCGAGTGTGATCCAGTCGACGATTCGCCACTTTCCGGGCCCGCCGCGTTTCGTCTGCCAGCGCTGCCGGACGGCGACGGATGCGCCGCTGGTGCCGTCGACGCTCTCGATCCGTTCGCCGAGGGGCCGGTCGAAGGGGTACAGGTCGGTGCTGTCCACATTGGAGGCGCCGAGCCAGCCGGTAACCTCCGGCTTGATGATGTGGCGCACGCCGTTGATGTCGAGCAGCCGCGACTGGATATCCTCGAAGAGTCGCCAGAACTGCGTGCCCGCGCGGGCGCCGACATTGCCGAAGACCTGGCCCTGGTTGCCGCCGAACGGGGAGTGGTTCCAGTCGGCCAGCCTTCCGGTGGCGAACGGCACCACGTTGACGGGCCCGAGTTTGAGCGGGACGTCGATCTCGTCGCGGGTCAGCGCACGGAACGTAAGGGGGCTGCGGCTCGTGTTGTCCGCGCGGTCAGTGTCGAAGAGGCGGCGGTCGTCGGGCATGAACCGGACGGCACCGATGCGGTTCTCACTGAAGATCGAGGCGAACTCGCCGAGGGGCTCGCCGATCAGATGAAAGGCGGCGTCGGGCAGGCTCTCCGTCTCGGTCTGGAAATCGTTGATACGGAATTGCCCGAGCAGCGTGAAGGCCCAGTTGTCCCGCTGCTTCTTGAGGTAGACGAGCGTTTCCTGCGGCTTGTCCGTGTAGAACTCGTGCGGGAAGTACTGATGCAGGAAGTTGGCGTCGCTCAGGTAGCTCACTTCCAGCGTGAGTTCCCAGTTGTCAGGCAGGTAGTGCCGGTGGCGCCAGGTGAGCCGCCCGCGGTTTTCGTTCGGCGGCTCGATGCTGTTGAAGGCCCCGAGTTCGTCGCGGCCGCGATCGTGGATGTAGTAGCCGCGGAAGAGGCCGTAGTAATTGTCCGTGTTGTAGTTGAAGTCGACGCCGATGCCCGGCCCGCGATCCGTGAAGTAATCGAGCCGCAGGGCGGAATCCCATCCCTCCGGCGTCCGGAGACCGAGCAGATTGAACAGGTACCACTTCGTCTGGAAGATGCCGCCAAACGTGCCGTCCCAGCCGAAGCGGGCGGCGCGGAGCAGATTCTCGGTCTGCTGGAAGTTCCCCTTTGAGTACGGCCAGTAGAAGACGGGCACGCCCTCGACGTTCAGCGTCGTGTGATAAGCCGTATACTCGCCCGCGAGCGGGCCCGTGCTCCGCGCGCCTTCCAGCCGGGGCGTGCGGTCCACGAGCACAACCTTGTCGGCCCCGACGTAGACGTGCGGCGTGTGGAACTCGCTCATGCTGATCTTCGCTTTGTCAGCCACGTACTCCGTCGAGGACAACTGCCGGATCTCCCGGGCGCGGACGTAGATCGGCACGTTGCGATCCGGGACCACGGTCCGCATGACCGCATCAAGGATCAGCGCCCGGTCGTTTTCGAGGTCGTAGTAGAGCTGCGGCGAACGGATCATCTGCTCGCCGCGGGTAAGCACCACGTTGCCCTCGAGGTACGCGCCGGAGATCGCCCTCCCGAACTGATCGCTGATGGAGCCCGGCCCGGGCAGGGCACCTGCCTCCGCCGTCGCGCCCGCTTCGCCGCCCGGCGCTCGGGACCGGGCATCGCGGCGCTGCTCCGCGCCGGCCGCGGAGGGCTGGGCCTGCGCACTGGACAGGAAGATCACGGCCGCATCGGCCCGGACCTCCACGAACTCCGCGCTGTTGACGGTGCCCTGCGAGAGGTACACGTTGCCGATCGCCGTGGCGATGCCTTCCTTTTCATTGATCGTCTGCTTGTCGCCGCGATAGAACACCTGGGGACGGACTCTCGGCTGCGCGGCCTGCGGCTCCTGCCCGACGGGGATCACCCGCATCTCGCTCGGCTGCGTCGTCGGCGGGATGGCCTGGGCGACGGCCTCGCGGACTTTGGTCGCCTCGCGGTAGAGGTCGGTCTCGGCGGAGGAGGCGCCGGTGGTGGCGTCGGCGCGGGCCTCGGCCGGCTCGTAGCTGTTGAAGGTTACATACAACGCGGGACCGGAGGTGGTGGTGCCGCCGGATTCGATCAGCCTCGCCTCACGCCAGAGAAACACGTCGTAGTGGTAATACGGCCGCCCCTGCCAGGTGGCCCGGCTCATCCAGACGACCGCGCCTTCGGCCGTCAACCGCCGCGCGCCGTTGCGGAGCTCGAAACTGCCCTGATACTGGATGACCTGCGTGCCGTCCGGCAGCGACCAGAGGTAGGCGTACTGCCCGGAGACCTCGACGGTGTCCCGGCTGATGCCGGCGGGCAGGAGGGTGTCGCCGGTGCTGTCGTCCAGCGGCACACGCCCCTGGCTGAGGCTCCGCGTGAACCCCAGGGGGCCTGCCACGAGCAGCATCGCTGCCAGGCCAAGCCGTGCCGTCGTACCCGGTAACCCGCTCCCGAAAGTTGTTCGCGCCAGACCCGCACGGCCCGCCTCCACGCGCCTGAGACGACGCCCACGGTGAGAGGCACGCTATCCGTGACGCCCTGCGATGTCAATGCGCCCCGGCCGGGCGGAAGCCGGTCAGGCGTCCGGCCCTCCGCAGCACCCCGACGCTGCCGGGCCGCTTCCCGCCGCGTGCCCCCTGTGGCGGCGGTGATGCCGTCTCACGGCGCAGCCGTCGTCTTGTCTGCCCGCAGCCCGCATTGACGCTGTTCAGCCGAAGCGGCGGGCGTCTCCGCTGCGGTCTCGAACGCCTCTATGAGGAGCAGGGGGTTGCGCCCCCGCTCAGGTCGGTGCGGTGCCGTAGTCGCGAATCTTCATGCACGCGCCGCCGGCGAGCGCCGACTGGTGGGCGATGACGCCGGGCATCGTGTAGGCGACGGCCTCCCAGACGTTCACCTCCGGATGCCGGTCCTCGATGATGGCGCTGATGAACTCGTGCGTGATGAAGGCGTGGGAGTTGCCGTGGCCGCTCTTGACGCGCAGCGGCTCCGGGAGACGCTCCATGTGGTTCGGCGGCTCGAACGGCCGGCTCTGGGCCTCGCCGCCGAAGACGCCGAACGGACTCTTCGGATCGATTCTCTGCTCGACTACCGTGTTGGGCGAGCCTTCCGGACGGGCCATGATGAAGGACATCTTGTCGCCGTAGAAGACGCCGCGTTCCGTCCCCTGGGCCGCAATGTTCCAGCCGATCGAGATGCGCGAGCAGTGGCCCTTCGAGGTCTTGAAGAGCGCCACCGTGTGGATGAACGGGTTGTTGTCGTAGTAGTTCTTCTTCAGCATCTCGTGGTCGTTGCCCCATCCGTGCGCGGTCACTTCCGTAAGCCGCTCGCCGGTGACGGGGATGATCATCCCCGTGCAGTGCGTCGGGTAGAGCATGGGCGGGTAGGCGTAGGCCCAGGTGGGCACGAGCTTGCCGACGGCCTTCGCCTCCTTGTCCACCTGGTCGATTGACTTGATGAAATCGCAGCTCTGGCAGTCGAAGCTGGAACCGTAGGCGAAGGGGCCGAGGCCCGTGTGATGGTACTCGGATTCGGAGTAGAAGATTTCGCCGAAGCGGCCTTCCCGTGCCCATTCGATGCAGGTGAGCACTTCCGGCCGGTACCGGCTGGTCTCCGCCATCATGTACTTCAGGCCGCTGCGCTTCACGACATCAAGCAGTTCCTCCAGCTCCGCAACGGAGATTCCCGCCGGAACCGCGCTGATGACGTGTTTGCCGGCCTGAAACGCTTCGACCGCCATGCGTACGTGATAGGGGGCGGGTGTGAACAGCGCGACCGCGTCCAGCTCGGGATGCTTGAGGAACTCGGCGTAGTCTTTGTAGCCCGTGTCGCACCGGTAGACGCGCTGGAGCTTGCGAATGCGTTCCTCCCGGAGGTCGCATACGGCCGTCACCCGGCAATGCGGATGCAGGTGCCATTGAAACGCCGCTCCGAACCCGCCCCCGACGACGCCGATCCGCACCGTCTTGCGTGACGGCCGGCTCGCCGGCGTTGCGCCCTGCGCGCGGACGAGCGAGGGCACGGCGGACATCGCGGCAGCCCCCGTGCCGACCTCGAGCAGGAATTGTCGTCGCGTCTTGCCTGTGAACTGGTCGTTCTTCATTCGACATCTCCATGAATATCTAGCAATGGTGCAGTATCGTACGTCCCGCGGGGGAGGTCCGCCAACCTGCCCAAGCGAGCCACG
This sequence comes from uncultured Planctomycetales bacterium, assembly GCA_964569765.1. Classification (GTDB taxonomy): domain Bacteria; phylum Planctomycetota; class Phycisphaerae; order UBA1845; family PWPN01; genus CAZMVY01. The sequence goes on from CAZMVY010000043.1 coordinate 11,494, forward strand.
GCGGTACGCACGGTTGTGCTGCGAACAGGCCACCCCGCCTGAGACAGGGCGGCGTCCGCCCATCCCTTTTTCGGCTGCGCGTGCAGCAGCCTCCGTGCACGGTCGCCCAGGCGAATTCGGTCAGACTGCCGGGGCGACCAAGCTGGCAGCCCCCGGCCAACTTGGCAGCACTAGCGGGCCGGGGACAGAAAGAACACCGCCGGGGCGTGTCTGTAACGATTTGCAAGACAACATGTTGCGGCCTGGCGACGTTGACAGGTCTCTGGCACGGAGTTTGCTGATCCGCCTGATGGCACGTTGAAACGGCCAAAGAAGCTTGGTGCGGAAGCCGGACCTTTCGCAAGAGCGGCGAAGCGCACGGGCCCGCTGGGCTCCTTCGGTTACGGTTTTGACGCGTCGCATACCCGCAGCGCCGCCGTCGCTCGGGCGAGCCGGAACTTACCCGGCGCTCGGCAACGCCGACAGGTCACGACGTCCCGCTACGAATACCAGGCTTCGGATGGTCGTCTCGGCCGCGGAATCGATCGGCCTGCGGATGGCCGCGCGAACGTGCCTGCGTGGTGACATGGGTCCAGAGCGACCAGGAGGTGTAGCGATGCTGACGAGAACGCTGAATCCACTTACGGCCTTGAACGAACTGCGGAGGGAGATGGACCGGGTCTTCGAGGACTTCTGGCCGCGTTTCGACGGCGGATGGTGGGCGCAGCCGGCCACGTTCCCGGCGCTGAATGTGTGGGAGGACGGCGATTGCGTCTACGCAGAGGCCGAGATCCCGGGCGTAAGCCAGAGTGACCTGGAAGTCTATGCGGTCGGCAACGAGCTGACGATCAAGGGGACGCGCAAGGCCCGGGAAGGCGAGGATGTCTCGTACCATCGCAGGGAGCGGGGCACGGGTGAGTTCACGCGGGTGGTCACGCTGCCGGTGGACATCGACCCGGAGAAGGTCCAGGCATCCCTGAAGGACGGCATCCTGACCGTCACGCTGCCGAAGGCGGAGGAAGCCAAACCCAGGAGGATCACGGTGAAGACGAGCTGACGGGGGCATGGAAACAGGCGAAGCGGAAAACCTTGTGTACGGAGGTCAAACCATGAGCACTGCAATGACCGTCAAGAAGCAGGAAGACAAGCTGGCCCGAGTCGAGCGGGCACGGGATCGTCGCACGTACACGCCCAACGTGGACATCATCGAGACGAACGACGAGTTTCTCGTCCTGGCGGACATGCCGGGCGTTGCTCCGGATGCGATCGACATCCAGTATGAGCAGGGAGTCCTGACCATGCACGGCAAGGTCGAGCCCCGGCAGGACGAGGAGAAGACGAACTGGCTGCTGCGTGAGTACGGCGTGGGGGACTTCTACCGCTCGTTCCAGCTTGGCGAGGGCATCGACTGCGACAAGATCGAAGCGCGGTTGAAGGACGGTGTGATGGAGCTTCATCTGCCCAAGAGCGAGGCCAACAAGCCGAGAAAGATCGCCGTGAAGGCTTCGTAGGAGGGCGTGTCATCCGGCAAGGTCGGGAATCGTGTTCAGGAAGGAGAGTGCACGATGAGTATCATACCGTGGCGAAACAAACGGGAGAACCGGAACGGGGCCACGGCGGAGGAACATCCGCTGGCTCGTCTCCGGGACGAGATGGATCACCTGTTCGAGCGGTTCTGGCGGGATCCGTGGGGCAGCAGTTTTGCCGATCTCCTGCCGTCCGGTGTCGGCGTCGGATTGCGGCTGAACCTGGCCGAATCGGAGAACGAGGTAACGGTTACCGCAGAACTTCCGGGCGTCGATCCCAAGGACGTGGAGATCAGCGTCACGGATAACCTGCTGACCATTCGCGGTGAGAAGAAGCAGGAGAAGGAGGAGAAGAAGCGCAACTACCACTATGTGGAGCGCAGCTTCGGGAGCTTCCATCGGAGTATTCCGCTGCCAAGCTCGGTCGACTCGAACAAGGTCGATGCCCACTACAAGAACGGGGTGTTGACCGTGACCCTTCAGAAACGGCCGGAGGCGAAGCCCAAGCGAATCGCCGTGAAGACCGGCTGAGGCGGAACCGCCTGGTGCCCGAAGGATCAGGCTCTGTCGCAGGGCCGGGCCGACCAGCGGGCTGTGCCCGCGTCGGCCCGCCGGGACCGGCGGACCGTGGGCTGAGGCGCCCCGCGAGGGGCGGGAAATGGAACGACCCGCCGGCCGTCGCCTCCCGCGTCAGTCCTGACCGGGCACGCGTGGTTCAGGGGGGCATCGCCAGGCACGGCACCAGCACCGGTCGGTAACGTCTGTCCGGGCAGTCCGCGGCAACACGGTTGCTCCCGCGGAAAATCGGCCGCGGGCTGGACCGCTCGATTCCCAGAATGGATGTGGTCTGAGGTTCACAGGCGCGTGGGGCTGCGGCTCCCCGGCCTTCCAGGGAGAACACCGAAATGGCGAACGGACCGGGCGAACGACTGAAACGGGTGGTGTTCGTCGGGAATTACCTGCCGCGTCAGTGCGGAATTGCAACCTTCACGACTGATCTCTGCGAGAACCTCGCCGCGATCGCCCCGGGAACGAGCTTCCACGTGGTGGCGATGAACGACAGGAGGGATGGCTACGAGTATCCTGCCCGGGTCTGCTTTGAGATCCCCGACGGCCGTCGCCCGGACTACGACACGGCGGCGGATTACATCAATCTGCATCGGCCGGACGTGATCTGCGTCCAGCACGAATACGGCATCTACGGCGGTCGGTGCGGACGGTATCTGCTCCCGATGCTGCGCCAGGTGTACGCGCCGATCGTGACGACGCTTCACACGGTGCTGAAAGACCCCGACAAAGACCAGAAGCAGGTTCTGTGCGAGCTGGCCTCGCTATCGGATCAACTGGTGGTCATGAGCCGTCAGGCCGTTGAGTTTCTCAAGACGGTCTACGGCGTGCCCGAAGCGAAGATCAGCTTCATCCATCACGGCATACCGGACACGCCCTTTGTCGACCCGAATTACTTCAAAGACCGATTCAAGGCCGAGGGGCGCCCGGTGGTTCTGACGTTCGGCCTCCTGGGGCCCAACAAGGGCATCGAGATCGCCATCGATGCCATCGCCGAGGTGGCGCGGGAGTGTCCGAACGTGTTGTACCTGGTGGTCGGCGCGACGCACCCGAACCTGAAGCGGACCGACGGTGAACAGTATCGGCACAGCCTGCTGAGAAGGGTACGTGAGCGAGGCCTTTCCGGCCACGTTCTCTTCGTGGATCGCTTCGTAGATACGGAAGAACTCTGCGAGTACATAGGGGGGGCGGATATCTATGTAACGCCGTATCTCAGCGAGGCCCAGATCACGTCGGGAACCCTCGCGTACGCGATGGGCATGGGCAAGGCGGTGGTTTCGACTCCCTACTGGTACGCCCGCGAGCTGCTTGCCGAGGATCGGGGCCGGCTCTTTCCGTTCGGCGACAGCCACGCCCTGAGCCGCATCCTGATCGAGCTGCTCCGGGATGACGCCGCACGGCACGCCCTGCGCAAGAGGGCGTACAACTTCGGCCGCGCGATGGTCTGGCCACGGATCGCCGCGCAGTATCTGGAACTCTTCGAGAAAGTCCGCACCGAAAGGACACACGCGCCCCTGCCGGTTCGCGAGCCGCGCGCCGAAGCGGATCGGTTCGAGAGCCTCCCCGAGCTGAACCCCGCCCACCTGCTCCGGATGACGGACGGCACCGGCATCCTCCAGCACGCGCGGTACGGCGTCCCAGACCTGCGCCACGGATACTGCACCGACGACCAGGCGCGGGCCCTGATAGTGGCGACCAAGGCTGCTCACCGGCAACCCGAATCGACCGTGTGGGACGACCTGGCCAGTCGATACCTGGCCTTTCTGTCCTACGCCTTTGATGAGGAAAGCGAACGGTTCGGCAACTTCCTGAGCTACCAGCGCACGTGGACCAAACCGGGTGCCACGGAGGATGTTCACGGCCGGACGCTCTGGGGGCTGGCCCACACCGTCAGCCTGTCGAGAAACGAGTCGCACCGGGGATTGGCGGCGCATTTGATCGAGCGCAGCCTGCCTCAGACGCATACGTTTACCTCGCCCCGGGCGATGGCCCTTACGATCCTCGCCGCCCAGCTTTACCTGCGGCGATACCGGGGCGCCTCCCAGATTCGGGCCGTCCGGGATACCTTGGCCAATCGGCTGCTCGAACAGATGCAACGCAACGCGACGGACGACTGGCCCTGGCTGGAGGATTCCCTGACGTACGCGAACGCACGCATCCCCCACGCCCTGATCGAGGCGGGACAGGCTCTCGGCCATCGAACCATGCTGGATTGGGGGCTCAAGGCCCTGGAGTGGCTGGACAGGATCCAGACGTCCGAGCGCGGCCGCTTTTCCCCCGTCGGTTCGAACGGATGGTATCGCCGGGGGGGCACGATGGCCCGCTTCGACCAGCAGCCGATCGAGGCCTTCACGATGCTGGATGCCTGCGTGGCCGCGTACCGGGCCACGCGTGAGCCGCGCTGGGCGGCGGCCGGCCGACGGGCGTTTCAGTGGTTCCTCGGCGAGAACGATCTGGGGCTGCCGCTCTACGACTATGCCACCGGGGCATGTTTTGACGGGCTTCACGCCGACCGCGTCAACCGAAACCAGGGAGCCGAGTCAACGATCTGCTGGCTCCTGAGTCTTATACTGATGTACGAACTGCAGGAGGAGCTCAACGATGAAGGACAGCGCCGGCTTTCGTCCGGCTCACCAGAGTGCGCGTCGGGATCCGCTCAGCTCGACGGAGTATCAGGAGGATCAGCAACTGCTTCGTCGCTTTGACGGCAATCCGATTCTGAAGCCCGAAGACTGGCCTTATCCGGTCAACTCGGTTTTCAATCCGGGCGCGATCCGTCTCGTCGATACCGGCGAGATCCTCCTGATGGTGCGGGCGGAGGACCGCAGGGGTCTGTCGCACTTCTGCGCCGCTCGTTCGCCGGACGGCATCTCGAACTGGCGAATCGACCCGAGGCCTACCCTGCAGCCCGACCGGGAAAATCGGCCGGAGGAGCTGTGGGGAATCGAGGATGCCCGGATCACCTGGATCCCGGAGCTGGATCGCTACGGCGTGGTCTACACTGCTTTTTCGGAAGGCGGTCCCGGCGTTTCCCTGGCGCTCACCCGCGACTTCGCGCACTTCGATCACTACGGGCTGATCCTGCCGCCGGAGGACAAGGACGCCGCTCTGTTCCCGAGGCGTTTCGGAGGTCACTGGGCCATCATTCATCGGCCTGTGCCTGCTTCGGGTTCGGCACATATCTGGATCTCTTTTTCCCCCGACCTGCGTCACTGGGGCAGCCACAAGGTCCTGCTTCCGGCGCGCCGCGGCGCCTGGTGGGACGCCCGGAAGATCGGCCTGTCCACCCCGCCCATCGAGACGGCTGCCGGCTGGTTGATCCTTTATCACGGCGTCCGAATGACGGCCTCGGGCTGCCTGTACCGGATCGGCCTGGTACTGCTTGATCGCGAGGATCCGCTCAAAGTCCTCTTCCGGAGCGACGAGTGGATCTTCGGGCCGCTCGCGCCATATGAACGGATCGGAGATGTGCAGGATGTCGTGTTCCCGACAGGCGCCGTCCTCGGCACGGACGGCGACACGCTCCAGGTGTACTACGGTGCCGCCGACACGAGCGTGTGCCTGGCCACCGCGAGCCTGCGAAAACTGCTTGACTTCCTGCCGGGCCACAGCTATCTGGGAACGACCTGACGGCGGTCGGGTATGCGTTTCCATGCGGCCGGCACGATTCGGACGGAATGGGACCGGGCAAACGCCGATCGACCCGGGGTTGCCCGGCGGGGCGAGTGGTCGAAGGACGGACCGTCCATAGACCGCGAGGACACGGGAGTGCAGCCCCTATGCTACCGGAATCTCCGCAACGTCTGCGCAACCCTCTGCTCTCGCGGAGTCTGAACGAGCGGTTGGCCGATGCTGCCGTTGACGAAAGCGCGCCACAGCCGATGCGGCGGCTGGTCATGGCGATGCTGGAGGATGCCCTCCGCGAGAATGCGTCCGACATTCATCTCGACCCGTTCGGCGACGGGTACCAGGTTCGTTTCCGCATCGACGGTCAACTGGTGGACACCATCCGCCTCAGCGTCGATCAGGGCCGCTATCTTCTGCGCTGCGTGAAGAGCCACTGCGACCTGGATCCAGCGTTCACGATGCGGCCTCAGGACGGGCGCGCCGAGTTTCAGATCGGCGCCCGCATGGTGAGCGTACGCGCCGGGACGGCTCCCAGCGTGCTGGGCGAAAAACTCGCCTTGCGCATTCTGCCCGCGGAGCTCTCGCATCTGCGTCTGGACGAACTCGGCCTCAGTCCCGTCGGCTATACGCGGCTTCGCCGGGCCCTCGAGGATGCGCGGGGCATGATTCTCGTCAGTGGTCCGACCGGCGCGGGCAAGACCACGACCGTGTACGCGCTGCTGCATGAGTTGCGACACACCAATCGCTCGGTCGTGACCATCGAAGACCCCGTGGAGTACGTCATCGAGGGCGTGACCCAGATTCAGGTCAATGAAGCGCAGGGTCTCACTTTCGCCGAGGGGGTCAAGGGCCTGCTGCGCCTCGACCCGGACATTATCTGCATGGGCGAAATCCGGGACCGCGTTTCGGCGCTGGCCGCGATCGACGCGGCCGACAGCGGCCATGTGTTCCTGAGCACCCTTCACGCGCGCGACGCCGCCGGCACGATTACGGCCCTCCGCAACTTCGGGCTGGCCGACCCCGACATCGCCGCGACCCTGGATGTGATCGTTGCCCAGCGACTTGTGCGGCGGCTCTGTCCCGCCTGCCGCAGGCAGGAACCGCCGACGCCCGCCGAAGTGGAATGGTTGCGCGCCTATGGCAAGCCGGTTCCGAGGATGACCTGGCACGCGGTCGGTTGCCCGCAGTGCAGTCAGAGCGGCTACCGCGGACGCATCGGCATCTTCGAGGTGCATCGCCTCCGCGAGGAGGATGCAGACCTCATCCTCAAACACGCTGACGAACGTACGCTTCGCCGGCACATGCGGATGGCCGGCACACTTTCCCTCCATGACGACGATCTGCTCAAAGTGGCCGATGGCATCACCAGCCTGGCGGAACTCCGGGCGATCGGCGGGGCAAGCTTTTATGAATCGCCGCCCGGGCGCGGCAGGCGGGCCGCGCAACGCCCGCCCGTCGTCACGGCAGCGCCGGAGGGGACTGCTTCGTGACCCTGACGGAATACACGCTGTTGGCGTTCAGTTCCCTCTTCGTCATCGTCGATCCGCTGGCTGTGGTCCCGGCCTTCCTCGCCATGACGAGCGGCACCCCACCCGCCGCCCAGGTGCGCATGGCCCGGCTCGCGTGCGCGGTGGCGGCGGGCGTACTGATGCTCTTTGCCGCATTGGGCAAGTGGATATTCAGAATCCTCGGCATCACGCTGCCCGCCTTTCAGATCGCCGGCAGTATCCTGTTGCTGCGCATCGCCATGGACATGCTGTACGCGAGACGCTCCGCAGCGCAGGAAACAAGGGAGGAAGTCGAGGCCGGCACGGAGAAGGAAGATATCGCTATCTCGCCGTTGGGTGTCCCGATGCTCGCCGGACCCGGTGCGATTTCCACATCGCTCATTCTGCTGAATCAGGCGCGGACGCCGGAACAACGCGTGGCGCTCTTCGCCTGCATTCTCACGGTGTGCCTGCTGAGCTACTGCATCCTCTACCTGGCCGCGCGCGGCGCCCGCCGACTCAGCCCCCTCGCGCTCAAGCTGGTCGCTCGCCTGATGGGCCTGTTGCTCGCTGCGGTGTCGGTTCAATTTGCCTTGAACGGCCTGGCGCAGGCTGGACTCCTTGGCCGCTGAACGCAGCCTCCTGATGTCGCCGACGCCCCGACCGCCGCCAAGATGCCCCGGCGGCACCGACAGCCGGCGTCCGGTTGCCTCATCCCCCGGTGGTTGGGTGCCCCGCGTTTTTCTGTAAGATCCGCTCTCCCCGTTTCCATAACCCACGGAGACCTCGTGCCACACGGCGGCACAACCGACGGGGGATCGCAATGACGCAGACCATGACCAGCGGGCTTCCTGCGGGGCTTCGCGGGATTCTGGACCAACTCGAGACGGCCAGGGCAGTGAACGGGCAGCGATGGATCCTGGCCGTCTTGCAGCAGCATAGCGCCCGGGTTATCGGAATGCTCTGGCGGATGCTCGGCCGGGAGCAGGACGTCCTGGATGCGTATCAGAACGTGGTGTGCCACCTGGCCGCCCGCGGACCGAGGCGGGCCGGGCGCAATCGAGCAGCCTACTTCTACCGGTGTGCGATCAACGCGGGCATTGAGACGATCCGTCATCGCCAGCGCGAGCGGGAGCGCTTGCCGAGGGTGGCGCAGCGCTGCGGCTGGGCCGGCGCAAAGCCCGATTCTCCGGAGGGGATGACGCAGCCCCGCGCCGTCGAGCGGATGCGGACGGCGATCCTGTCGTTGCCTGAGCAGCTTCGGAGCGTGGTCGTGCTCCGCGATCTCACGGGGATGGATTACCGGCGGGTCTCGACGATCATGCGGATCTCGCCCGGCACTGCGCGGGTATACCGCCGCCAGGCGATCGTCCGTCTCTCTGCGCGGCTGGCCGGAGAGATTCCGGCGTAATCCCCATTCGAGCGGCAGGCCAGAGGGTGTGTGTTCCAATATCCTTCTGCTCTGCGAACAGGGCGTGCGTTGCGTCCCCGGCCGGTGGGTCGGGGGCACGGCGCGCGGTGCCTCGACCTAGGTCCTGGTGTGGTCGCTTCTCAGTCTGCGCGAACCTCGGCCAATACCGCAGACGCGCCCTCGCCGGGTGTGCGTTCGTAGCGCCGGGCGATGGCGGGTAGTTGGCGGAACAGGTCTTCCTCGGCTGGCGAAAGCGTGAGCTTCCGACGGGCCATGACGATCTTCGCGACGACCAGGCAACGCTCTACATCGTACGGCTCGTCCGACTCGTCGGTCAGCCAGCGGAACGAGGGAATCCACTTGGGCGCCAGGCCACTCGTCGCGACGCTCGTGCCGAAGCCGACCACCGCGCCCGTGGGAAACAGTTGGCCGATGCCGGTCTTGGCGTGGTCGCCGATGGTCACGCCCACGAAGGTGCGGCCCGAGTCGATGCACACGCCGTTGATCGGCACGCGAACGGGGCCGTATGTGTTCTTCAGATCGGAGTTGACCGTGTCGGCGGCCAGGTTGACGAACTCGCCGACGTACGCGTGGCCGAGGAAGCCGTCATGCTGCTTGTTCGAGTAGCCGTGGATGATGCTGCCTTCGATTTCGCCGCCGATCTTGCAGACCCTTCCGACGCTCGTGCCGCTGCGGACGGACACGCCGGTCTGCACGATCGAGCCGTCACCGATGCAGCACGGTCCCTGGATCGTGGCGTTCGGCTGAATGGTGACGTTCTCGCCGATGATGATCGGCCCATCCTCCGCGTCGAGCACGGCACCGGGCTTGATCCGGCTGCCCCGGCCGACGCAGACGTGCGCGTGGTCCAGGATGTGTGCGCCGCCGTCGACCTTGCCCTCGATCCCGCGCGAACCGAGGCGGCGCCAGGCGTGAATGATCATGTCGCTGTTGTGATGCACGAGGTCCCAGGGCCAGTCGATCCTCGTCGGGCGTTCACCCGAAGCGACGTTGTGCGGCGGCAAGGCGGCGAAGACGCCGTCCGCCTGTCGCGGCTCCAGAAACGTCTGCCAGGTAATCTGGTGGACGAGCGGGCCGCGGACGTCGGCCCAGAGCAGCACCCCGTCCGCCCAGGACGCGGCCGGCGCGCGAACGTCCCCCAGCGGCTCCCGCAGGAGCAGGCGGCCGTTGAGAAAGAGCACGTCGTCGCCCGCCGGCGGGACGTTCACCGGCAGGCGGGTCCGCTGCGCGACGACGGCCTTCAGTTCGGGCCGGACAAAGAGCGTAATGTCCGCGTCCGGATAGCGCGCCTGGACGTGTTCCAGGAGGCTGCCGCAGCCGCATCGCAGCTCGAAAACAGCGCGCCAGTAGACCAGCGGCAGCAGATTCACAAAACCGGCGTCCTCGAACAGAACAATGTGCATGGGGTATTCCACCTCTTCGATTCCGTCATCGCTCTCGGCACGCCGGCGGGGCCGCTTCTGTGAAAACAGGCGCCGCACCGCCGGTCGGCATCAAAAAAAGAGGCTCGCCCGATAACAGCGAGCCTCGCACGCAGCGAAAAGTCTCCACCGCAATGCCGGTGAGAGGTATTTGACGGAACCCTCTATTACAGGTGGGTGGTCCGGCCCGTTCATGACCGCCCGCTCATGGCGGGTTCGTCAATTCCTGGCTCCCGCGACCTCCCGGGGTTCTTTTACGGTTCAATCAAATGGCTCCTCTCGTATCGAACATGGCAGATTCTTTTCTCTGCACACCCAGTTATACCCGGCGCCGAGGCGAAAGCAAGTGAACGATCGATTCCCCGCCTCGTGGCAATCCGCGTGCCGCGTTTTTCCCGCGCCGGGCCGTTGACTTTTCCGTGCGCGAAGTTCTCTCTTCGCCGCACCCGCGAGAACAACCGGAGACAACGCCGTCAACGACGCTCCGGATCTCGGTCCGGCGGTCCGTCGGCGCTGTTGCACGGCTCTGTCCGATGATATAGTGCGGCGTCCGCGACCCATAGTCGCAAGGAGTGACACGCATGAGTGCAACCACGACGCCGCCGAAGGATGGCGAGAAGATACGGATGTCCGCCGCTGGCGGGCTGACGGTGCCCGACCGGCCGATCATCCCGTTCATCGAGGGCGACGGAACCGGGCCCGACATCTGGCGGGCCGCGCGGGGCGTCTTCGATGCGGCCGTCGCGCGGGCCTACGGCGACAAACGCCGGATCGTCTGGATGGAGGTCTTCGCGGGGCAGAAGGCGTTTGACCGGTTCGGCACGTGGCTGCCGGACGAGACGGTGGAGGCCTTTCACGAGTATCTCGTCGGCATCAAAGGACCGCTCACCACGCCGGTGGGCGGAGGCATCCGCTCGCTGAACGTCGCCCTCCGCCAGACGCTCGACCTCTACGTCTGCCTGCGTCCGGTCCGCTACTTCCCGGGCGTGCCTTCGCCCGTCAAGCGGCCGGAGAAGGTGGACATGGTGATCTTCCGCGAGAACACGGAGGACATCTACGCCGGCATCGAGTACGCCGGAGGTACCCCGGAAGCCGCGAAGGTCCTGCGCTTTATCGAGCACGAGTTTCCGAAGGACTTTGCGAAGATACGCTTCGGTACGGAAGCCCGGGTCGATGAGTTTCAGCAGAAGATCCATCCGGGCATTCCGTCTGCCGAGGTGTGCGTGGGGATCGGCATCAAGCCGGTGAGCCGGCTGGGCTCGCAGCGGCTGGTTGCCGCGGCGATTGACTATGCCGTCCGCCATCGGCGCAAGAGCGTCACGCTCGTCCACAAGGGCAACATCATGAAGTTCACGGAGGGCGCCTTCCGCGATTGGGGCTATCAGATTGCCGAGCAGTGTTTCGGCGACAAGACCTACACGTGGGCGCAGTGGGAGCGCGCGAAGAAGGCCGAGGGCGAGGACGCGGCCAACGCGGAGCAGAAGCAGGCGCTCGCCGCAGGCAGGATTCTCATCAAGGACGCCATCGCCGACATTGCGCTGCAACAGGTTCTCACGCGCCCGGACGAGTTCGACGTGATCGCCACGCTCAACCTCAACGGGGATTACCTCTCCGATGCGCTCGCCGCCCAGGTCGGCGGGATCGGCATCGCCCCCGGGGGCAACATCAACTACGTTACCGGGCACGCAATCTTCGAGGCCACGCACGGCACGGCGCCGAAGTACGCCGGGCAGAACCGCGTGAACCCCGGCAGCGTGATCCTTTCCGGCGAGATGATGTTCCGGCACCTCGGCTGGAACGAGGCAGCCGACCTGATCCTCAGGGGCATGAAGGGCGCCATCGCCGCCCGCACGGTCACCTACGACTTTCACCGCCTGCTCGCGGCGGAAGGCCGGGAGGCCGTGTTGCTCACGTGCAGCGAGTTCGGCGAGGCGATCATCAAGCACATGGGCACGAACAGGGACGTCACTGATTATTGACGCTACGCTCATGATCGGCAGGTTTGCATGCATGCCTCGGACGGCCGGAGCGATTCCATCCGTGAAGTGAGGCGGCCCGGACCCGGCAGACGGCACAGCGCCTCGGCTTGGCGTTCGCGCTGAGGAACCCCGGCCGGCCCCCCAAAGCCGAGTGAACACTCGACGAATCCAGGTCTGCCGGGGTGGCGCAGTGCCGGGGGGCGGGCGGGGGTTTCAGGCGGCGGCGGGG
>CAZMVY010000044.1:0-23612 GCA_964569765.1 uncultured Planctomycetales bacterium
GCAGCCCTCCACGGTGCGAGTTAGACTCCCGTCCGGCGGAATCAATCGAGACGGACGCACTCTACGACGCACGGATGACAACATGACATACAAAGCATGTTTACGGATGGTCGGCGGCGCGATGGTCGCCGTTCTCGCCGGGTGCAAGAGCGCACCGAAGGTCGCCCCCGAGAAGGCCGACATGCTCTCCCTGCTCATGCCGCGGCAGATCCGCATTCAGCCCTTCACGAAAATCAAGAGCTTCGATGCGGACCAGGTGCCGGACGGTATCCTGCTTGTGCTGCGGCCCACGGACGAGTTCGGCGACCCCATCAAGATCGTCGGACACCTGTACTTTGAGCTGTATGCGTACAAGAAGGCCTCCGCCGAGCGCAAGGGCGAACGCATCGAGTTCTGGGAACGCACGCTCGCCACCGCCCAGGATCAGAAGCTCTACTGGGACCGTACCGCGCAGATGTACGAGTTTCCCCTCGCCTGGACGCGGGGCGCTCCGCCCTCTCCGGATCACAAGTACATCCTCACCGCCACGTACCGCTCGCCGGCCGACGAGACACTCCAGGACGAATATGTGCTGGAGTTCGCACTCCGCAAGTCGGAGTTGACCCGGCCGACCACTCGGCCGCGATGAGCAGCACGGGGGTTGCCGTGAATACCCGAATCCGAGGCCGCTTCCTGTTGCCCGCCGCGATCGCCCTGGCGGCGGCCGCCGCCGGGGGCTGCCAGAAGAAGCTCTCCTTCGAGCGGTGGGAATCCCTCCCGCTCGGAGCGAGCCGCGCGGCGGTCAGGTCCGCGCTCGGCAAGCCTCTCGAGGACCGCGGTCCCCGCATGATCTACGCAAACCACGACGAGGGCGTCGCGGCGGAGGCATGGTTCGATCCGCGCACCGATTGCCTCCGCTATGCGAGCTGGGCCGACCCCGTCCACGGCATGCGGGAGAAAGGTTCCGCTGCGCCACCGTGACGCCCCGGCGAAACCGGAACCGCCCCGATCGGCCGGCAACCGGCGCCGGTGCCGCGGGGGCGGCGAGGATCGAGCCGGGAAAGGTGAACGATGATTCAACTGACCGACAAGCAGATCGCGGGGTACTTCCAGCGCAGTTACACGGCCGTGGATGGGCTCTGGTTCGTCAAGCTTGAGGAGAAGCACGGTTTCGACGTCGCGCTCGAAGTGGACGACGAAGTGTGGAAGGTGATGCCCAGGATCCAGGCCCGCAAACTCAAGTCGCTTACCGGTCTCGACCGGGGAATACACGGCTTGTTCGAGTGCTTCACAACGAAGCTCTCGATCGAGGGCTTTGACTACCAGGCCGTGCAGGACCCCGACGGCGGCGGGTTCACCATCACCATCACGACATGCCCCTGGTACGACCTGTTGGTCAAGTCGGACCGCGTCCACCTCGCGCCGAAAATCGGCAGCCGGATCTGCAGGACCGAATACGAAGTGTGGGCCTCCGAGTTCGGCGACGACATCCGCCTGGATCTTGGCTACCAGATCTGCCGCGGTTGCAGTTCCTGCGTCGTGCGGTTTGCGAAGGGCTCGAAGTCCTGCGCGTGCCCGGCCTGACGGACCCCGAACCGGCCGGCGATTCTCGTCTGCTCATTTCACGTTGACGGGTTGACCCTCGGCGTGCCGAATCGCCTCCTCAAGTTGTTCCTGCTGCCGGTCAAACCTTTCGTTGAACTGTCTCTCCGTAAGCCACTCCACGCGGACCTGACCGTCCTGGTACACGGCGACCGGGCGCCCGTCGGCACCAAGCGTCATCGGGACGGTCGCCTCGGACCAGGCGATGATCGTCGGTTCCTTACGTCGCTGGGCGAATTGGCGCAACGACTCGTCATAGTAGCGGTAGAAGTCGAAGGGCGCCTCGGGCTGCGGCCGAAGCCGGCTCACATCCCATTCGGAGGGAAGAAGCACAGGATCCCAACCCTGCTTCCGTTGCCAGTCCAGCCGCTCATTCAGAACCGCAACGTACTGCTCCAGCGAGCCCAGATAGCGGGCCCGCATGACCCGGTCGCGCCGATACAGGATCAGCCCGAGCACCACCAGCCCGAGCACAATCAGGGTCGTGAAGCTGCGTGCCACCCAGAGCTGGCGCTCCCGCTCCCGGCGCGCCAGACTCCGCCGCGCGGCCTCAGCAGGCGAAACCGGCGCAGCGGCCGGCCTCAAATTGGGATCAAAGGGCAACGCCATCACGCGAACTCCGCCGCGCCCCGCCCGCAACACGCGTGCGGAGCGAACCCGGGGAGTATACGGGCGTGACGCACGGGGACACAAGCCGGGCGTGCAAAGCAGGCCTCTCAGACTGCTACGGTCCGCGATTGCCTCGCCAGTTCGGCAAGGGCATCCGCCGTCCGTGCGACATCGTCACCGGTCACGAACGGACCGAGCGAGAAGCGCGTAGTTCCGCCCCCGTCGTACGTGCCGATCGTCCGATGCGCCAGGGGAGCGCAGTGCAGCCCGCTGCGCGTCAGGATGCCGAAGCGCGCCTCCAGGGCGGCCGACAACTCCGCCGGCTCATACCCCGCGATGCGAATGCTGAACACCCCGACGCGGTCGGCCAGCCGCCGCGGACCGTACAGCGTGAGGTGGTCGATGCCCTCCACCGCATCCATAAACGCGGTCGAAAGGCCCTCCTCGTGCCGGCGAAGGTCGTCGATCCCGCGGTTCAGGATGTATTCGACGCCCGCGGCAAGCCCTGCGATGCCGATCGCGTTGTGGCTGCCCGGCTCGTACCGATCGGGAAGAAACTCCGGTTGGTACGGCTTTTCGCTGACCGATCCCGTACCGCCCTCGCGGAGCGTTTCGAGCTGCCGCTCCAGGTGCGGGCGGATGTACAGAACGCCCGTCCCGAGCGGCCCGAGCAGCCCCTTGTGACCCGGGAAGGCCATCGCATCGATCGGAAGCGCCTGTACGTCGATGGGCAGATGGCCCACGCTCTGCGCGGCGTCCACGAGGAAGGCGATCTCCCGCTCCCGGGCAATCCGACCGACCTCGGCGATCGGCTGTACCGTGCCCGTCACGTTGCTCGCGTGTACGAGGGCGATCAGACGCGTCTTCGGTCCGATCGCCCGGCGGATGTCGTCGGGGTCCACCAGGCCCGTCTGCGGATCGCAGGGGACGAAGGTAACTGCGACGCCGATCCGATCCCGCAAAGCGTTCAGCGGCCGCAAGACCGAGTTGTGATCCATGCAGGTGGTGATCGCGTGATCGCCCGGGCGCAGCAGGCCCTTGATGGCCAGGTTGAGCGCATCCGTTGCATTGAGGGTGAAGAGGAACGACTCGGGCTTCGGCGCATGAAACAACCGGGCCAGCAGCGAACGGCACCGGGCGATGATCTCCGCGCTCTGGATCGCCTCGCGGTACGCGCCGCGTCCGGCGGAGGCGCCGATATCCCGCGCATAACGGATCATAGCTTCGAGCACCGCTTCGGGCTTCGGAAAGCTTGTGGCGGAGTTGTCGAGATACAGGCGTCGCGACATCGTTCGAGCCCCTGAATCTACCCCCGTGCGTCGGACCGCTCCGGCTCCTCCCGCTCGCGGCGGCCCCGCTTGCCCGGATGCCGTCGGTATACCACATGCGGCGGCAGTTGTGTATACCGCGTCGCGGCATATCGCAACGACGCGGGAGCGGAAAAGCGAGAAAGCAGGTCCGCAGGGCTGTGCCGCAAAGCCCTGGTGATGCGATCTCAAGGCCGCCCGCCCCGCCCATCGACGGCACATCACCCCGAAGCGACGCTTCCCTTTCCGCGGGCTTCGGCAACGCCCGCTCTCTACGCAGCGCGGGCTATGGCGATGCCGCCGGGGCGCGACGAGTACCCCGGATCACGGGATGGCCGCCGGCCTGCGTCCGCAAACACGATACACGATGCCGTATGGGCAGAACTCGTACCCCTCGCGCAGCCAGGCCGGGCAGTAGCCGGGCTCCGTACTGACGACATAGACCTTTCCGGCGGACAGCGCACCGCGCAGGTCCTGTTCCGTCAACGCGCGGATCGGCCGGTTTCGCTCCGGCATCGGCGGCCACACGGTCACATCGCGATGCCAGCGCCCCGTCAACTGGAGATACTGGATCGGCCGCACCGTCGTCGAATCCGCGACGAGCACGGCGCCGGTGGGCAGGATCTCGCGCATCTCGTTCGCGAAGCGCCATGCCCCTTCGTAGCCGGTCTTCCACGGATGAAGGAAATACGCATACTCATCCCGGTACGGTATCCCGCGCGACACGCCCAGAGGAAGGTGAAACGCCCGCGCAACCCGCGGCAGCGGGGCATACACGGCGGCCGGCAGCATCGCACCCAGGACAAGGCACGCAGTCCACCCGGCGGACCGGCCCCGCAGAAACCGGTCGGCCCCCAGACCGATCAGGATGCCGATCAACACGAGCGAGGGAATGAAGAACGTGTACTGGTCCGGCACATCGTATCGCACGGCGAAGACCAGGTGCACGGCCAGCAACGCGGCAATGGCGATTCGTGCCGGCCGGACGGTCCCGCTGCGAAGGGATCCAAGGCCCGGCAGCACGAGCAGCACGACAGGCGTCGGGAAGCTCAGTCCGAGGTACAGCACGCTGTGCACGATCTGCCGCCGGGTGAGCAGCAGATTCATGACGCTCCGCATATACGACCGACCGAAGACGGCCGAGCGGAGCGTCTCTCCGACGCCGGCCCCCTGGCCGATCTCGATCCCGATCATGCTCAGGTAGAGGCCGGCACCGCAAGCCCACGCGAGCAACAACAGCGGAACGACGGACGGACGCAGCCGCTTCGTGCCCAGCAGCCATGCCACGAACACCGCCCAGCACGCGAGGCTCAGCAGCGCGAACATGTGATTGCTGATGCCGAGCCCGTTGAACAGGAACATCGCCGGGAGCCACCGATCCCGGCCGGTGCAAACGTATTGCAGGAGGCACAACAACTCCGCCGTCAACAGGGCTGTCGTGACGGTATACACCTCGGCCAGGGCGCAGTGCTGCCAGAACTTATGGGCCACGGCGACCGAGATCGCTCCCACCACCGCGCCGCGGAGGCCGCCAGTGAGCAGCCACAGCAGCAGAAACACGTTCGCGACGGTAACGGCTCCGAAGACCGCCGAAACAAGATTCGTTTTGAACGCGGACTCGCCGAACGGCAGGGTCTGGAACGCAATCGCGAAGATGTAGTAGAGCGGATGGCTCAACGCCAGCCCGAGGTCGCCGTAAAGATCCCTGCGGATGGTCCGGACCTGCGCCAGGCCGCTGTCCTGCCAGAGCACGCCGGGGGCCATGGTCGCCAGGTACAGCGCCAGCGATGCCGCGAACGCAATCGCGTAGAGCCGCCACGCACGCGGTGGTGAGTCGATTCGCGGGTGCTCGCTGATGATTGTGGCCTGCTCGGGCATCGTAAACGACGCAGATCGTGCCGTCCTCGGTCTGAGAGTCATGCCCCCATCGCGGCAGCCGACACTTGAGGGCCGACCGAGAAGGGCGCTCGCCAGGGCCCCTTGACCGCAGTGACATTACTACGACGGCATCTGCCTGTACAGTTCACATCATCGCGCGGACGGGGCCGAAGCGGCCGGCCTTTCTCGATATGCACGCCCCGCCCTGTAAAGCTCAAGGCGGCCGCGGATTTCGGCCGCCAGGTCGTGCTGCTGCGCTGCCGTCGCAAGCTCGATAGCCCGCTCGGCCGTGCGCACGGCTTCGGAATACCGACCCGCACCAGCGTAGGCAGCGGCGAGGGTGTCAAACGTGCCAGGCTCCTCACGGCCGGCCTCGCGGCATGCCTGCTCCGCCAAGGCCACGGCCAAGCCGGCGCGCTGACGATCGATGCCGTCGGAGGTAGCCAGAAGCCAAGCCAGGTTATTGAGCACGCGCGGGGAGTCTGGGGCGACTCGCCACGCCGCCGTGTAGCACTCGATGGCTTCGGCGGTCCTGCCTTGCCTGACGAAAGTATCACCCAGGTCACAACAGACGGCCGCATCCCCCTGCCAATACGCAAGGCTCCGGCGGAACCAGTGCATGGCCTCATCCGGCCATCCGGTCATCGCGAGCGCCTCCGCCAGGGTGAGCTGCGCTTTGGGCATGATCGGCTTGAGCGCCAGGGCGCGTCGCAAGGGCTTGATGGCTTCGTCCGGCCGACCCAGCCGAAGCAGCGCGCTGCCGAGGTTTGCGTACCCCTCTGCGTAGTTCGGATCGGTCGCCACGGCGATCCGGAATTGTTCCACCCCTTCCCCAATCCGGTTCTGCCTCGCATAGGCGATCCCCAGGCAATTGCACGCAGCCACATTGCGGGAATCGGCCCGGACGGCACGAACGAGGTATTCGATGGCCTCGTCCGTACGTCCCTCGTCCAACAGCGTAAGCCCCATACCGGCCAGGACGTAGGAGTGGCCCGGCGCGATGGCCAACATGTGATGGGACAGGGTCTCGGAATCGCGCCAGCACGCCAGGTATCGGCGGACGCCGGCCGCCTCAAACATCCCGACGGCCCCCACGGCGAGGCCCAGAACGAGCGTCGGCCAGCGCGCCCCGCCGCAACGGGCGATCGCGTCGAGGATCCATTTCAAGCCGGCCGCCAGAACCAGTACGACACCCACGGCGGGCAGATACACATACTTGTCGGAGGCGACCACCCAACTGTATCCCACGATACCGAGCGTCGGAAGAATCAGGACAAGAAAGATGAGGCTCCCTGCCACGAGGGCACGGCTGCGGCGCACAGAGAGAATAAGGCCCAGAGCAAGCGCACACGTACCGACCAGAGCCGCAAGCACCCCGGTGTTCGAGAGCGACAGCGGATGCGGCTCGGGATACACGGGGCTCAGGCCGGCCGGCCGGATCATCTTACCGACATAGAAGACGACAAGGTAACAGGCCAGCAGAACGCTCTCCCACGGCGATCGGCCGTGCAGGACGCTGAGCCCGGAGGTGGACGCGTGCGAGAGAGTCGAGATGACGGCCGATGCGCCCCCGACGGCGAGAAAGGGAAGCTTCTCCAGCAGACTCCGCCGGCTCAGTCGATTCAGGGGCCAGTAGTCCATCAGGACCATTGCCAGCGGCAGCGGCGTGGCCGTGGGTTTGCTCAGCAGGGCCAGGACGTAGAGGCCGAGACTGCCTGCATAAGCAAAACGACGGCGACCCTGCGCCCATCGGACATAGCACAGCAGCGAGGCGAGGGCAAAAAAGGTCGCCAGCACGGTCTTGCGCTCTCCCACCCACGCCAGCGGCTCCACCGTGAGGGGATGCAACGCGAAGAACAAGACCGCAATTGCGCTCGCCCAGACGCTGCGGAACAACAGGCAGGCCAGCGCCATGAGCAGGCTGACGTTGAGCAGATGCAGCAACAGGCTGGTGCGATGAAACGGCGCCAGGTTGTCCGGTCGGCCGCCCATCGCATGGTCGAGCATCAGCGAAATCATGCTCAGCGGGAGGTAGTAGCCGGACACCGTGGACGGATGGAGAACCTCCGTGAGGAACGTCCGAGCCGAGGACCAGCTTGGATTCTGAACAAGCGGATTCTCCTTGAGAAACTGGCCGTCGTCCAACAGGGTGGCTTGCGCGGAGAGGACGGGCCAATCCACGATGAGTGTGACGGCGAGCACACCCAGCGGGAGCAGCATCCCGATCGCGCGAACGTGCCGGCGATTGGACAACCCATCCTTCATATTCTGCATGTGTACCCGCCCGGTGTCCGGGTGCAAGGCCTTACCGCTGCGAAGGCTGCCTCGGTGCGGCAGAATCCCTGTCGAGACGATCGCGCGCGGCGGCGTCGCCCGGATCGAGGCGCAAGGCCTCCCGATACGCCCGGGCGGCGCCGTCCGCATCGCCCCGACGCTCCAGCAGAACGCCGAGTCCTTTGTGCGCGGCCGCCAGGGCCGGCTTGAGTCGAATCGCTTCCGCATAGTGCTGTGCGGCGTCGTCCAGCTTCCCCTGGGCGGTCAGCGCATCGGCCAGGTTGCAGTGCGCCTCCGCGAAGCCCGGGTTCAGCCGCAGTGCTTCCGCGTAATGGGCAATGGCTTCGTCGAGCCTGCCCGCCGCCGCCAGCGCATTGGCCCGGTTGTTGTGGGCCTCAGCATAGCCGGGGTTGAGGCGCAGCGCTTCGGCGTAGTGCGCGGCGGCATCGTCGAGCCTGCCCTGCCGATGAAATGCCAAGCCGAGATTGTAATGCGCCTGGGCGTAGTCCGGCCGGATGCGCAACGCCTCCGCATAGTGCCGGATGGCTCCGTCGAGATCGCCCCGGGCGGCCAACACATTCGCCAGGTTGTTGTGGGCCTCGGCGATGCCCGGCTCGACTCGCAAGGCTGCGGTATACTTCCGTACGGCTTCGTCCATCCTTCCTGGTGTCGCGATCTCATTGGCGAGGTTGTTGTGCGCCTCCGCATAGGCCGGTTTGCAGCGCAGAGCTTCCAGGTAGTGTGCAACCGCCTCCTCGAACCTGCCCTGGGCGGCCAGCGCAAGGGCAAGGTTGTTGTGTGCCTCGGGCCAGGCCGGCTCCGCGCGCAACGCATCCGTATAGTGCGCGATGGCCTCATCCAGCTTGCCCTCGCCCACCAGGGCATTCGCCAGACTGTAGTGAGCCTTGGCAAAGGCCGGCTGATATCGCAACGCCTCGGTGTAGTGGGCCACGGCGGCATCGCGCCTGCCCTGAGCGTCCCGGATGAGGGCCAGGTTGTAGTGGGCCATCCAGGCCGATGGGTTCTTCGCCAGCGTGTCAGTCCAGAGCGTTTCCAGATCCCGGTATATGCCCGCCTGCCGCCACGTACACACTGACAGCCCCGCCAGAAAGGTCGCCGGGATCAGGAATTCAACCGCCGACGACCGCGGACGGCGGGCGACCACACCGGCCTGGCCGCCTTTGGATTCCGCCGCCTTGAGCCGCAATGTTATCACGGCCGCCGCGAGCGCGATCGGTCCGATGCTGGCAAGATACTGAAAGTGATCGGCCACGAAGGAATAGCGCATCGGGTAGACGTCGAAGAATCCCAGCGCCGGGGCCAGCGTAACGGCAAAGAACAGAACCGCCACCAGAGGCCCCCTGCCGATTCGCCGCCGAAAGCCCCACAGCAACCCGATCACGGTGACGGCGGTGATGGGATAGAGATACTGCCACCAGACACCCGAATCGACGGACCAGCGAGGATAGATGAAGGTCAGCCGGGCGGGCCAGATCAGCTTGGCGGCGTAGAACCACAACGCCCGGCCCGCAATCAGACAGCGGTCTGCGGCCGACAGGGCCCACTCCGCCCCCTCCGCGCCGACGTGATGCCTCTCGACCCACGCCGTGAGGAGGCCCATCACCGCCCCGAGCGCGAAGAAGGGAACCAGCGGAAAGAGATCCCGCCGTGTGATGCGACCCCGCTTCCACCACAGCACGAGCAGAAGGGCCGCCGGCAAGGACGCCGTCACAGTCTTGCTCAGCAGCGCACAGGCGAACAGCAGCAGCGCAATCGCGTAGGACCGCCGGCGGCGCGGTGCAACGGCAGGATCCGAATCGAGACGAGCGAAACGCAGGTATGCCAGCATCGCCAACAGGTACAACACGCCGGACAGCACGTTCTTGCGCTCCGTGATCCACGCGACGGACTCGACATGCACCGGGTGCACGCCGAAGATCGCGGCGGCAAGCCACGCCCCCGGAACGGCCAGCCGTCGCAGCGCGAGCCACAAGAGCACGGCGCTCGTCGCGTGCATCAGAACGTTGACGATGTGATAGCCGGCAGGCCGCGAATCCCAGAGACGGTATTCCAGCCAGAAGCTTGTAAAGACGAGCGGGTAGTACTGCGGTGTCGCCCGGATGTCGGACCAGATCCTGCCCAGCCCGTCGAGGCTTCGCAGGGCACGGTTCTCGGTGACGTAATCGTTGTCGTCCCACACAAAGCCGCCGCGCATCGCCGGGACATAGACCACCGGCACCAGCAGGAACAAAGCAGCTCCGGCCAGGAAGATTCGAATACGCGAGACCGATCGATTCATTGTCCGTTCCATCCCACAGTTCTCGGCGAACCCGACGCTTCAAAACGGGGCCGGACGGGCGGAATCCGGAACTCTGAATACCAGCATCGAGTAGCCGATCCGGCCGACCGGCGGCCCCGTCACTGCCTGGTCGATTCGCGTGGGCCGCAGCGTTTCGATCAGCGTCCCATGGTCGTAGAGAATGTACGGCAGCGCCAGCAGAGTGACGCTGACGGCGGCATAACCCGGCCGGAACCCGCTCGGGGGTGGCACCACGTAGCGAATGCCGTAAACCTCCGGGGCGACCCGGCCGAAGTACAGGAGCTGAATGCAATCAATGTCGTTCGCGTCCATGTATCGCTTCAGCTCGATCAGGTCCTGCCCCCAGTCCACATTAGAATCCGCAGCGTAGAGATACCCCCGCGACGATCCACCCACAAACGAATTGAAATACGCAAGATAATCGGGATAGGCCCGAACGGCTTCCAGGCCCGTCCAGGCGGCCAGCGCGGCGATTCCAACCCTATGCCATCGCTGCCCGGCCGCTTCGGCGAGCGTGCCGGTGGCCCAGACCCAGAACAGCGGCGCCGCCGGCATGATCAGCCGCAGGCCGACATGCTCATTGCTCAACAGCGAAAACGCCGCGAGCAACGTGCCGGCCAGACCAAGCAGCAGCAGGCCGCCGGCCGACGGCCACCCTCCCCTGCGTACCGCAACCATCAAACCCGCCAGGGCGATAACCAGCAGCGGTATCGGCGTCTTGATGGCCAGCAGCGCGAGGAAGTAGTACCACCGCCCGCCGGGATAGGTCTTACCGAACAGAAAGGACGGACCGCCGACCTTCGCGACCTCCAGTTGCCGATCGAATGCGAGCACGATCGCCTGCGGCAGCGGAACCGGGGTACGATAAGGCAGAGCGCCCTGTAGCCGACGCAAGGCATCGCTCCTGACCGGCAGTGAACCCAACGCCCGACCCGTGCCCTGGAACAGATAGCCCGCATTAACAACAGCGATGCTGACCGCGACAATACACAAGCCGTGCATCGCCCAACGGCCCCAGGGGATCGCGCGATGCCGGACCTGTACGTAGATGGCCGCCGCCAGCAGCACGGGATAAAGGTAAATCGCGGAGAACTTCACGAGCTGCGCCACGCCCAGTGCCGTGCCGGCCAGGATCGCACGCCGCCACATGGGTCGGTTCAGATAACGATAGAACGTGAAGGCGGCAAGCGTGATGAAGGCCGCCGCCCCGATATCTGTCGTCACGAGCCCCGCGTGGGCGAGCATGTTCGGGGAATACCAGACCAGTCCTGCCGCAAGCAGCCCGGCCAGAGCGGGGCGCCGGGGTGACAGTTGACCCGCCCACACAAATACCACGACACCCAACAGCACCGAGACCGCCACGGTCATGCAGCGAGCCGAAACGAACAACCGGTGGTAGTCGGCCTCGAAACGAGCCATGAACACATACCCGTTGCCCCAGAGGCTGTACTTCAGATCCGGCTCCGACGGTACGACCGCCTCGCCGCGATCCCGCGGATGCATGAACAACAGCGGTACCGCGTTGAGCACGTTCATCAACGGCGGGTTGAACTCGCAGTACGCGAAATCGCGCGTGGTGAGAACGTTGTAGCCGACGGGCAAGTGGCCGAACTCATCTACCGTGACGGATTTCTGGCGAAGCGTGCCGACGGCCAGAACCGCGTGAACGGCCGCCATCAGCGCAAGCGCGCCCCACGCCGCCGACCCGGGCTTGCCTGCTTGTATGCATGCCGTCGCCACGACGAGTCGTCTCGGTTCCCGGGCCCCCCGCAGAAGCCGCCCGACTGCACGGTCCGGCCATATTGTACGTCAAGCCGCCGGGGGCAGGAACGAGTCGGAGGCCCATGTGCGAATCGTCCCGAGCGACTCGGCATGGTCAGGGGTTGGGACGTACACGATCACCCTCGCCCCGGGCCTTTGCGCCTTTTCAGAACAAGAACGGTCCCCGGCAGTGAGTACCGGGGACCGTCGCGATTCTGAAAACAAAGCCAACCTGTCAGACCGACCGCAGAGCCGCTCAGGCGCGCCTGCGACGCAGAAGAAGGCCACCGAGGCCCAGGAAGAGCATCGTGACCGGCTCCGGCGTCGTCGTGAAGCTCCAGACGGTTCCGGAGGTGCTCACGTCGACGTTCTTGGCAACCACCTTCCAGTAGTACGTCTGGTTCGGCAGCAGACCCAGGCTGTCCGGGTCAAACGAGGTTCCCGTCAGGTTTGACCCGACCTTGGTCGTCGGGTTCGTGTTCGTATCGAGGAACACGTCGAAGAACGAGGAGCAGGCGCCGGCCGCCCAGCTCAATTCATTTCCGGGACCGGTCTGCGGCACCGTCGTGGAGCCGTTGGGCGGCTGCGCGTTCGTCGGCGCGCCGGGGGTGCTCGCCACCCATCGCACCGAATCGAAGTAGGTCCGCTTGTTCGACAGCCCGGTAGCGGCGGTGGCCAGCCGTGTGGTGTATGCGGTGCCGGCATTGAGCTTCACGCCTGTAGCCAGCGTGTTCCAGGCATTCGCGCCGCTCGTCTGGGCGATCTGCACCACAACGTCAGCACCCGCATTGTGCACGGTCCAGGTTGGCGGGGTCACACCGGAGGCGTAAGCATTGGTTGCCCAAGTGCCGTACACATCGTAGTAACCGCCGTTGCCCGCCGCCGGTGTATACGACCACTCGCCCCACTTCACGGGAGTCGTGTCCCCGGCGTAATACGATCCGGTCCCCGTAAGCCCGCTTGCCGTACTCTTGGCCGTGGTGGTAGCAAGGCCACTGAACGTGAACAGCGGGTTCTGAGCGCCGCCCGACAGACGGCTTTCGACGATGTACGTGTACGCTGCCTGCGTCGTCGACGCCGCCACCAGCAGCGCGATACCGCAGCATAAGACTGCCTTTACCCTCATGTGCTTTTTCCTCCTTCAGGGAATTCCGAGACTCACCGCTCGGTCTTACGAGGCCCGCTCCGGGCGCAACCCTCTTCGGGCAGGACCATCCCGCCTCCAAATGTAGTCTACCGGGTAAGTAAGCCGATAGCAAGCGGGTATTTCAGTATTCTGCAAAGTTCCCCGAAGCCGCCTCAGTGCGCCTGCCTATATCGCCGTGCGGCCGTCTCCAGGAGAATCTGAGGCGCAACCATCGATAAAGAAATGAGTTATAATCGAGTTCCCCGTTGTCAGAAAGAAACGGTATCAGGATGGAATGGCACTGCCGGTCCAAGTGTTTTCTTGCCTGGCGGTTACGTTTTCCTGAGTTCGTCCCGCAGTTGCCGCCGTGGCTGCTGCATCAAAGGACAACGATGTCGGCGTCGTTTGAGCACGCGTGGTTCGATCCGTCCGTGACGGTTGGCGACCTCGTTGGCCGCGATCCGCGCCAAGGCGTGCGTCCACAAGGAAGAAGCATCCCGGCAGAGGCCGGTGGCCAGCAGCATCCACGACGCCAGCACCGTCTGGCAAGCCAAGGTGAAGCCCAATTGGCGAGGTGGCTTGCCGTGTGCCGCGGCGGCCGTGGCGATCAGTTTGCGGATCAGGTTGTACGCCAGCCGCGTCACCCACAGGTGCCGCAGGACCATGGCCGGACTTTTGCAGAGGATGTGGTCCAGGTGGAGAGTCTGCTTGATCGCCCGGATATCGAGTTCCACATTCCGGCGGCAGCCGAACAAGGCCGCGATCTCCTCCTTGGGGTACGCCGCCGGATCGGTCAGCGTCGTAGTTACCGTGATCCCCTTCGCGCGGTAGCCCGGCTGCGTCACAACGAACTGCAGTTCCCGCAGCGTCAGCGTCTCGGGGATCTGCGCGTAGAGGTCCTCGGGCATCCACGCCGGCCGCACAGGCCGCCGCCAAGTTACCAGATGGTCGTGGTCGCCCAAACACCGGCCGCGGCGAAAGTCGCTGGAACGGCACTGGTACAGCCGCGTACAGACCTGTGCCCCGCGCCGGGCCAGCAGCGCCAGCATCGGGTACGAGCAAAACAGCGGTCCAGGACAGCCAGGTCTCCCGGGCGGAAATCATCGAGCAGGGTCCGCAGCAAGGCCGCTTCGCCCGTCTCCTTGCCAGCATACGGTCCGACCGCGAGATCCTGGATCGCGGCGGTCGTCAGGGACAGGATCGCGCAGGCGCGGACGCTCGGCAGGCCCACGCCGGTGGCCTGCGCCTCGGCTTGCGGGAACTCGCGCTGGTTGTCCGGCGTGTCCATGATCGTGAACGTGAAGCCGTCAACGAGCTTGGGGTGCAGGCCGTGCCACAACCACTACGGATCGGCCTCGCGTTCGAGTTCCTCGGCCGCCTGACCGACCAGATGCCGCAAGGCCGCTCGGTTGAGCTTAGCCCGTGCCCGGCAATAGTCCCACGTGTCCCCACAGGGGACGGGCAAGCCCACGTGCTGACGGTAGGTGGCGATATCGGCCACGGCGGCGGCGCAGGCAGCGCCTTTGCCGTCACGCAAGACCTGGGCCAGAAAAGCCCACAGTACGATCGGCGTGGAGAAGGTATGGTCCTGCCCGAACAGGGCATCGTTTTCGGCGAAGGCCCTCTCGATCGTTTCGGCGGGCAGCACCTCCGCGAACGTGAGGCCGGGTTGCTGAAGAAACGGCTCGGCGACGAGGGCAAATGGACTCCGGCGGACGCGAGGGACTGGACTTTCGGCATCTCCATGGCACACATGACAAAACCCTCCCTGGCTCTGGTAGAGCGCCGAACCGGGGGGGGCGTTGACAATCATCGACCAGTTACGGGTTGCGACATCATCCAAGGCGCGCCGGACGGAAAACCCGCTCCACCGCAGAGCCCCAATCCGTCCACCGGAGCACTGCATACGCTACCGTTGCGCCTCGCCTTCGGAACCGCAGCGCACAGCAGTGCCATTCCATCCTGACACCCTTTTCTCCTCGGTAAGGAGCGTGGTTGGGCGATCACTGCGCGCGGAACGTGTAGGTGTACGTCACGCCGGCGGTCTGGAAGTAGTCTTCCAGCCCGCCGCTGCCGCCGACCGTCGATTGGTAGGCGGCATCGCGGCAGTAGATCGTGATCTTGAGGGTATCGCCGGGGGTACCGTCCCGGACGGGGAAAAGAACTGTGTGGGAGTCGGCGGCTTTCCACTGGTTGGCGTCCGAAAGGCTCGTGCTGCGCGCGTTGACGTACGTGCTGCGATACGGGTTGTTGACTTCCTCATCACCGTCTTTGACGTAGATGAGCGCGGTGACATCCGGGATCACCCGGGGCGGACGGACATACTTGTTCATGTTTGCGGTGCAGGTCATCTCCACGGAAATCGGGATTGCCACTTCCTGGTTCGGCTCCAGTGTTGATGCGGGTGCCGTCCACCTGCGGGTGGCGGAGATGAACAGCTCCTTGTCGTACGATATGTCGCCCAACTCGGGGTCAAAGGCGGATACATGCACCGTCCAGCGCACGCCAGTGACGGCCTGGCCGCCCTCCGCGGTCGCGGAGAAGGTGTAGGGACTGGCGGCGGCGGCTGGCTGGGAGAAGTACTTGGTGTCGGTTAGCATCCAGCGTCCGCGAGAACAGGTAGCGAATTCGATGGCCGCCAGCGTTTGAAGGGCGACGTCGGTCGCCAGGGCCGGCTCTGTGAATTGTCCCGGGTTGCGGGGAGAGCCGAAGTACTGCTCGTGATCGAGGTCGCCCAGATCGATGCCGCCTCCCGCAGGGCCCACGCCCGCGCCGGCCATCGAGGCGATCGGCACCGCCCCGTCACTGTCGCCCACCAGGTGGGCTTCGAACGGGCTGTTCGGATCGGCCATCAACCAGGGCATCACGAGCGCACCGATCGCGGTTTCGCCGCCTTCCAGCTTAGGCCGGCGGAACCAAAAGCCGCCCACCGTGACCTTAGGACGTTTGCTGGTCACTCCGTAGAAGAAGAAGTACTTGTAGCTTAGCCGGTAGATGTCGTTGCTGTTGAGTGTCCGCAGGTTGTCTGAGTACAGATACGGGCCGTTTTCGAGGTCGAAGACCTGCATGGTGGTGTCATCGCCGGCGATCGATTCCCCGTATGTGAACAGCTTCTCCAGGGCCAGGTTGTGTGGGGTGCTGGTATGGCTGTTGGCCCAACGGAGATCGCGCAGGCCGGGGCTGTCGACGGCCATATCGTCGATGGCCCGGCGGAGGGCGAAGAGGGTGTTGTCGATGTTCTCCAGTGGAAAGGTGACCACGCCGTCGGGGCCCGCCCGATAGGCGCCGTGCGGGGCGCCGAGAACGTAGCGGAGGGTCGTGAGCGGGCTGCCCAGGTGGGGCGTGCCCCAGGTAATCAGCAGCTTGAATGCTTTCTGTATGGGGCTGTTCAGCAACTGAATGCCGGCCCGTGACACCACGCCACCCATCGAGTGGGCCACGATGTACACCCGCAGGTCGGGGTTGGCCGCCACCAGAGGCCCGAGTTCGGCATTCACGGCCTCGGCGAACGAGTGATCCAGACGCTTCACGCCGGAGGTCTCGGTGAAGATCGGTCGGTAGGTAGGGTAGATGAACTCGTAGAACGCCGTACATTCCAGCTTGTCCGCCCGGGTCTCCAGTGCGGCCTTGTACAGGTGCGTCCACACATCGCGCTTGTAGGCGTACTGCCACGGTGGTCCGACCTCGGCTGTCTCGTAGCCCAAACGCTCCTTCTCGTTGTGCCCGTGGACGAGGATCACGACTGTCTGGAGGGGCGGGGCGTTGGCCGGTCGGCCCGTGGCCGGTATACGGGCCTCGCTTGCGCCTGCGCTGGGTTCCATGAGAACCAGGGCGGGGTCAACGGACCAGTTGGCGCTGCCGGCGAAGCTCCCGACCACGTACCGGATCTGGCGTGGACGGATCGCCGATTGCTCGCGCGCCTCGAGCGATTTGGCCGTCTCAGGGTTCTTCATCGCGAGGTCGGAGGCGATCGAGTCTGGGAACAGGTAATCAGCGACGATGAGGGTACCTTGCCCGTCCAAGAGCCGCGCAGGCAGAAAAGCGACGTGGGCGTACCGCGTCTCGTCGCCGACCTGCAAATCCCCGATGCGCGCGCCGGTCAGGGTTGATGCATCGACGCCCGCGATTTCTCCGCGAGGGAAGGTGAGTGTCGGGACGATGTTGCAGACCCTGGCACCCTGCGCGACTGGATCGAAGGAGTCAAATGTGACGGTGCGCATGTACGCTGCGGACCTGATACCGTACGGGGAGAGGTCTACGTCGTTTTGGGCTTTACTCAGTGTCAGCTTGGTGAGTTCCACCGGGTTGCCCGGCAAGATCGGTACCATCATCAGGCGTGTGCCATCGGAAAGACTGAGGTCCGCGTAGGTCTGTCCCCGCACCACCACCGGACCGGTGCTTTCCGCCGCTCCGTTGCCGGCGTCGCCGGGTGAGTCCGACGGCTGACAGCCGCTTAGTACGCAAGCCATTCCCAATAGCAGGACGACTGTCGAGAGCCGACCGGCCGCGAATGCAGACAACCGCATTGAAGACCCCCTGGAACCCGTCCGTTGGAAGTGATGGAATCGGCCGTACGGCTGCTGGCAGGCCACCGGCGCTCTGCAACGAGTAGGCCGCCCCCAGGCTTGGCTGCCTCGTTCGGGTTCATCAAGCGCTTCGGCCCCGCATACATGAGAGTGACTGCCGCCCGTTTGGTAGCCACCACAGATGGCAAACGGATCTGTATCTGTCCGTCGGAAGCTCCAAATGCTATCGACAACTATACGGACCGGGTTGAGCCGAAACTAACTCACTGAAACTGAGCGGTTTTTGAACGAAGGTTACACATAACCGACGTAACGCCAAGGACTTGTGGCGATTTGCGATGTCGCGGAAAACGGCCGGTTCTCTCGTTTCTCGTGTCGGCGAAACGCAGTTTTCCGGCCATCTCTCGCAAGTCCTGTGTTGCCCGTTCGAAGAACCGCTCAGTTTGAGTAACTCAGGTTACGCAGGCTGAGAAAAACCGCGGCGATTTTCGGGCCGGAATCGGAGCAGGGCCGATCCTGTTCGGCACATCAGTTGCTAATGGGTTGTGCGGAACCGCGAGCACTGGGCGGGGGCCGGACAGTCCTGCGTGAGTGGGCGTCGTCGGTATTACCTGGGCCGATCTGCGCGCAGCGCCAGGGCCCACGGTATCGGAAGGCTATGGGCGCCAGCGTGTTACTGCCGGGCGGCCTGCAGCTTCGCAATGCGCGCGACCGGTTCCTCCCCGGTGGCCCACCCGGTGAAATAGAACCGAATCATTTCCATCGTCCGCCGTGTCGGCGTGCGGGCAGGGCAACTACGGCCCCGGCGGCGAGTGCGTCTTCTCCGCGGCCGGTTCTTCGTGTGTCGCATGGGCCTGGTATGTATCGTTGTTGCGGGGCAGGGCGCGGTCGGAGGACGGGCGGTTTACCGCGTCCTCGATCTCGTCCTCTACACCGCGCAGGCCCTTCTTGAACTCTACGATCCCCTTGCCGAGAGATCTTCCTACCTCGGGCAGCCGTTTTCCGAACAAGAGCAGGCCGATAAAGGCGATGATCAGTAGCTCGCCCCATCCGGGCATGCTCACGAATTGCGCGAGTACTGGGTACGTTGTGCTCATGGCGACCTCCAGGCGGAACGTCTCCGCGCGAGAACCGGGCGCCTTGGTATTATACGGCAACTGCTCGGGCAGGGTCGCATGGATCGTTTGCCCAGGCTCGTTACGCCAAGGCGGGCTTTCGGACGCGGCGTGGGGGATACATCAAGGCCCGGCGCTTCGGTGATCAGAACAGGAGGTGATAGAGGTAATCGAGCCGCCCGCTCATCACGAGCTTGCGGCCGGAGAATCGCATCACTTCCCGGATCTTCTCGCGGTAGCTCGGGTGATAGCAGTGGTTCGGGCATTTCTTGCAGGCCGGTTTCGGGTCCATCGGGCAGTTCGACCGCTTCACGAAGGCATGAACGAGCAGCTTGCGGCAGGCCTCGCACAACACAATCGGTTTGCCGGCGATGGCCTCGACATCGTGCGTCTTGAGTGTGACACGTCTCTTTTCCGCATGAACGTGCTGGTGCCCGCAGTACACATCAATGAAAGTCGCCAAGGTCTTCAAGTCGCGGCGGAGCGCACGGACGCTGCCTTTGTCGCGCCTTGGCCGGTCGGCGGCGGCTTCCGGACAGTGGCTTTCGTGCGGAAGATTCATGCTCTGGATCATAGCCCCGGCCGATCGGAACGGCCTTGACGCTGGTCAAGCTACGGGTTTTTCGCTGGCCGTGCTCCCGATAAGCGCTACGGGTCAAAGCTTCGTTCTTAACCCTGAGGCGGCCTTCAACCACAAGCAAACGCGCGGCTGCCGCTCGCGTCATCCGGAGCCCGTCGTCCAGCGGGCCTTCGGCCGGGCGTGAAGTGGACGGGGTGCATGTTGAACGCGGCGCCGGGGTGCGTCCGCTCGGCAGCGAGCCCGGAGGCGGGTACAATCCGGACCGATGACACGCAACGATTTCCGTCGGCCGGGCTCCGGCCCTGATCGAGTATGTCGGACGAAGGGAGGGCAGATGTGGGGTACCCTCGCGTCGGTCCTGCTCGCAGCGCTCGCGACGCGGCCGTGCAGCGCTCAACCCACGGCCGCCAGCCGCGGCACCCTGCCCGAGGACGTCTATTGCGGTGAACTGGTCTGCTTTCCCGGGCCGTGGGGTTTCCGGATAGGCCGTTCGAGCATCATTCTTGTCAGCGATCAGGAGCTCGAGGCGCTGGCGGATCCGGATAAGGTTCTCAACCTCTCGCTGGCGCACGGGAGGCGTGAAATGAGCCTCCGCCAGGTGTGCGAGCGCGCGAAGGCCGCCGGCCAGCGCACGCTCATCCTCGCCTTTGATCACTTCTTCAGCCAGTACCGCCCCGGCCAAGCCGGCCCGCGCCGCCTGATGCCCGACATGGACGAGTACGTCCAGCGAATCGCCGCGATCAGCCGGTTCGCGCAGCAGTACGGACTGGGGCTCGAACTGAGCCTGCTCAGCCCGCTGGAGATCGGCGCGGCATATGCCAGACAGGCCGGCGAATCGGGCCTGTGGCTGCACTACCGCAAGGGACTTCGCGATCCGAAGACCGGCGCCTTCAGCGTCCAGTTGTGGCAGCAGAAGAGGTGGGCCAACAACAAGGGCCCGATCGAGATCGCCGACGCGGGCGTCCGCGTGTTCGCCTTCCACGAGATCCCGGTGCACGGGACTCCGTATCGCGTCGTGGACCCGAAGGGCATCGTGGAGATCACGGACGTTGCCAAGGTGGAGCACCTGTCCGACCCCGCTGCCGACGGAGCGGCGAAGCGCATCCGGATCTACGGCGCCGGTCGGGCGGATATCGGTCCGCTCGACCGCGTGCTTGTCGTTCAGCAGTACCGGACGCCCGAGATGGACTACTTCAGCGAGAAGGCCCTGCCGTACCTGCGGGCGCTGGTGGATAAGTACGCCGACGCCGGCGTGCGGCTGAACGGCCTCTACTCGGACGAGATGCACATCCAACAGGACTGGAACTACCACGGCCATCACGACGCCGGCGAGTTCGCCGTGCGGTACGTCAGCCCCGGTTTCGCGAAACGGTTCGCCGACCTCTACGGCGCGGAATACGGCGACTTCGCGAAGTACATGGTCTATTTCGCCTACGGCCAGGAGGACTTCGCGAACGACCTGAGCGCGAAGGAAGGCGTGATGCACGTCTTCGGTTCCTCGCCGGAGGACATCCGGCGCACGGCACTGTTTCGCTCGCGCTACTACCGTCTCCTCCAGGACGGCGTCGTCGATCTTTTCGTCCAGGCCAAACGACACGCGGAGCAGCGAATGGGGCATCGGCTCGATGCCCGCGCGCACGCCACCTGGGCCGAGAGCCCGACGTGCGACTCGTGGCGAAGCGGGCGGCAATCGATGAACGGCAGCGGATACGAGTACACCCCGAGCTTCGTCTGGTCGAACACGGTTCAGCAGGCGGCCTCCGCCTGTCACGACTACTTCAAGTGGGGCGACTTCCTCACGGGCAACGGCAACGACCATGCGGAGGGCGGCTACGCGGATCGCGATTACTGGGGCCTGGCCCTGGCCTGCTCGACCGGCATTCTCAACGAGGTCCCGTATTCCTATGCCGCCCACTGGGGCATGCCCGCGGAACTGAGCCGCCGCCGGAGTGCGCTCGAGAACACGTACGGTACCGCGGCCTCGCCGTTCTACGGAATGGTTCACGACATGCAGCACCGGGATGTGGATGTGCTCATGCTCTATCCGCTCGATCTCGTCGCCGTCGAAGAGCGGTTCGGAAGCTGGATGACGCTGTACGGCTACGCGAACTTCGTCACGCAGGCCAAGTTGCTCGAGCGCGGCCGGGTAGCCGGCGGCGCGATCGAGATGGCCGGGCGCCGCTTCACGACGCTCGTGACCACGTTCGAGCCGTTTCCGTCGAACAGGCTGCTGGCGATGATGCGAGAGCTTGCCGAGAGTGGCGGGCGCGTTATCTGGTCCGGCCCACCGCCTGTACTTTCTGCGGAAGGCGAGACTGTGCTCGCCGAATGGAAAAGACTCGTCGGCGTGGAATACACACCCGATGCGACGGAAGGCTTCATGGCGCCCGGCCGGCAGGTCGTGTTCGAAGGAATCCTCAAGGACCTCCCGCCGCAGGTCATCCTCACCGACTTCCTCGTGGACCATGTGTACCCGGTTGCGCCGACCCCGGGCACCGAGACTCTCGCCCGCGTGAAGGGTTCCGCCGTGGGAACGCGGCGCCTCCTCATGGGCGGCGGGACCGTTACGTTCCTCGGCTTCCGGCCTCGCGACGACCAGGCCCGCAGCCTCGGCTACGAGATCCGCTGGTGGTTCGAGATCCTCAACGCGCTCGGCGCTTATCCGCCCACCGGTCGCTTTCCGGGCACGAACGACAACACCGAGTACCTCTCGCGCACCACCGACTACCTGACGTGCCGCTTTCCGAACGGGTCGGTGGCCGTGACGCGGCACTTCCGCGAAGTCGAGGAGGGTTGGGCCGGCGGCTGGGCCCGAGATCAGAAGCAGGACCAGGAGTATCTCCAGCGCGTGCCCCCGCCGACGGAGGAGATCGAGCTTCACGACTTCAAGGTGAACGGCCACACGGTGAGGTACTCCGGCCGGCAGGCGATGACATTCCGCGTGGACGACAAGGGTCACCTGATCGCATTCGCGGGCGCCGGCGGCCGGCGAATCACGATCGACGGCCGGGAGACCATCTTTGCCGATCAGGATCTACCCCTGGTCGCCTGGGCGCCGGTCGTGGCGGAGCGGCGCGTGGACGGCGGCGCGCTGCTTCAGATCATGGTTCACGGGACAGGCGTCGTCCGTCTGCCGGCAGTGGGGCTACCGGAGAACTTGCAGATTGTGGCGGAAGGTCCGACGCCGGGAAGCCGCGGCGAAGTCGTTCCCAGCCGCCGCGAGAACGACGTCATCGTAGTGACCGTTGCGCCGGCGCAGTCCGGTCGTTGGATGTACGGCGTGCCGGCGAAGCCTTGACAAATTCGGGATTTGCGGAAGGTGATTCATGCGTTCTGTCTGGTCGGCAGTGGTGCTGTGCCTGGGTCTCGCGCGGATCGGTCTGGCCGCGGAGGGCGACTTCTTCCTCAAGGACGGCGAGACGGTTGTCTTCTACGGCGACAGCATCACCGAGGCGGGGCTGTACGTCGACTACGTCGAGGCCTACCTCGTCACCGCCTT
This sequence comes from uncultured Planctomycetales bacterium, assembly GCA_964569765.1. Lineage (GTDB taxonomy): Bacteria > Planctomycetota > Phycisphaerae > UBA1845 > PWPN01 > CAZMVY01. The sequence goes on from CAZMVY010000044.1 coordinate 22,577, forward strand.
CCCCGACAAGCAGTTCCACGTCGTCAACCGCGGCATCAGCAGCGAGACGATCGCCGGCACGTCCGAGCCGGACCATCAGCCCCGCCGGCCCAACGCGCTCGACCGGTTCACCCGCGACATCGCCGCCGCGCGGCCCGATGTGATCGTCGCGTGCTTCGGAATGAACGACGGAATCTACGCGCCTTTCGATCTTCAGCGTTTCCGGCAGTTTCAGAACGGACTGAACCTTCTGAAACAACGGACCCGGGACGAAACGAAGGCGCGGCTCGTCGTCCTGACCCCGCCGTCGTACGATCCGTACCGCCGTCGGGTGGCCGACCCGGACGCCGCCGCCTACGGCTACAAGTTCCCGGTGATCGACTACGACGATGTGTTGGGGCGATACGCCGAATGGCTGATGTCGCTCCGCGAGCAAGGCCTCACGGTCGTCGATCTGCACACGGCGATGAACCGGCACCTGCAGCGCCGGCGAGAGAAGAGGGTCAGCTTCTCGCTCCAGCCCGACGGCATACATCCGGACGCCACCGGACACTGGCTGATGGCGCAGACATTGCTGGAGGCCTGGAACGCGCCGCCCATCTGTTGCGAGGCGGAGATCGACGCCGCGGATCTCAAGGCGGTGGCCGGCGACGTGACGAACCTGCGGCGCGACGGCCAAGGGATCGCTTTCACCTGGCGAATGCCGGCGCCGATGCCGATGGACCCCGCGTGGGACAAGGCGTCGATCGCTCTCGAGAAGTTTCGCGAGCGATTCAACCGATTCCGCCTTACGGTGAGCGGGCTGACGGCTGCGCGCTATCGGCTGCGCGCGGATGAGCCGGAAGCCGTCGCGGTTGATCGGACGGAACTCGAGCGTGGGCTGGACCCGCTTGGATGCGCGGCGTTCTCGGCGGGACGGTGGGGCGGCACGATCCTCGCGAGGATTCGCCAACAGCAGCAGACGGCACGTTCGGCATGGCGAAAGGCCGTCGCCGCGACGGCACCGGCAGGGGAGCTCAGCACCTCGCCGGCTCGCGGCAAAGACGCGCGGCCGGCG